>JAZUJB010000027.1:0-3459 GCA_045642545.1 Oscillospiraceae bacterium
GCGTCTTGTTCAACTCACAAAAGAGACCGACTCTTTTTACCTGGAAAAGCGTAACACGCCTAAGGACTACTCCCCTCTCGGGTCGTATGATTTTGATTCGTGGAAAGATAAGTTTAACAGCACTGCGAGAAGCAATTATGAGCAGCTTCACAAGAACTTGTTGTATACAGATGAAAAGCAAAACTTTGATGAAGCTATTAAGGTATTTGAAGAAATCAACGCTCTCGCAAAGGAAATAGAGGAATAACAAACTGCCGCTCACATGAGCGGCAGTTACTTGTACCATTAGCACGATAAACGAGTGTTTTAATTATGGAGAGCAGTGTTAATTGGTGTACAATTTCCAAAGATACAACAGGACAATAGGAGGTAATTATGAACTATTATGATCATGAAATTAAAGTAAGAATCATAGATGCTATTTTGTCTCATTCACAATATTGGGATTGGTTTGTAGAATATACTGAAGATAATTTTTCTCCCAATATTGAAATAAGATCATTTAATGATGCAACTAATGCTTTCAGGAAAGTGGTAGACCCATTAAATTTCTTATGCAGAATTAGGGAATACTGCAATAACACTTTTAGTTTCAAAACAGATTGAACTATTATATGAACTTAAGTACTAAAAAATCGGTGTGGAAATTCATTTCCACACCGATTAAGCATTTTTTCAGCACGCCTCGATTTCTTTAATCGTGAGCGTTACACCGGATACTGGAGCGAGCAGGTCGCTGCCGCATTTCGGACACTTAAGATTGTTGAGATCAGCTACAAATACCTCCTCGCAATCGAGGCATTTGGCTTCGCCGTCAACGGTTTCAACAATCATTTTCGTATCCGCAAGCTCCGTGCCGTCTGTTACGGCGGTCCAGCAGTCTGTCAGAAATCTGGGGACAACGCCAGACAGAGTGCCGACCTCAACCGTAACGCTGTTTATTATTTCAACATCGTTTTCCTTTGCGATTTCTCTGATTTTTCTCAGCATCGCATCGCATAAGCCAAGCTCGTGCATTACTTGGTAACCGCTTTCTTGATGACATTGCCGGTCTTCTTCAGAACACCCTCAACGACCTTGATGGGCATGGTCTCAAAGGTGCCAGCGTGCCAGTTGCGAACCTTCTTGAGCTTGATTGCGTCGAACTTGCACTTGGTGGTGCAAAGACCGCAGCCGAGGCACATGTATTCGTCAACCTTTGTTGCGCCGCAGCCGAGGCAGCGTGAGGTTTCCTTGCGTACCTGCTCTTCAGTGAAGGAAACTCTTGCGTCGGAGAAGGTGTTTGCCTTTGCTTCATTGTAGCCGGGCATCTGACGCTTGGTGCTGTCAAACTGTGCAACATCAAGCAGGACTCTGTCCTTGTTAAGCTCGCGGTAAATTCTGCGGTCGCGGCCCATGGTGAGTGTCTGACCGGGATGTACATAGCGGTGCAGGGAGATAGCTGCTTCCTTGCCTGCTGCGATTGCGTCGATTGCAAACTTAGGACCGGTGTAGACATCGCCGCCGACGAAGATGTCAGGCTGTGCGGTCTGATAGGTGAGTGCATCCGCAATTGCAGTGCCCTTTTCGGTGGTCTTGAGCTCACCGATATCGAGCTTGCCCCAGTCAATTCTCTGACCGATTGCGCAGATGACAGAGTCTGCCTTGACCTCGCCTGAATCCCACTTGAGTGCGCTGACCTTGCCGCCCTTGCCGACTATCTCAACGGGCTTGTGCTCGAATACGAACTTAACGCCCTCTGCCTTTGCCTCTGCAACTTCCTCGGGGTCAGCGGGCATATTTTCTTCTTTTCTGCGGTAAACGACGGTTACATCTGCACCGAGGCGGATTGCTGCTCTTGCAACATCCATTGCAACATTGCCGCCGCCGATGACTGCGACCTTCTTGCCGAGCTCGACTTTGTTGCCGAGGTTTACTTCACGCAGGAAGTCAACGCCGCCGAATACGCCCTTGAGGTCCTCTCCGGGAACGCCGAGAGGTGCGGACTTCTGTGCGCCGATTGCAAGGTAGAAGCCCTTGTAGCCTTCCTCACGCAGCTGCTGGATGGTGATGTCCTTGCCGACCTCAACGCCGCACTTGAACTCAACACCCATCTCCTTAAGAATGTCGATTTCAGCATTCAGAACGTCCTTTTCAAGACGGAAGGAGGGGATACCGAGAGTGAGCATGCCGCCGGGAACGGGATTGCGGTCAAATACGGTTACGGGGTAACCCTTGTTTGCGAGATAGTAAGCACAGCTCATACCTGCGGGGCCTGCACCGATGATAGCAATCTTCTCGGTGTAGGGACGGCCAATCTGGTTAACCATCTTGGGAATGTAGCGGGTATCTGCGTTCAGGTCGTGATCAGCGATGAAGCGCTTGACCTCGTCAAGTGCAACAGCCTCGTCGACGCTTGCTCTTGTGCAGGCATCCTCACAGCGCTTGTTGCAGATGCGTCCGCAGACAGCGGGGAAGGGATTTTCCTTCTTGATAAGCTCAAGGGCGTCGGTGTAGCGGCCCTGAGCAGCCAGCTTCAGATAACCCTGAACTGCGATATGTGCAGGACATGCGGTCTTGCAGGGTGCGGTACCGGAGGGCAGGGTGTCCTCGCGGTTTTCGCGGTAGTCGGGGTCCCATGCGGATTTGCCTGCAAAGGTTTCAGACAGCTTTGTGTACTTGGGAGCGGTAAGATTATCGCTTGAGCAGAGCTTCTGACCGAGCTTCAGTGCATTGCCGGGGCAGACCTCAACACACTGACCGCAGGCAACACACTTTGCCTCGTCAATTTCAGCAACATAGTTGGAACGGATAGCATCGCGTGCACCGAACATAAGACCGGTGCGCAGACCGAAGCATGCGCATGCGCAACAGTTGCAGATTGCTGCACTGTCGCCGGCATCATCAATGTTTACAATATCGTGCAGGAAGCCGTTTTCCTCTGCACGCTGGATTATTTCAAGAGCCTCCTCCTTGGTTATCTGACGGGAGCGTCCGGAACGGATGTAATGCTCTGCGCCTTTACCGAGGTGAACGCACATATCCTCTGCAAGATGACCGCAGCCGTCGCCTAAAGAGGTACGGGAGGAACGGCAGGAGCAGGTAGAAACGGAGAAGGTGTCGTACTTGTCGAGGTAGTGGGAGACTTTCTCGTATGGATGCGCATCGGGATTATCCTTGATTGCGCTTTCAACGGGGATTACGCGCATAAGACCGTAGCCGTTGGGAAGCAGCGGTGCCATGGTTGCCATACGAATTCGGGTGTATTCCTCAAATGCGCGGCCAACCTCGGGATGTGCGGCAAGGAGCTCTTCCTTGTCGACCATATTTTCCAGAATCCCGGGAGCAAAAATGTTCAGGAAATATACATCCTCGTTGAGCGTTCTGTCCAGCGTTCTGCGCAGGACACCGTAGCTTACGAGGTTGTCCAGCGAAGGCATGATTTCCTCAACGGATTTGCCAAGCTTCTTTGCTATGTAG
>JAZUJB010000028.1:0-24521 GCA_045642545.1 Oscillospiraceae bacterium
CCGTCCTTGGTGGAGGTGATACGCTCCTGAAGAGCGCCCATCTCGGTTGCAAGGGTGGGCTGGTAGCCAACTGCGGAGGGCATACGGCCGAGCAGTGCGGAAACCTCAGAGCCTGCCTGAGTAAATCTGAAGATGTTGTCGATGAACAGCAGAACATCCTGGCCGGACTTATCGCGGAAGTTTTCTGCGATGGTGAGGCCGGACAGAGGAACACGCAAACGCGCTCCGGGCGGCTCGTTCATTTGGCCGAAGACCAGCGCGGTCTTGTTGATAACGCCGGATTCGGTCATTTCGTTCCAGAGGTCATTACCCTCACGGGAACGCTCGCCGACACCTGCGAATACGGAGTAGCCGCCGTGCTCGTAAGCAACATTGCGGATAAGCTCCTGGATAAGAACGGTCTTGCCGACACCTGCGCCGCCGAACAGACCTATCTTGCCGCCCTTGGAGTAAGGTGCAAGCAGGTCGATGACCTTGATGCCGGTTTCCAGCATCTCGGTTGACGGGGTTACATCGGTGAAGGCAGGAGCCTGACGGTGGATGGGCAGATACTCTGCATCGGCTACGGGGCCTTTGCCGTCGATGGGCTCGCCAACGACATTGAACATTCTGCCGAGGGTTTCCTCGCCGACGGGCATTTTTACGGGTGCGCCTGTATCAACAGCGCGGCAGCCGCGGGACATACCGTCGGTGGAGAAAAGAGAGATGCAGCGAACGCTATTATCGCCGAGGTGCTGAACTGCCTCCATGACGATTTTACGGCCTTCGAGCTCTACTTCTATTGCGTTATAGATGTCCGGCATCTTGCCGGAGGGAAACTGAACGTCTACAACAGGGCCTATTACCCTTCTGACGATGCCATTTTCCATTCGGATACCTCCTACATTTAGGGGTTATTTCTTCTTTTTGAGTGCTGCTGCACCGCCGACGATTTCGGAAATTTCCGTGGTAATCGCCGCCTGGCGTGCGCGGTTGAGCGACAGTCCGAGCTCGTCGATGAGCTCCTTGGTACTGTCGGTCGCTGCGGTCATTGCCGTCATTCTGGAGCTGTGCTCACCGCACTTTGCATCCAGCATTACGGAAAGAACCTTGTTGTTGATATAAAGCTGCATTACGCTCTCGAGAACGCTTTCGGGGTTGGGCTCAAAAACGAACACCTTGCCGCCATTGTTCTCGGTGGTTTCGGGCTTTGCGGGCAGAAGCTGCTCACTGCAGGGCTCCTGCCTGAGAGCTGAGATATAGCGCTGGTAAACAAGATGTACCTCGTCGACCTCGCCATTGAGATACAAATCCTTGATGTATTCGGAAACATCAAGTGCCTCTACTGCATTGGGTGTATCGCTTAGCTCAGAGAAGGTTTCAAGCACGGGCATATTGCTCTTTGCAATGACATCCTTGCCCCAGCGGCCGCATACGACCACGCAGTACGGACGGGTTTCGCTCTCGGCAATATCCTGCATAAAGTGCATAATTGCGCTGTTGTACATTCCGCAAAGTCCGCGGTTGCCGACGAAGAGCACATAGCAGACCTTTTTGACCTCCTTGCGAGGCTTTATAAAGCGGTTGTCAAGTCCTGAACCGCCTGCCAGCAGAGTATTCAATACCTCCTGGCTCTTTTCGGAGAAGGGGCGTGAAGCCATCATGCCCGCCTGAGTGCGGCGCAGCTTGCTTACCGCCACCATCTTCATGGCCTTGGTTATCTGCTGAGTATTCTTGACGCTTTTAATTCGCGTCCTTATGGCTCGCATATTAGCCATTTAAGCCCCTCCTTTCAGTTAATCTCATCAAAATGTTCTCTTAAATGCCTCAATGCATGCACGCAGCTTTGCCTGCTGGTCGGCATTGAGCTTCTTGCCGCTCATAATCTCGCCGTTGAGTTCGGGGTAATTGCGGTTTACATACTCGATTACCTCAGCCTCGAAGCGTGCGATGTCGGAAAGCTCGATGTCGTCGGTGTAGCCTTCGCTTGCTGCAAAGATTGCGATTACCTGGTCAGGTGCCGACATGGGGCAGTACTGACCCTGCTTGAGTATCTCGGTCATACGGGCGCCGCGGTGCAGAGTGTCGCGGGTTGCCTTGTCAAGGGCAGAGCCGAACTGTGCAAAGGATGCAAGCTCGCGGTACTGTGCAAGGTCAACACGCAGACGGCCTGCAACCTGCTTCATTGCCGCTATCTGAGCCGCACCGCCGACGCGGGATACGGACAGACCGACATTGATTGCGGGACGGACGCCTGAGTGGAACAGATCGGATTCCAGGAATATCTGACCATCGGTGATGGAGATGACATTCGTGGGGATATGTGCGGAGATATCGCCTGCCTGAGTCTGGATGATGGGCAGTGCGGTCATGCTGCCGCCGCCTGCCTCCTCGCTGAGACGGGCTGCTCTCTCAAGAAGTCTGGAGTGCAGATAGAAGACATCGCCGGGGTATGCTTCGCGTCCGGGCGGTCTCTGGAGAAGCAGAGAAATCTCACGGTAAGCGGTTGCCTGCTTGCTGAGGTCATCGTATACGATGAGGACATCCTTGCCCTTGTACATGAAGTACTCGCCCATTGCAGCGCCTGCGTAAGGAGCAATGTACAGCATAGGTGCAGGCTCGGAGGCGTTTGCGGATACGACGATGGTGTAATCCATTGCGCCTTCCTTGCGGAGCTTCTCGACAACATTTGCAATGGTGGATTCCTTCTGACCGATTGCAACATAGATGCAGATAACATCTTTGCCCTTCTGATTGATGATTGCGTCAAGGGCGATTGCGGTCTTACCGGTCTGGCGGTCGCCGATGATGAGCTCACGCTGACCGCGGCCGATGGGTACCAGTGCGTCGATTGCCTTGAGGCCGGTCTGCATAGGTACGGATACGGACTTTCTGTCGATAACGCTGGGAGCAGGGCTCTCAACGGGTCTGAAGCTTTCGGCTTTGATGGGGCCCTTGCCGTCAATGGGCTTGCCCATTGCGTCAACAACGCGGCCTATCATGCACTCGCCGACGGGAACCTCGATGATACGGCCGGTACGGCGTACGGGGTCACCCTCCTGAATGCGGCTGTACTCACCGAGGAGAACAACGCCGACATTCTCTTTCTCGAGGTCCTGTACCATGCCCTTGAGTCCGTTCGGGAACTCGAGCATCTCGCCTGCCATAACATCGGCAAGGCCGGATACACGGCAGATACCGTCACCGAGAGTGACGACCTCGCCGGTCTGGAATACATCAATGTCGTCCTTGACCTTGGCAAGCTGCTGCTTGATGCCCTCGGCAATGGACTGCATTTCCTTGTCTGACTGACGGGTGTTGCTCTCGACATCCTGGCTGAGCTTGTCAAGCTGATGTGCAAGAGTTCCGTCGTATACGGTATCGCCGACCTTCATACGAACGCCGCCGATAAGGTCGGAGTCAACCTCGTTGTGGCAGGAGATGAAGGTTTCACAGATTATCTGTGTCAGCTTCTTCATTTCCTCGTCAGAAAGAGGTTCTGCGCTCTTTATTGAAATGTCAAGTTTCTTAAGTTCGTTCATATTCAAAATATCACTCGGCATAGCCGATACCAATTCTTTAATTTGTTCAATAAATCTGTCGTTGAGTGCCTGCTTGGAGGACTCGAAGCCTCCCTTGCGAAGCACCTCACCGGTGATTGCCGCAACCTGACGCATTGCGTCGGCGCTTACACGGCTGTGCATTTCGTCGCGAAGCTCGCCCTCACTCTTGGATGCGTTGCTTATCAGGCTTTCTGCCTCGCTCTTGCCTGCAGCCTCGGCTGCCTGCTTGTTTATTTCGATTTGCTCTGCCGCGCCCTTTAAGATTTCGGCCTTGCGCTCTTCGTTCTCGAGGCGGGCCTTTTCCATATCATTATCCAGAGTTTTGGCCTTTTCTCTGGCCTCCTCTGCAGCCTTAAGTTCTTCGCCGATTTCATCTCGGCGGCCCTTAAACATTTGTTTCAGCAGATTCCGGCACAGATAGCCAAGCGCACCGAACAGAATGATAAAGTTTACGATTTTCCAGATGATATCAGGAACGCTGTGTAAAAATTCAAGCACTTGCTATCCCTCCCTTCCCGGAGTCCTGTATTTTGAATTTATTCCTTAGCGGTATTAATGCAGTTACTGATAAGCTCAGCATCCTCCGACGCTTCGTCGCTGTGGAGAAGCTGCTGCGAAAGCAGGGCAACCAGCTCGGGCATACTGTCCTCAACTGTCTTTCTTGCCTCAACTTCCTCATCGGCGACACGCTTACGGACATTCTTGTGGATGCCTGCAGCCTCAGCGTGAGCTGCACTCACGACCTCGCCCTTTGCTTTTTCGGCAACGCCTCTTGCCTCGCTTATCATCTCGCGCGCTTCAGCGCCGCTTTTTGCAAGCTCGGTCTTGAGGCTTTCACTGTTTTCCGCCAGTGCCTTCTCGGCGGTGCGACCCGCCTCGAAATCAGCTTCGATTTTGGCCTTACGCTCATCCATCACCTTCAGGATGGGGTCGTAAAGGAATATCTTAAGCAGGAACATAAGAAGGAAGAAATTAATGATTGTCCATATAAACTCGGGCACGCTGATAAGCAGTCCGACTATATCCAAAACCAATCAGTTTTCCTCCTTTCGGTTAATTCTCGGATAATGATTACATCTTTGCCAGAACCATGAATGCGATAACAAGACCGTAAATTGCAAGTGCTTCCATGAAGCCCATTGCAAGAATCATTACGGACTGCAGCTGGCCCTTCATTTCGGGCTGGCGTGCCATACCCTCAAGTGCCTTACTTGCTGCAAGACCCTGACCGATACCGGTGCCGATGGTGGAAAGGCCGATTGCCAGTGCTGCGGCAATTGCTATAAGACCTTGTGCGATACTCATTTGTTGTTTCCTCCTAAAAGTATATGTGTAAATTTTTTATTCTTCGTCTGAAGTTGCTTCGTCAAGGAATACTGCCATCAGCATTGAGAATACCATTGCCTGAATGAAGCAGAACAGCAGGCTCAATACATGCATTACGATGGGCAGACCTATGGGGAACAGTCCGAACAGCGTTTCTGCCGCAAGCTCCTCGCCCGAGATATTACCGTAAAGTCGCAGTGCCATGGATACGGGGCGTATAAACTGCTCCAGTATCATGATAGGTGCAAGCAGTGCGACAGGCTTGAAGAAGGTCAGCAGATATTTGCCGATGCCGTGATGCTTAATACCCTGTGACTGAATAAGTACAAAGGATATTACAGCTAACGCCGCCGTTACCGCGAGAATTGAAGTAGGTACGGTAAACAGCTCGCCCGAGCCGGGAAGCAGACCACAGTAGTTGCAGACTATGATGAATATGAAGAAGGTTGCAATTATCGGGAAATACTTTCTTGTTTTCTGCGGACCGAGAACGCCCTCATAAAAGCTGTAAATTCCCGAAACGGCCATTTCAGCTATGTTCTGCAGGAAGCCGGGTACTGCGCTGCGCTTACGCGTGCATATTATGGCAAACAGTACTATTACCGCCATAATAATCCACATTGAATACACTGTCTTTGTAGGTGCCAAGTAGTTCTTGAAAAATTCTGACAAGCTCATTCACCTCCGTCCTTATCATAAGCATCGTTTGCTTTGATTTCATTGGTAAGCCTCTTGAGAAATGCAATTCCGCAGACCGAAAGGCCGACAGCCACGGAAATCAATGCTGCAAAAAGCGGCAAATCAAATTTGCGGCTTACGAGAAATGCCGCAGTCAGCGCAACGACATCCACAAGCAGCCTTGCAAAATTTGTAGCCATAACGGCAAGCAGGCTTTCACTTCCGATTCTGCTGCGGCTTAATCGATAATTGATATACGCAGCCAGAGTTCCGAAGGCAAATCCGCCGATTGCCGTAAGTGCGGTTATATACCATTCCATAGATTTTCCTCTTGAAAAAAATTGCAATAATCCAACATATATAACAGTAATATTTAACAACAAATCAGTCCGAAATGCAATGCATTTATATATATATTCCTATCATTTTTACAAAACGCACAAAATATTTAAAAATCATTGTCTATTTTTTCGGCTTTGTCCGTTCCGAATAAAAATGAAGAAAAACCGGCTGAGACATACTCAGCCGGTTTGTATAAACATTGATGAATTATCAATCGAATTTTGCCTGCTCTTTGTAATCGGTATACTGTCTGTCGGACTTCTTCTCCTCGGGTAGGAGGTCGAGACTGATGGTGCCGCCGGGATTCATATTGTACTTCGGGTCGAAGTAATCCTTCAGCACGCGGAACACGCCGTATTCCTTCTCGCCGATATAGCCCTCAAGCCACGGAGCAAACATCTTGCCGATGCCATGATGGTGGCTGATTGATGCGCCGCTGCGCTGGATTGCATCGAGAATGGTAGTGTGATATGCCTTGAAGTCCTTCTCGTCCTGCATCTTGGTAAGGAAGATGAAGTACAGATTTGCGCCCTGCGGATAGCAGTGGGACATATGCGTTGTAACAACGGTATTCGGCAGCGCATGGCATACCTTGCGTACATCAAGATGCACCTGCTCCATATTGGACCAGTTTACTGTGCATTCGAGGGTGTCGGTTGTGATGCCGAAGTCCATAAGGGTATCGCGCAGATACGGGTCGTTGAAGCGTCCGGTCTCCCAGCTCTTCGTTACATAGCCCGTAAGCGGGAAACCGCCGTGCTTAAGAGCAATCTTGCGGATATTCTTTGCAACATTCTTGGAATAGCCCTTTTCACCGTCGGTAAAGCCGAGGAACAGACAGCGCTCCATATCCTTGTAGCCGAGCTTGTCAAGCAGCGGATAAAGCGGTGTGTCATCGACATTGTACAGGCGGAGCATCATATTGGTCTCCTCCTGGTCGGAAAGACGGAATACGGAGGAGAATCCGCACTCGTGCTGCATCATCTCGCGCGCTGCCTTCATGGCATCGTCCCATGTCTTGAATATGTAGGAGAAGCGCTTGCGGTTTTCGGGCATCCAGCGGAACACCTTGAGAGTTACCTCTGTGAGAACGCCGAAGGTACCCTCTGAGCCCATCATAATCTGATTAAGGTCGGGACCGCAGGCCTCGCGGCTGTAGTGGCTGGTCTGAATGGTGCCGATGGGGGTTGCGTATTTCTGGGACAGAACTATATCAGCAATGCAGCCGTAGTAGGTGCTGTTCTGACCTGCGCCGCGGGTTACTGTCCAACCGCCGACGGAGGAGTATTCAAAGGACTGCGGGAAGTGGCCGCAGGTGTACTGACGCTTTGCGCCGAAAAGCTCGGGCGCGTTCTGCAGAGTCTTTTCAAGGTCGGGACCGGACATACCTGCCTGAACGGTGATGGTCTGGTCTATCTCGTTGAAGGAAATGACCTTATTAAATCTCTTGCGCATATCAAGAGAGATGCCGCCCTTGACGGGCTCAACGCCGCGGGTGACGGAGCTGCCGCCGCCGTAGACATACAGAGGAATGTCGTGCTCTGTTGCATATGCAACGATTTTCTCGACCTGCTCGGTGGTGTCAGGGTAAAGGACAACATCGGGAACGGAGTCGATTACCTTATGGCGCAGACGCAGAACATCATATGCGGTAAAGCCGTAGGCAACGCTCAGTCGGTCATAATCGGTAGTGGAAATTCCCTCCTCACCCACTATCTCGCGCAGAGCGTCAATGTGCTCGGCAGCAAGCTTTACGGGGTGGTCGGACAGGTCGACCTGGTCAAAGCCGATATCATCGGAGTATTCCCTGAAGTCCTCGTCTGTAAGCTTGAAGACCTCCTTCATCATATTATACAGTGATTCCTTGGGAACCTTGAAGAATTCGGGGTCGCCCCAACGGAAGATTGAGCGGTAGCTGCCCTCGGGTGCGGGCGTGGTTACCCATTTGGGCTCGAAGCCCTTGTACGGTTTGTGGCTCATTACAGCATATTCCTTTCCTTGAGGTTATTCATTGTGGCGTACAGCGGTCTTACATTTCTGTAAATTTTGCGGTAAACCTTATTGTATATACTCATATAGGTTTCATGGTTTTCGGGGATGGGCATAAACACATCCTTTTCATGTACCATGCTCTTAATTGCGTCGTCATAGCTTTCAAATTCGCCCTTGGCGACAAACGCTACCATTGCAGCGCCTATCGAGCAGGCCTCGTGCGTATGTATGCGCTTTACGGGCAGACCGAAGGTATCGGCAAGAATTTGGCAGGCTAGGTCGCTCTTGGAGCCGCCGCCGCCGACAAACACTTCCTTGATATTCTTGTTGCCGCGCTTTTCCATGGACTTCATGGACATATAAAGCTCAAGGCAGATGCCCTCCATAATTGCGCGGTAGATGTGATATCTCGTGTGGTAGTCGGAAAAACCGATGATTGCGCCGTAGGAGTCGGGCTTGAGCACATCGGGAGTCCAGTAAGGCTGAAGCATAAGGCCGTTGCAGCCTGCGGGGATCTCCGCTGCGCGCTGATTGAGCAGCTCCTCTGCGGAGATGCCAAGTGCCTCCGCCTCATCCTTATCCTTCTGGCCGAATTCCTTGATGAACCAGCTGAGCATCCAGAAGCCGCGGAACACCTGAATTTCGGGATTCCATGCCTTGTTGATTACTGAAGGATATGAGGGCAAGAACTGCTGAGGCTCAAAGTATTTCTCCGAGTACATCTCGATTGTCGAGCTTGTGCCGAAGGAAATTGATGCTTTCTCGGGACTTGCAACTGAAAGGCCGAGAGTTTCGCAGGCCTTGTCCGCGCCCGTTGCGATAAGGGGCAGACCAACGGGTGCGCCTGAAAGTACCGCTGCCTCCTCGGTTATATAGCCGAGTACCTCGCCCGAGGGAATGAGCTCATAGAGCTTTTCCTGCGGAACATCAAACAGGCAGCGAGTGAGGTCGTTTTCCTTCATCCATGTTTTCTTTTTATAGTCCACGGGGATATGCGCAATTGTATTTGCGGGAGTATCGGCAAGTCTTCCGGTCATACGGAAGTTGAGATATGCCGGCAGACAGACAATTTTCTTGGTCTTCTCCCATATCTCCGGCTGCTGCTGACGCACCCAGTTAACCTTGGAGGTGCGGTAGCCGATTTTTGTGCCCTTGCCCATGCCGATTACCTCGAAGGCAATCTTCTTCCACCAGGGGAACGGGTCATCAAACTCGCATTTGCGGGCATCGAGCCAGTGGATAATATCGCGTGTGGGCTCGTTATTCTCATCGAGGAATACCAGTGTATCGCGGATAACCGTGATTGCACAGGCAATTATATCGCCGACCTTGTCCTGATTGCGTGCTAAAAGCTCCTTGCTTGCAGCGCACATATTATCAAAGTAGAAGTCGGTCTTCTGCTCTGCCCAGCCGGGATGCTGTCTGAAATAGGGCTCCTTGTACTTTTTCTGCACCTTGTCAACGATATTGCCCTGCTTGTCGACAAGAATTGCTCTGGAGCTTTGCGTGCCGATATCATATGTCAGAATAAGCGGTCTGTCCATTACAAGTCCTCCATTTTATATGTGTACAAATTCTTTCTGAGTAAGTACATCGCTTGTCGAAATTACATCCACACCGAGGTCGAGAACATTCTTGATTACAGCATCGCCGCGGTCAATACGCTGCGTTACCACAACCTTGTTAATCTCCTGCATTACCTCGAAAATCTTTTCCTTGGGAATATCCGCCGACACTCTCACGGGCAGCACAGGCACCTCGGGAAACACGGTTTTTACCGCGGAGCATATGGTGCGCTTCGGCGCGGTCATTTCGGATATTGCAAAGCGTCTGCCGTTTTCGCAGCTGTTGCCGCTTACGGCAAATTCACCATTTTCCTCCTCAACATGCAGGAGGCAGCCTCGGGGGCAGCCTATACAGTTAAACTCTTTCATTCCGCCACCTCGATTTCAAAACGGATATCCGAGCCCTCGTTAAGCTCAAGCTTACTCATATCGAGCACTATCTGCTGCATCTCAGGCGGTCTTAAAAGCGGGTAATTGCGCTTCCATACCTCTTTCCCGTCAAGCTTAAGCGAAAGTCTGCTCTTGCCGCGCACCTGCTTTGAGCGGAAATAGAAGGTTAGCTTCGAGTTATCTGCCTCAAGGTCAAGCTGCTGCGGCACAAGATAAAGAAACTCGCTGCCGAAATTGATATTGACCTTACGCTGAAGCCTTGATGCATAGTGCGCTGCATTTGCGCCTGCCTCCTCGCCCGAGGCGGACACGAAATCGACAAGGTCGTTTACATGCAGGGCGTTGCCGCAGGAGAAAACTCCGGGCACGCTTGTCATAAGCTGGCCGTCGCAGACGGGGCCTTTTGTATGGCTGTCAAGCTTTACACCGATGCTCTCGGCAAGCTCGTTTTCGGGAATGAGTCCGACCGAAACAATCAGCGCATCGCATTCGATTTTCTGCTGAGTGCCCTCAATCGGATTGTAGTTTTCGTCAACCTCAGAGATTTCAACCGCTTCAAGTCTGTCGGTACCGAAAACGCGCGTTACCGTGTGGCTTAAATAAAGCGGAATATCGTAGTCGTGCAGGCACTGATGGATATTACGCGTAAGGCCTGACGGCGTGGGGTTAATCTCGTAAACACCGAGAACCTCCGCCCCCTCAAGCGTCAGTCTGCGCGCCATAATAAGGCCGATATCGCCCGAGCCGAGAATGACGCAGCGCTTTGTGGGCATAACGCCGAGTCTGTTTGTAAAGTGCTGAGCCGTGCCCGCCGTGAACACACCCGCAGGGCGCGTTCCGTGGATAAGTACCTGCTTTGCCGTGCGCTCGCGGCAGCCCGTTGCAAGCACGAGGCTCTTTGTTTTTGTCTTTTTAAGGCCCTCGTTGTTTACGGTTACAACGCAAAAGCCGTCATCTGTTTTATCAATGCGCGTAACAAAGGTTCTGAGCATAACCTCAATTTTATTCTCACGCACCTTATCCATAAAGTGCTCGACATATTCGGGGCCTGCAAGCCTTTCACCGAAGCGGCTTAAGCCGAAGCCGTCATGGATGCACTGCTTGAGCATACCGCCGAGGCGTTCCTCGCGCTCAATAATGAGAGTTCTTGCGCCGTTTTCGTGCGCTTTAATTGCGGCTGCAAGGCCTGCAGGGCCGCCGCCGATGACAATTACATCATAATCAGTCATTGCCGCAGCCTCCCTTCGCGCTTTCAAACACAATTGCCGATTCAGCAGAGGATTTTCTGACCTCCGTCAGCGGTACGCCGAGATATTCGGCAATTATTTTCGTTACCAACGGTGAGCAGAAGCCGCCCTGACAACGACCCATACCGGGTCTCAGGCGCTTTTTGATACCGTCAACCGTCGGAACGCATATCGGTGAATTGAGCGCATCGAGTATCTCGCCGCGGCTTACCTCCTCGCAGCGGCAGACAATTACGCCGTAGTCGGGATTTTCCGCAATAAGTGCCGCGCGCTCTTCATCGCTCATCTTTGCAAGATGGGGCGGTGCGTGGCGAATCGGGTTAAAGCTTTCGTTTTTATCAGCGCCGCCGAGAGCATTAACAGCCATTTCGGCTACATCCTCTGCAACTGCGGGCGCGGTTGTGAGTCCCGGCGACTGAATACCTGCGACATGAATGATGTTCTCGGTTTTTCTGCCGCGCTCGATTACAAAATCTTCCTCGTAGGTAGGTGCGCGAACACCCGTAAAGTATGTAATAATGTCCCGCTCGCTCAGCTCAGGGAAGGTTATTTTCTGTTTGTTGAACACTCTCTCGATGCTGTCGGCATTCGTTGCTGTATTCTCCCGCTCCCATGTCTCAACGGCATCGGGGCCGACAAGCAGATTATCATGCACCGTGTGCAGGATTCCGCCGCCCTTTGTGTGCGTTTTGCCGGGTGTACTTGCACCGACAACCGAGGCAATTGAGGTCATTTTTACACCGACCTTTTTATCGATAATCGAATTTGTGCCTCTGCGTGGGTGAATGGTAAAGAATCGGTCGTTTGCCATTCGCGCGACCTCGTCAGCGAACACGCCCGCACAGTTTATTACAAGCTTCGGATACACCGTGCCGCGGTTTGTTTCAACGCTTACGATTTTTCCGTTTTCAAGCTTCATACCCGTTACTGCGGTATTAAGCGATACTCTTGCACCGTTTGCAACGGCATTTTCCGCATAAGCGATGACAAGATTATAGGGGCTTACGCAGCCCGACGAGGGATTCGAAATTGCAAATACAAATTCGGGATTGAGATTGGGCTGAGTCTTGCGAATTGTTTTTGCAAGCACCACGCGTGTGTCCTCAATGCCGTCAACATATCTGCGGTATATGGTGTGCAGCCATATAAGCGGCAGCAGCTTTTTATCCTTAAAGCACGCATACTGCCCCGTGCGGTTAAACGGAACATCAAGTTCCGAGCAGATGCGGTCATACATTTTATTTGCGCGGCGGATATATTTGTGCTTGAGTGAGCCGCGGGAAAGGTCAACGCCGGGGTGCACCTCGCCGTCATTTCTGCCCGAAGCGCCGAGTGCAAGGTCTGCCTCCTTATCAAGCAGCAGAATATTCAGATTATATTTTGAGAGCTCGCGAGCAATCGAACAGCCGGAAATGCCGCCGCCGATGATGAGCACATCGGGGGTATCCCCCTCAAGTGCCGCATCCTTAAGGCTCGGCAAACGCATAGGCTGAGGCTCCGCGCCCGTGAACACGATGTCATTAACCACATGGCGGTCGGAATGCGGCTTTGCGCACATCATACCTGCGGCAACAACATCCTCCCATTTATCGAGGCTGCCGCGCAGAACGATGCAGTTATCCTCTAAGGAGGCAGTAACCGCGCCGCCGTATGCCTTATTGAGTTTTTTATTCAAAGCATTGATACCCATAGCTTCTCCCCTGCCGAGCGCAGCCGCGTTCGGCATATTATGCGCACATTGCCGTTTTTTCTATATTGCCATTCTATAACCAACTATTTATTTCGTCAATGCTCGCCTTAAATTTAACAACAGAATACTAAAACCCCCGTAATTCACGATTACGGGGGTTATTTTATCTTTATCAGTTCTGCTGAAGATTGCTTGACGATGCTTTTCTTGTAGGCATCGGGTCAGGATTGATGTATTCCTCCTGCTCGGAGCCGCCGTTATTGCCGTTGTCGTTTGAGCTGCTGCTTCCGTTATCCTGCTTAGAACCGGAATTGCTGCTTGAATTGCTGCTTGAATTGCTGTTTGAGCCGCTGTTGTTGTTTTTGTTGCTGCTGTTATTCTTATTGCTGCTTGAATTGTTGTTGCTCTGCTGCTGAGAGTCGGAGCCGCCTTTGCCGTTATCTTTATCGTTATCCTTGGCGCCGTCCTTTTCGTCGTCGCCCTTCTGATTATCCTGCTCGTCGTCCTTCTGAACAATGGGATTTTCCTTGACATCATCGCCGAACATACCTGCAAAGTTGCAGGCGGTAAGGCAAAGGCAGAGCGCCACGATAAGTGCAATTATCAGAATTTTCGCTTTTTTCATTGTATAAACCTCTTTCCTGAATTTTCAGAAATTATTTATCTTTATTTCAATGCAGGTATTTTACCACAAATCCGTTCAAAGTGCAATTAGTTATTGAATTTCATCCGCTCATGCGCCTGACGGATATTTATGGCTTGATATTACCATCATAGCGGTTTATTTACAACGAGCTATTTGTAAATTTTCGGTTAAGTAAACGGCGGTTATTTAACCGCCTTTCAGTTCAGCATATAAATGGCATAATTGAGGTAGCCTGCAAATGTAACCCACAGAATATACGGTACCATAAGCCACCCCGCAGTTTTGTTTATTCCGAAAAACCGCACCGTTGTTATCACAATGAGCAGCCACAGCGCGCAAAGCCACACAAACGCAAACAGATAATTCTCAAGGTTGAAGAAAATAAGACTCCACACAAAGTTGAAAACGAGCTGGATTGCGTAAAATGCCAAAGCCGCCGTTTTTTCGGCAGACGGGGCTTTCGATTTGTATACAAGATACGAGGCAACGCCCATCAGAATATACAGAATTGTCCATACCACGGGGAAAAGCCACTGCGGCGGCGCAAGCGGAGGCTTATCAATTACCTCGAACATTATCATATTGTCCTTTGTCAGCAAGGTGGCAAGTCCGCCGACAATGAGCGGTATTGCAACAGCAATGCCCAACTGCTTCCAGTTAATTTTCATATTATCACCCGTTGATAATTTATGACGGCAAGTACCGTGATATACTTATCAAAGGACAAGAAAATCCGGTAATACAGCTTATGTATTACCGGATTCTGATTATTTCATTAGCAGCTTACAGCTGAGGGCCTGCGGGAACAAGTGCCTTGCCTGCTTCGTTGTATTCGTACTTGGAGAAGTTCTTGATGAAGCGGCTTGCGAGGTCCTTTGCCTTTTCCTCCCACTGACTCGGGTCTTCGTAGGTGTCGCGGGGGTCGAGGATTGCGGTGTCAACGCCCTTGAGTTCGGTGGGAACCTCGAGGTTGAAGTAAGGAATCTTCTTGGTGGGTGCGTTCAGAATATCGCCGCCGAGGATTGCATCGATGATGCCGCGGGTATCCTTAATGGAGATGCGCTTGCCGGTGCCGTTCCAGCCGGTATTTACGAGGTAAGCCTTGGAGCCGTTTGCCTGCATCTTCTTGACAAGCTCTTCAGCGTACTTTGTCGGGTGCAGCTCGAGGAAGGCCTGACCGAAGCATGCGGAGAAGGTAGGAGTAGGCTCGGTGATGCCGCGCTCTGTGCCTGCAAGCTTTGCAGTAAAGCCGGACAGGAAGTAATACTGAGTCTGCTCGGGAGTCAGAATGGAAACGGGAGGCAGTACGCCGAATGCGTCAGCGGACAGGAAGATTACATTCTTTGCTGCGGGTGCTGCGGAAACGGGACGGACAATGTTATTGATATGGTCAATGGGATAGGAAACGCGGGTATTCTCGGTAACGGACTTGTCAGCAAAGTCAATCTTGCCCTCAGCATCGAGAGTTACATTCTCAAGCAGAGCGTTGCGCTTGATTGCGTTATAGATGTCGGGCTCGGAGTCCTTATCGAGATTGATGACCTTTGCATAGCAGCCGCCCTCGAAGTTGAACACGCCGTCATCGTCCCAGCCGTGCTCGTCATCGCCAATGAGCAGGCGCTTCGGGTCGGTGGAAAGGGTGGTCTTGCCGGTACCGGAGAGACCGAAGAAGATTGCGGTGTTCTCGCCGTTAACATCGGTGTTTGCGGAGCAGTGCATTGCTGCAATGCCCTTGTGGGGCAGATAGTAGTTCATCATGGAGAACATACCCTTCTTCATCTCGCCGCCGTACCAGGTGTTGATGATAACCTGCTCGCGGGAGGTGATGTTGAAGGCTACGCAGGTCTCAGAGTTGAGACCGAGCTCCTTGTAGTTTTCTACCTTTGCCTTGGATGCGTTGTAGACAACAAAATCGGGCTCAAAGCTCTCAAGCTCCTCCTCGGAGGGCTGGATGAACATATTCTTGATGAAGTGAGCCTGCCATGCAACCTCAACGATGAAGCGAACTGCCATGCGTGTGTCCTTGTTTGCGCCGCAGAATGCGTCAACAACGAACAGGCGCTTGTTGCAAAGCTCCTTAACCGCAAGGTCCTTGACGGTTGCCCATACGGACTCGTCCATGGGATGGTTGTCGTTCTTATAGCTGTCGGAGGTCCACCATACGGTGTCCTTGGAGTTTTCGTCCATGACAATGTACTTGTCCTTAGGTGAACGGCCGGTGTAAATGCCGGTCATAACATTGACTGCGTCAAGCTCGCTCAGCTGACCTTTGTCAAAGCCTTCAAGCTCGGGCTTCATTTCTTCCTCAAAAAGTGCTTCATAAGAAGGGTTATATACGACTTCCTCAGCACCGAAAATGCCATAAGCTGTCAAATCTATCTTTGCCATTATGTTATACCTCACTTAATAATAGATTTTATGAGAACATTATACAATCAGAGCATCAAAAACTCAATTGTTTTTTCATATATAAATAATCTGTTGCTATTATACAGCCACACTGTTATAAAAGTAACAATCACATCACTCGAGGGTGATGTGATTGTTATTATTGAATTTATCTTGCTCTTATAAACTAAGCAAAGATTCTGATTACTTCATTTCCTTGATTGCTTCCTGTATTGGTTGGAAGAAAAGGAGTAATCCGTACTTAATTCAGTCACGCTGTTGCCTGCAGCATCATTTCAAAATGATTACGGCAGAGAAAAATGAAGCGGTTTTGACCGCCTATCCAATCATGCCGAATACGAATATGGCAATGCCGAGGTAGCAGATAATAGATGAGAACATTCTCCCCTTCCTGTCAACAGAAGCCGCTATTCCGAGATACAGTCCCAGTAAAAACAAAGCTCCGCCAAATCCTATGCCGGAAATGACATACCATTTAGAAATGTCCATAATGCCCGCTACAAGGGGATATGTCGCGTGAGAGCAATAATGTCCCATCCAGTTACACAGGAAAGAAGCAATGACACATAATACACCGAAATCAAAGCTGTGGTGCAGCATTCCGAAAAGCACGGCAATTAATACAGGCAGTACGATAGGCAGTACCTGAATGCTTTCCAGTTTCAGAAAATTCACCAGAGTGCCATCCACATAAATACCGAAATGCCACAAATCTTCTCCAAGAGACTGCCAAAGCAAGGTACCAGCAAAAATGCCGATAAGAAATGCCGGCAGATCCTTATCTTTTTGCGCAAAAATGTGAGCTATGTAACCAAGCACGAAGCACCCCAGCATTGCGCACACAGCAAAAACCAATCTGCCTGTTGTCGGGGATGTCATTTCTCCAAGGTATTCACTCTGCGGCAGAACGAATGCGCCCAATCCAATCGACAATCTATGCGGCAGTATTGCAAGCACAACCAGTATGAATTGACATATGAACGGGAGGAAAAACTCCTTCCATAATTTTTCCGGCTTACGATACAGAGTAAAATGACTCATTTGTTGTTCTCCTTTTCTATCATATAGGATTCTATCTGCTCGGCACAATACTGAGCAGTAACGGAAATCTGCTGTTCTTTAGGAATTTCAGCCTCATTATCTCCCATCTGATCACCGTAATAGGCAAAGCCTGCATGATTACCGCCCTCAATTACGAATTCGCTCAATGATTCCGGAAGTTCAGCGCGATATTTTTCGTATAGCCCGCCTGTCAGAACGCCATCACGATCCCCATACACTGAAATAACATTGACATCAGCCTCGGAAATATCGTCCGTAACAAAGCCTGCAAACATCACCAATCCGTCCAACGCATCTGTATGGCGCGAAAGATATTTTCCCGCAATTGCCGCGCCGAGTGAATGGCCTCCTACATACCACGAATCAATTTCCGGGAACTGTTCCGCTACACCATCGGCGGCATTTACATCAAAAAACGCAAGGCAAAATGGCACATCAACTACTACTGCCAGTATGCCCTGCTCTGCCAGAGAATGCATCAACGGCGCATATGCCTCATTTTGCACTCTGGCACCCGGATAAAAAATAAGTCCGGCAATCGCAGTCTTATCCGGAACAAACGCCGTTCCGGTTCCTTCCAGCTCACGCACCGTAACTCCGTCTTCGGTTTGCATTGCACTGACAGCAATATCCTCCGTCTGTAATGGTACCATACAGATTGCCATTACAGCAAGGCAAAGTACAACAATTGCCCCCAATGCGATCAGCGTGATTTTTAACGGTTTGCGAAGTGGTTTCTTTTGTTTCTGTCGTTCCAATTGTTTTCCCTCTACATTCTATACAGCAAAACACCAACATCATAAAAGTAAAGAATGGTGTCTTGGTTATTTTATATGATTGTATAGTTAATTCCACGAATTGTCAAATTTCTTCCGCTGAAAATTAACATCCCGCATAAATAAAGATGCCGGAATGAACTGCACGTCTTTTATATCATGTTACTAATTTTATTATACTATATCAGCAGAAATAACATCATCAATGATGATAGAATAAAGACCCGCAAAAAACTCCCTGCATTTTTTGATGCAGGGAGTTTCATCGTATATCTAATTGCAGTCTCTCGCTCTTACAGGGCGATCAGACTATTCCGCAAATCCTTGCAGTGCAAGGGTTTCGCGGATTACTTGCTTTCCTTGATTGCTGCCTGAGTTGGACGAAAGAAAAGAAGGAACTATTTGCAGCATTCCGCAATCGCTTTCGCAGCAAACATCGCAGTTCCTTTTCCGCCGGCAGCGTCAATGTTATCCGTCATTTCTCCGCCGGCAGCATACATCTGCCCCAAGCCTGACAGAATTTGTTTTGTGCAGGTGTAGTAATTTGCCGTAATAAAATCCTGCAGCTTTTTAACAAGCTTCTGCGCCTCCGCATCTGCCGGGGATTTATCTGTCAGGTTTCCGAATTCTTTGAATATGCTCATCATTTCGTTTGAGAGCAATGCCTGCTTTTCCTCGGAATAATCCGCAGTTTTCTTTTCAAATTCATGGTATGCGTTTGTATTTCCCCATGACTTTTTGGCTTCAGCCTTGTAGCTTTCAATTTTCTGCTTATCAAAAATCTTAAAATCCATGCTATAGTCTCCTGATGATTCGATTTGCTTTGCGAAAGATATCAAGCTTTCAAAATGCTCTTTTTTCATAGTCAGAAGCCTTATCTGCTCTGACAGTGCCTTTTTTCTGTCAAAACCGGGACGGTCGATGATTGCTTTAATATCTTTCAGGGAGAATTCAAGCTCTCTGAACAGTAAAATCTGTTGCAGGCGTTCAAGGTTTTTATTGTCATACAGTCTGTATCCCGCTTCTGTCGTCACAGCCGGGGTCAGCAGACCTATTTCGTCATAGTAGTGAAGCGTGCGCACACTCACTCCCGTTAATTTGCTTACTTCATTTACTGTCATCATAGCTTTAGTCCTCCTTGCATTTTTTATTATAAACTATGACGCTGCGTGAGAGTCAATAGGAAATAAAAAATCCCCGTATTTTTAATACGGGGATTCATTGTACAATCAGAAGCCTTGAATTTTCAAGACTTTTCAGCTCTTACTTGCTTTCCTTGATTGCAGCCTGAGCTGCTGCAAGGCGTGCGATGGGAACACGGAAGGGGCTGCAGGAGACATAGTCGAGGCCGACCTTGTGGCAGAACTCAACGGAGCTGGGGTCGCCGCCGTGCTCGCCGCAGATACCGAGGTGCAGCCCGGGACGGGTCTGTCTGCCGAGCTTGCATGCCATCTCAACGAGCTTGCCTACGCCGGTCTGGTCGAGCTTTGCAAACGGATCGTTCTCGTAAATCTTCTTGTCGTAGTATGCGCCAAGGAACTTGCCTGCGTCGTCACGGCTGAAGCCGAAGGTCATCTGAGTGAGGTCGTTGGTGCCGAAGGAGAAGAACTGAGCTTCCTTTGCAACCTCGTCAGCGGTGAGTGCAGCTCTGGGAATCTCAATCATGGTACCGACAAGGTACTTCATATCGATGCCGGATGCTGCGATAATCTCATCAGCGTTCTTGACAACTACATCCTTGACATACTTGAGTTCCTTGACCTCGCCTACCAGAGGAATCATGATTTCGGGAATCATAGTCCACTCGGGATGTCTCTTCTGAACATTGATTGCTGCGTTTATGACCGCGCGGGTCTGCATTGCAGCGATTTCGGGATAGGTTACTGCGAGGCGACAGCCACGGTGACCCATCATGGGGTTGAACTCATGCAGAGAGGAGATGAGAGCCTTGATGGCCTCAACGGGCTTGCCCTGTGCCTTTGCAAGTGCTTCAATGTCAGCCTCTTCGGTGGGTACGAACTCGTGGAGAGGAGGATCGAGGAAGCGGATGGTTACGGGGCAGCCTTCCATTGCTTCGTAGATGCCCTCGAAGTCAGCCTGCTGCATGGGCTGCAGCTTTGCAAGTGCTGCCTCGCGCTCTTCAAGAGTATCGGCACAGATCATCTCGCGGAATGCTGCGATACGGTCTGTATCGAAGAACATATGCTCGGTACGGGTCAGGCCGATGCCCTGTGCGCCAAGCTCGCGTGCCTTGCGTGCATCTGCGGGAGTGTCGGCATTGGTGCGTACCTTCAGACGGCGGTACTTGTCTGCCCAGGACATAATGCGTCCGAATTCACCTGCGATGGAAGCATCGACAGTGGGGAGAATGCCGTCGTAAATCTTACCGGTGGAGCCGTCGAGAGAGATGAAGTCGCCTTCGGTGTAGGTCTTGCCGCCGAGCTCGAACTTCTTGTTCTCCTCGTCCATCTTAATCTCGCCGCAGCCGGAAACACAGCACTTGCCCATGCCGCGTGCAACAACTGCTGCGTGGCTGGTCATACCGCCGCGTACGGTGAGGATGCCCTGTGCTGCCTTCATGCCCTCGATGTCCTCGGGAGAGGTCTCGAGACGGACGAGAACGACCTTTTCGCCGCGCTCATTCCATGCCTTTGCGTCCTCAGCGGTGAAGACTGCCTTGCCGCATGCTGCGCCGGGAGATGCACCGAGGCCCTTGCCCATGGGGGTAGCTGCCTTCAGTGCTGCTGCATCAAACTGGGGATGAAGCAGAGTGTCGAGGTTTCTGGGGTCTATCATTGCAACGGCTTCCTGCTCGGAAATCATGCCCTCGTCAACGAGGTCGCATGCAATCTTAAGTGCAGCCTGTGCGGTGCGCTTGCCGTTACGGGTCTGGAGCATGAAGAGCTTGCCGCTTTCAACGGTGAACTCCATGTCCTGCATATCGCGGTAGTGGTCCTCGAGAATCTGGCAGACATTCTTGAACTGTGCAAATGCCTCGGGGAACTTGTCAGCCATCTGAGAGATGGGCATCGGGGTGCGGACGCCTGCAACGACATCTTCGCCCTGTGCGTTGGTGAGGAACTCACCCATGAGCTTCTTCTCGCCGGTTGCGGGGTCGCGGGTAAATGCAACGCCGGTGCCGCAGTCATCGCCCATGTTGCCGAATGCCATCATCTGTACATTGACAGCGGTGCCCCAGCTGTAGGGGATATCGTTATCGCGGCGGTAAACATTTGCGCGGGGGTTATCCCAGCTTCTGAAAACTGCCTTGATTGCGCCCATAAGCTGTTCCTTGGGATCGGCGGGGAATTCCTCGCCGATTTTTGCCTTATATTCAGCCTTGAACTGACCTGCAAGCTCCTTGAGGTCATCAGCGGTGAGCTCAACATCCTGAGTTACGCCGCGGGCTTCCTTCATTTCATCAATGAGCTGCTCGAAGTACTTCTTGCCGACTTCCATAACAACATCGGAATACATCTGAATGAAACGGCGGTAGCAGTCCCATGCCCAACGGGGGTTGCCGGACTTTGCTGCGATGGTTTCGACAACAGTCTCGTTAAGACCGAGGTTGGGGATGGTGTCCATCATGCCGGGCATAGATGCACGCGCACCGGAACGAACGGAAACAAGCAGAGGATTCTCATTGTCGCCGAACTTCTTGCCGGTAATCTTTTCCAGCTTGTCAACATACTCCATAATTTCAGCCATAATGGAGTCATTAATCTGACGGCCGTCTTCATAGTACTGTGTACATGCTTCGGTGGTAATTGTGAAGCCCTGAGGTACGGGCAGACCGATATTGGTCATCTCCGCCAGGTTTGCACCCTTGCCGCCGAGAAGCTCGCGCATTTTTGCATTGCCTTCCGAGAACAGATAAACATACTTCTTGCTCATTTAGTCTTTCCTTTCTATTGCAATCACACGGGCAGCTGACCACCCGTATGAAGTATTAACTTGTACTATTTTTACAAAATTTGTACTATAGTTACAATATAATTATTGCCTAAATTACCATAAATAAGACTAACAATTTAGTATGTTTTATTCAATGCATTTTGCTCACAAATTTTCGTTTAAAAATGTCTGAATTGCATCTGCAATTTTTGCAAAATCACCAATTGAGAGAACTTCACCGCGAATTTTTAGGTCAATTCCACATTTTGTAAGCAATTTTCCTATGCCTTCCTTGCCGATTTCACCAAACGATGCGCTCAGCGCATTGGTCAGCGTCTTCCTTCTCATACCGAAGGCGGCGCGAACAACGCGGAAGAAGGTGTCCTTGTCCTTTACCTCAACGGGAGGCTTTTCGCGCAGGCGCAATCTTATTACGCTTGAGGTAACCTTGGGTTGCGGAATGAAGCAGCTCGGCGGCACATCAAACAGCATTTCGGGCTCGGCATACCAGTTGACAAGCACCGTAAATGCGCCGTAATCCGCCGTGCCCGGCCTTGCGCATATTCTGCGCGCAACCTCGCGCTGAATCATAACCGTAACCGTGTCAAAGCAGCCTGCCTCCAAAAACGCGGTGATAAGCGGAGTTGTCACATTGTACGGCAGATTTGCGCATACGGCGTAGCGCATACCCGGCATTTTCTCGTGCACAAGCTCATTTAAGTTCTGCTTGAGCACATCGCCGAAAACAATCTCGACATTGTCGCAGTCTGCAAGAGTTTCCTTAAGCACGGGCCGCAGAGCATTGTCAAGCTCAACCGCAAGCACCCTGCCCGCTCTCATCGAAAGCTGCTCTGTGAGACAGCCTATGCCGGGGCCGACCTCAAGGACACCCGTATTTTCATCAAGCTCTGCCGAATCGGCAATATCCTCGGGCACCCATGCGGCAGTCAGAAAGTTCTGACCCATGGATTTTGAAAATCTGAAGCCGTGTCTGCCGAGAAGCTCTTTTATATCATTAATGTTAGTAAGTCTCATAATTTCTTTTCAAACGCCTGTCTTGCGGGGTCGTGTCCCGGCTCACTGCTGACAAGCACATTTCCTCTGTAGGTATAGCCGCTGCGCTTGAGAAGCTTCTGCATTGCCTTGTTCTTGCGGTGGGTATCCGTGCGCATACACTCGGCATTTTTCTCTCTTGCAAGGTCCTCGGCAAACTTGAATATCATATCGCTGAGGCCCGTGCCTCTGAATTCAGCCGCAACTGCCGCGCGGTGCAGCGTGCAGTACTTGCCCTCGCCATGCCATCTGCCGTCGGTAAGGCTGTCATAATCAGCCTCGGGCAGCTCGGTTATGCAGAAAAATCCCGCAAGTCTTTCGCCGTACATCACCGAATAGCATTCCTTCTGCTTTACAGCAGCCTCAAAGACCTCAAGCGAGGGGTAATCGCCCTGCCACTGGTCAACGCGGTGCTTTCTGAGGTAGTTTCTCGACTGACGCACGATAAGCATAATGTCATCGAGGTCAGACTCCACCGTCATTCTGCAGCTTACGGGCTCTGTAAGCTGCATACGGCTGCGCTCTTTTTTTATCTCATTGACAAGCTTAATATCCCGCTTGTCCGTAAGCTCAAGCTTCTCAAACATATCGGGGCGCTTATCCATTGTGCGCTCAAGGCTCTTTTTTCTGCGCCATTCATCAACTGCCGCATGGTTGCCCTGAAGCAGCACCTCGGGCACTGCCCTGCCCTCCCAGACCTCGGGTCTGGTGTACTGCGGATACTCAAGCACGCCGTCCCAATGGCTTTCACCGGTGTAGCACTCCTCGTCGGAAAGCACGCCCGGACCGAGTCTGCACACGGAGGCTGCACCCGCCATTGCGGCAAGCTCGCCGCCCGTCAGCACAAAGTCACCGTGGGATATCTCCTCGTCAACGCACTGCTCGATAAAGCGCTCGTCAATGCCCTCGTAATGTCCGCAGACAAGCACGAGATGGTCATAGTCGTCGCGCAGTCTTCTTGCCGTTTCCTGATTATAGGTTTTACCCTGCGGCGACATATAGATTACTCTGCTGCGCTTACCCTTCACAGTTGACATAATATCGTCAAGGCAGGATTTCAGCGGCTGTGCCATCATAACGCAGCCCCAGCCTCCGCCATAGGGATAATCGTCAACCTGACACTGCTTGTTCTCGGTATAATCCCTGATTTGCACACAGTTGATTTCAATTATGCCCTTTTTCGCGGCTCTGCCTAAGATACTCTCGTGCATTATTGCATTCATCGTATCCGGAAAAAGCGTCATTATATCAATTCTCATAGTTGACATAACTCTCCTACATACCTTCGATTAAGCGAACTGTGATGATGCCCTTTTCGGCATCGGTTGAGAGGACGAACTCGTCCACTGCGGGAATGAGATGCTCTGTGTCGCCGCGGACAACATACACATCCGATGCGGGTGTTTCGAGTATATCCTCAAGAACGCCGATTTTCATGCCGCTTTCGTCGATAACCTCGGCGCCTATTATATCCTGCAGGAAGTATGCGCCCTTGGGAAGCTTTGCATCCTTTCTGTCGATATACACGGTTTTATTCTTATAGCACATTGCGGTATTGACATCCTCAACTCCGTCAAGCACCGCAATCAAAAAGCCCTTATGCACTCTGCCGCTTATGAGCTTTACTGCTTTGTTTTCAATGTAAACTGTCTTGAATTTCTTCAGAAACTCGGGGCTGTCAAGCCATACCTGAATCTTGACCTCACCGCGCACACCGTGGGTGTTTACGATTTTTCCCGCCTCGATAAACTGCTTTTTATCCATCTTTATTCCTCCGTTTTTCAAACTGGAGCAGTGATTGAAAATAGTCTAAAAGGGCTACCGAGGGGTAGCCCTTTTCAATATTATCAGTCCATGATATCGACTGATACCTTCTTGCCCTTTCTCTGGGCAACAGCCCGCATGAGTA
>JAZUJB010000029.1:0-52183 GCA_045642545.1 Oscillospiraceae bacterium
TCCCTGTTCTTCTCGGGAGCGTTGTTAATGCAATAGGCAACAATTGGATTTCCGATGATGTCGTTTTCCTCAAAAATATCCTTCTGCCATTCGCAGAGGTATGGATTGAAGGTCAGATTGATTTCGCCGCCCTTAGCATCGCGAGGACTGTACTCAAACTTTGCTTTACCCTCAAAACGCTTACCATCAGCAACGAGGTTTAAAACGCAGTCTGCACTGCCGCTGATGCCCATTGTGCCGCTAAGTCGCTCAAATGAGTCCTGCACCATTCCGGCACCCTTCTTATCGTGGTGGATACATAAGACAGCAATGCCTTCTTCAATCGCCATACGCTGCAACGGTTCAAGCAGTGCAACATCTGCATCGTAAGCATTTGCACCGCTGCTTTTGACAACTCCTCGCGCTCTGCTGTATGTATCAATGATAAAAAGGCGTATGTTGGGTTTTTGCTTATGCAAGGCTTGAATTGTATCAACGAGCCCATCGGCAAGTTTAAAGTCCGTCTTGTGTACCATGTAAACATTATCGGGTACTTGCTGCGTCATCTTTTCTGAGCGTGTAGCTGTTCGGCTTTTACTGCCCTCAAGGTCGAAATACACAACATCACATTGCTTAGTGCTGAAACCGAGAAAATCTAAACCCGTGGCAACTGCTGCCGCTATCTGCAACGCCATAAAGCTCTTGCGAATTTTGGGTGCGCCGGACAGAAATGTCAGTCCAACAGGCACAAGGTTGTCTACTAAAAATTCAGGAGGTCTGCGTTCTTCCTCTGTTAGACTGCTGATTGTATATGCGCCCATCTCGGCAAGTATATCGTTCGTAAATTCAACGCTGCTTTCGGCTTGTTGCGTGCAAATCTTTGCAATCCGTTCAAGCTCAAATAGTGCTTCATTTGTGGCATCTGCTCCAAACTCGTCATAATGGTCGGTGATGTCGGCGTGTTCGGGTGCATCTTCCCAAACTTCACGCAGGTCGAACAATTTAATATCCTTTGCAATGCCGGTCAGGCGGTCTGCAACTGATGCCGAGAATGTTCTGCCGGTATCATCGTTATCAACGATTATGCGCACCGATTTGTCGCGGAACGGCTCATTATATCCGTCATACCACTTGCCCTTGCCGTTTTTGTCGGCTCCATCTTCGTTGCAAGCTGCGTAATAACCGAGCCTTGCCATAGTGTCAACATCTTTCTCGCCCTCGACAAAATACATTGTCTGCTGCGAAGTGCCGCGAATATATAGCTCATGCGGTATGCCCTTGCGGTTGTACACCCACTCGCCGCCGCTGTCCTTGTGCCTCCAAGCAAAGCTCTTAGGCTCGTAGCGTATCTTTTGCGCGTGTGGGTAATCATATGTAGCAACGATTTTACGGGGAGCTCGTGCGCTGTTCTGTGGCTTGTCCGGCATTATGTCTTTGAATGTTATCCCGATTGCGCTGAGTATGTCTGCAGTTTCGCAGCCTGCGTGGCAGTGAAATAGCGCTTTTCCGTCTTTTCCGGTGCTTATTGACAACGAGGCGTTGCGGTCATCGTGTGCCGGACATTGTGCCATCCATTCGTTGCTTGCTGTCTGCTTCACGCCGTCAAAGTGATATAGGACTTCGTGAATATCCTTCAACGCTGCTCACCGCCATTCAAAGCCTTATAAAAGCTGTCAACGATTGCGCGGCTTTCGGGTGTGTCTGCCACCTCCCAGGCGTTCAACTTTTCGTTAAATGGGTTGGGTATGCGTTTGCACTCGATGCCTGACTCAAGCAGTAATCCCACGAGGCGAGGTCGGGTGAGAAAAATAGTATTGCTCATTGTCTCACCACCTTAAAGCGCTTTGAGCATCTCGACAAGACGGGCATAATCGATATAGCAGCGATTGCCAACCTTTATGTGTGGTACCTTGTCCTGCTTTACAAGCGTGCGCAGTGTGTGTTCCGGCAGCAATCCTGTCGCTGCCACTTCTCTGATTGTGAGCATCTTCGGTGCTCGTGTGTCGTGTGTTGTCTTGCTTATCACGGCAAGTCCTCCAAATAAATGTATTTGAAAGAAAAAAGAGCGCTGTAGATGCACTACAACGCTCACAAATTACTCACATATTAACTACAATGCACCTAATCAAAAAAATGTTGACATTTGTGTGCATCTATAGTATTGTAATAACAGTGTATGGTGTTGAGTCATCTGTGGTGGTTGATTTGGCATCTTAAAAGGGTTTTCCCAAGCGTTGCAGCGCTTTTGATGGGAGAGCCCCTTTTTTATACCCTTTTTCGTTTCATCGGTTTATGTGCCGAGCCTTCCTCCTCGGCGGCGGTGTGGTGTACGGCTCACGGCGGTGTGGTGGTGGGTGCCGGAGCTGTATATCCTAATTGCTGGAGTATTATAGCAAAAATTTTCGCGTTGTCAAGAGAAAACACCACAAAATGTAGTGCTATATTATATACATTTAGATTTTTATCAATATATTGTGGTTGCTTTTCCTTCTCTACGATGCGTGTTTACTCAGGCGGTGAACGATTTAATTGTACCGAGCCGGCTGCTGCAGCTCTGTGGTTTTGCTATTGGGTAGACTTTTACAGTTCACATTATAGCGCCAAATCCTTAAAAAGTCAAGAGCTTTCATCGCAAAACCGCTGTGCAAATTCTGCACAGCTTCAGAGTTTTCTCGGATTAGCTGATTAATTAGCATTGCTTATAATAAGTGGTGCATCTTGTGTTGTCAAGAGAAAAGAACACAACATATAGTCGTTTTTACCGCTTTGTAACTACTTAACCACAACATTGTTAATCAAATGAATTCACGAAAACCTGCGCTGACTTCCTCGGCAGCATCAAGACCTTTGGCATACTCTGCCGCTGACCTTACGGCTTTTGTAGACACTCCAACTTCTTTTGCAACAGATTCTCTTGTTGTGTGGTCTTGGCCTTTTTGGCCGCTACCACTTTCACTTGGTGAAGTGTGCTGGTTGCCGTGAAATTTTTCTTTTTTCAAATCCTGCTTTTCGGGTTTTGACCTCGCTATGTGATACGCCTTGTTCTTTGGCAATTTCTCGTGAAGTCTTTTTGTTTTTTGGCAATTCCTGCTTTTCGGGATTTGCCATTTTTGTGTATTGGTTTCCTCTATCTCCGCCTTTGGTGTTTTTCCTTGCTTCATACAGTTTGCCAAGCAGATAGGTTTTCTGCTCATCGCTGATATTCCGTCTGCCGAGCTGATTGGCGCACATCTCATACAGCGCTCAAAATGCCCTCTATGATGCACGCAAAAACGCACAAGCCTTTAGGCGTGTATTTACCCTACCCGAGCATTACGCAGGCTTAACAACGCATTAGAGAGGCATAAAACGCAAAAAGAGCGCCCACACAATCAAGTGCAGGCGCTTTTGTGTTATCCTATTAAGCTTTCGATGCCCTCAACCGTTCGGCGCTTTGCTTCTTCCGTTACGCCTGCATAGAATGACATTGTTGTTGACGGGTCCTTGTGTCCGAGCAGCTCTTGTATTTGTTTCAGGTCTGCCCCACTCTCAAGGGCGAGTGTTGCTGCGGTGTGGCGTAAATCGTGCGGAGACATTTTAGGCAAGTTGTGCCGTTCAACAAATCGGCGTTGCCAACGAGTCGGGACCGTGGGATATATCGGCGCATAAGGATTGCTGCCGCTGCAGAATATAAACGCATTTGGCATCAGGGTGCCGTACTTCTTATCCTGCTCGGCTTTGAATTGCATTAGCATTGAGTAAACTCTCATAGATACCGGGACCACGCGAGCCTCTTTTGTTTTCGTGCTTCCTATATGCACCTTGCTTTCCGCGTTCTTATCCATCGTTACATTGCGCTGTACGGTGATTTCAAGCTTGTCGCGGTTAATATCTCCCCATTGAAGTCCAACCGCCTCACCGCGTCTTAGGCCCGTTGTAATGAGCACATTCATGAAGCAGCGCCAATACATTGGCTCAGTGTTCAACGCTGCCATAAACTTTTGAGCCTGCTCCGGTGTTAAAAAGTCAATTTTCTTGTTCTCTCTATGCGGCTTTTCCTTTTGGCTCAAGTCTTGACAAGGGTCATATTTTATGTAATGGAAACGCTTTGCATACTCAAGCACATTTCTAAGCGTTGCAAAATGGTGTTGTATTGTTGCCGCGCTTAACGGCCCCCCTGCTTTTGTCTTTGCTTCTGTACGCAGATACTTGATATATCGCTTGATTGCCTCTGCGTCAATCTGAGCAAGCTTCTTTTTATCACCGAAGTACGCAAGCACATCATCGGTCATATGCTTATAAAAGGCAACTGTCCCCGGAGTGTGCTCGCCGTCTAAAACATGGTCGGGCCACCAATGCCCGTCTATAAACTCACGCAGTGTTATATTTTCTTTGTTTGATTTGCTCTGTGTGCGCGTGTAGTCGGCCTTCTGAGCCGCTTCCCACTCGTCAGCTATACGATTAACCTCTTTGCGCTCTTTGGCCGGTGTGAGTCCTTCAGGGCGGTCTATCGTCTTTGACCGCCATATCTGCTTGTTGTTCTCGTCTCTACCAACGCAGCAAACAAACTTATACTTGACCACATTGCCATGCTTGTCTTTGCGTTCGGTTATCGATGCCATATGCGCCCTCCTTTGCTTTTAGGTAAACAAATAGGTAAACAAACTTATTAAAAGGTAAACAACTTTCTTTAACGATAGTAAACGATAAATTCAAAAAAGTCAACAATATCAAAGGTTTTTTAACATAACTAAACATTAATCACAAAATTCGGGACCAAGAGGCCGGGAGTTCAAGTCTCCCCACTCCGACCAGAAACCGCAAGCTTAATAGCTTGCGGTTTTTTTATTTTATTAAAACTTCAAAAAGAAAAAACCTCACTGAAATTCAGTGAGGTTTTTTATGGAGCGGGCAACGAGACTCGAACTCGCTACCTCCACCTTGGCAAGGTGGCGCTCTACCGGATGAGCTATGCCCGCATCGGAACATTAACGATTTTAGCACACATTTAGCATTTGTCAAGCAAAATTTTCATGTTCCGTCAAAATTTTTTCAGCTGAAATCCGAAATGTCTCCAAAACCCTTACCGAACACATTCTTTGCATCTGTTACGATAAAGAAAGCATTTTCGTCCACACCCTTGATAAGCTTACGGATTTCGCTTATCTGAGTGCGCTTTACGACGCACAGCAGCACCTGCTTGCTCTGGTGCGAGTAAGCACCCTCGCCCTCGAGAATGGTAACACCGCGATGGAGCTTATCGGTAATGTCATTTACAAGCTGTTCGCTCTTTTCGCTGATGATATAGCAGACATTTGAGTTGTCAATGCCGTAGAGGACAAGGTCTATTACCTTTGATACGACAAACATTGCGATTACCGCATACATTGCCGACTCAATCTTATCGAAGATGAGTGCAAACGCAAGGATAATCACAAAGTCTGTAACAAGCACGATTGTTCCGAAGTTAATATACGGAAACTTAAGGCGGATAAACTTTGCAATTATATCCGTACCGCCCGTTGTTGCACCTGCGTAGTAGACAATACCGAGGCCGAGACCCTTGACAGCGCCGCCGATTATGCATGCAAGCAGCATATCGCTTGTCGGCGCAATTTCAAGCAATGCCAAAAGGTCAACGAACACCGAGGAAAGCGTCATACCGACTAATGAGCTTATGATAAAGCCCGTGCCGAAGTGCTTCCACGCAATGACGAAGAGCGGGATGTTCATTATGATGGTCAACACACCGACGGGCAGGTCGGTGAGCATATTGATAATCATCGCAATGCCGCTTACACCGCCGACGATTATTGCATTGGGATACAGAAAGAACTGAAAGCCTGCCGCAAAAAGCGCCGAGCCTATGACCACCAGCAGATATTGAATTATATAATCTTTTGTTTTTGTAGCCTTCATAGCACATCAGTCGATGAGCGACATCTGGGTCTCTCCCCTGTCCTCATCCTTGAGCAGCGCACCCGCCGCAGGAACGCTGCGGACGCGGTAACGGGATATGTTCTTGATTGTTGTTGCTTCAAGCACGGAAGCCGCGTTGAGCTTATGGTTTTTCTTGAGACTCATGCACGCAACGCCCTGAGTTGTGCGGCTTGTCTTGAGCTGCAGAAGCGAGGTATTGAATACAAGCGCTCTGCCGTCGGTTGAGAACATTGCGACATTGATTTCCTCGGAAATCGGCATTACCTCAACGAGCGGGCTCTTATCGGAATATGCGTTAATGAGCTTCTTTCGGTTTGTCTTGGTTTCGTAGCCTGACATATCAAGGCGCGCAACCTTGCCGTTTTCGAAGAACAGCAGAAGCTGCTGCTTATAATCACTGGGGGTGATTGCAGTGATTACGCGCTCGCCGTCCTCCATCTCAAGCTTTGTCGGCAGATATATACCGAGGTCGGAGGCTTTGGTGTTGTCAAAGTCGGAAAGCTTTGTCTTATAAACCTTCTGCTTATCGGTGAACAGAAGCAGCTCAGCGCGGTTATTTGACTCAAATGACAGCTTGAGCGAATCTCCGTCCTTGAACTTCTGCTCGCTGCTCATACGCAGGGACAGCGGCGTAATCTTCTTGAAATAGCCCTCGTTTGAGAGGAATACCGTTACGGGGTAATCCTCAACCAGCTCAACCTCTTCAAGCTCCTCGATTTCGTTTGCGTAGACAATGCCGGTCCTTCTCGGACTCGGGTACTTCTTTATTATCTGCTTGAGCTCGCTAATAATTATGTTCTTTATCTTGCGGCGATTCTTGAGAATGTCCTCCAACTCGGCAATTGCCTTTTCGAGCTCTTCAGTCTCGGAAACTCGCTTGATGATATATTCGCGGTTAATGTTACGCAGCTTTATCTCTGCAACATATTCAGCCTGCACCTGGTCTATGCCAAAGCCCATCATCAGATTGGGTATAACCTCGGCTTCAAGCTCGGTATTGCGAATAATGGAGATTGCCTTGTCAATATCGAGCAGTATCTTCTCAAGACCCTTGAGCAGATGCAGCTTATCCTTCTTTTTTGTAAGGTCAAAGTACACTCTGCGGCGCACGCATTCCATACGCCATGCGCACCACTCGCCTATTATCTCGGAAACGCCCATAACCCTGGGGTTGCCTGCAACGAGAATGTTAAAGTTGCAGGGGAAGCTGTCCATAAGCGGAGTGAGCTTAAACAGCTTCTGCATAAGCTTATCGGGGTCGGTGCCGCGCTTTAAGTCAATTGCAAGCTTGAGACCGCTCAGGTCGGTTTCATCGCGCATATCGTTTATCTCGCGCACCTTGCCTGCTTTAATAAGCTCGGCAACCTTATCGACTATTGCCTCAGTAGTGGTGGTGTAGGGAATTTCGTATATCTCAATGATATTTTCCTTCTGCACATAGCGCCAGCGGGCACGCACCTTAAAGCTACCTCGGCCGGTGTTATAGATGTTTTCCATCTCAGCGCGGTCGTAGATAATCTCGCCGCCCGTGGAGAAATCGGGTGCAGGCAGAGTTGCGAGGATATCGCACTCGGGGTCGGTCAAATAGTTGATGGTTGTCTGGCAGACCTCCTCAAGATTAAAGCCGCAAATCTGGCTTGCCATACCGACTGCAATACCCGTATTGCTTGATACGAGGACATTGGGAAAGCTTGTGGGCAAAAGCGACGGCTCTTTCATGCTGCCGTCGTAATTGTCAACAAACTCAACGGTGTCCTGGTCGATATCTCTGAAGATTTCGGCGCAGATGCTCGACAGCTTTGCCTCTGTATAACGGGAAGCCGCATAGGACATATCGCGCGAATACACCTTGCCGAAGTTGCCCTTGGAATCGACAAAAGGAGTAAGCAGCGCTTCATTACCCTTGGCAAGACGCACCATTGTTTCGTAAATTGCCGCATCACCGTGAGGATTAAGGCGCATTGTCTGTCCGACAATATTGGCGCTTTTTGTGCGTGAGCCGTTGAGAAGTCCCATCTTGTACATCGTATAGAGGAGCTTTCTGTGCGAGGGCTTGAAGCCGTCAATTTCGGGAATTGCACGCGAAATAATAACGCTCATCGCATAGGGCATATAGTTCTGCTCAAGTGTTTCGGTGATAGGCTGCTCGAGCACCTCTGCCCTCAGGCCGATAACATTGGGATTATTGAATTTTTTCTGTTCGGGAGCTTGTTTCTTAGCCATTTAGAACATGTTCCTTTCAGCAATACTGCTCAGGATATATCAGCCATATCCAGATACAGATATCCGTTTTCGGCAATGTGATTTTTTCTGCCTGCAAGGTCATCACCAAGAAGCAGGTCAAAAATCTGTGACATATGCTCGGCATCCTCGGGCATAACCTTGATGAGTCTGCGTGTTTCGGGATTCATTGTGGTCATCCACATCATATCGGGGTCGTTTTCGCCGAGACCCTTGCTTCTGTTGATTGTTGCCTTTGCTCCGTTGAGCGATTCGACAATGTCCATCTTTTCTCTGTCGGAGTAAGCAAAATAGGTCTTGCCCTTGCTTTCAATCTCATACAGCGGGGACTCTGCAATATACACATAGCCCTCACGGATAAGAGTAGGCACAAGGCGGTAAATCATTGTGAGTATGAGCGTTCTTATCTGGAAGCCGTCAACATCGGCGTCGGTGCAGATTATGACCTTATTCCAGCGTAGATTGTTGATATCAAAGGCATTGAGGTCCTTCTTGCCCTTTACCTGAACCTCGACACCGCAGCCGAGAACCTTAAGGAGGTCGGTAATGATGTCGCTTTTGAAGATGCGGGCATAGTCTGCCTTGAGGCAGTTGAGGATTTTGCCGCGGACGGGCATAATGCCCTGGAAATCTGCATCGCGCGAAAGCTTACATGCGCCCAATGCGGAGTCGCCCTCGACGATGTAAATCTCACGCTTTTCGGGGTCACGGCTGCGGCAGTCGACAAACTTCTGAACGCGGTTTGCAATGTCGATGCTGCCGGACAGCTTCTTTTTCATACCGAGGCGGGTCTTTTCGGCTGCCTCACGGCTGCGCTTGTTTACAAGCACCTGCTCGGCAATTCTGTCTGCCTCGGGCTTATTTTCGATGAAGTAAATTTCAAGGCGCTCCTTGAAGAAATCAGTCATTGCCTCCTGAATGAAGCGATTTGTAATTGCCTTTTTGGTCTGATTTTCGTAGGAGGTCTGAGTTGAGAAGCAGTTAGTTACGAGCACAAGGCAGTCCGCAACATCCTGATAGCTTATCTTGCTCTCGTTTTTCTGATACTTGCCGATTTTCTTTATGTAGGCATCGACAGCATAAACGAATGCGTTTCTTGTTGCTTTTTCGGGTGCGCCGCCATATTCAAGCCATGATGAATTGTGGTAGTACTCGGTAAGGTTGACCTTGTTTGAGAAGCAGAAGGCCGCAGAGAGCTTGACCTTATATTCGGGCTTGTCCTCGCGGTCGCGGCCACGGCGCTCGCAGCTTATGAAATACGGCTCGGTAAGCGGCTTTTCCGCTGCAATCTCGTGTACATAGTCGAGAATACCGTTTTCATATACATAGTCTGTTACTTCGAATTTATTGTCCTTCTGGTTGCGGAATCTGAAGGTAATTCCTGCATTTACTACCGCCTGACGGTGCAGTACATCCTTGAAGAACTCCTCGGGAATGTTGATATCGGTAAACACCTCAAGGTCGGGCTTCCAACGAATGGTTGTACCCGTCTTTTTGCGGTCAGCGGGACTTATGCTGAGCTCCTGACCCTTTTTACCGACAACCTTGCCCTTCTTGAAGTGGAGCTCATATTTATTTCCGTCACGCCACACGGTTACATCCATATATTCCGAGGCATACTGAGTTGCGCAGGAGCCGAGACCGTTAAGACCGAGAGAGTACTCGTAGTTCTCGCCCTCGTTATTGGAATACTTGCCGCCTGCATAAAGCTCGCAGAATACAAGCTCCCAGTTAAAGCGCTTTTCGTTGGCATTCCAGTCAACGGGGCAGCCTCGTCCGAAGTCCTCGACCTCTATGGACTTATCCTCGTAGCGGGTAACCGTTATTATATTTCCGTGGCCCTCGCGCGCCTCGTCGATTGAGTTTGAAAGAATCTCAAAGACTGCGTGCTGGCAGCCGTCAAGGCCGTCAGAGCCGAATATAACGCCGGGGCGCTTTCTTACTCGGTCAGCTCCCTTAAGCTGAGATATACTGTCGTTACCGTATTCAGCGCTCGTTTTACTCATTTTGCGTATTTCCTCTCAGATACAACATCTTGTGCTGCTTTGCGTAATTTTTCCTTGAATACTTAGATTATATAGTATATTATATATTTACCAAAAAATCAAGACAAGCATTTTACGGCAAAAACGGGGACAGAATTTCTCTGTCCCCGCCACCGAATTTATATCTATCTGTATTCGGTTGACAAAAAAGCTCTGAATGTATCCTTATCAAGGGTGATAAGACTTGACATTCTTTCCGTACAGTCTTTTTAGACCTCTTTGCATCTCTCCGGACTTCTTTTTTGTCTGTTTCTATTATGCCGTAGACGGGCTGAGATAACCGTGGTAAAATATAGCTGCAGCTGATTAAAACACGGCTTGGCTGAATATAATATTGAGAAAAGATAAGGAGTCTTTTCTCATGACAAAAAAGGAAGCCAAGCAGAAAAAAGCCGAATACAACCGCCGTCTGAATGAAATGCGCGAAATCCGCGCTCAGCTGCACTGCGCATACTCGGCATTTGACAGTGTTACGGACCCCGATATGATGGATGCCTGTATTTTTGAAATCAGCGCGCTTAAATCACGCTACAACTATGCGGTTGCCAATATCAGAAATATGAGTCAATAGGAGAATAATATGGAAAGCCTTAATCTTGCAATATATGTCGTTATCGGAGCATTGCTGCTCTGGCTTATAATAAAAATCTTCGCAACTCCGATAAAATGGGCATTCAAGCTTCTTATCAATGCCCTGCTCGGCTTTGTTATGCTGTTTATATTCAACTACCTCGGCGGATTTATCGGACTTAGCATCACCGTAGGCTGGCTTAGCGCAATTGTCGCGGGTGTGCTCGGCATACCGGGTATAATTCTTCTGCTGCTTATTGAAAACTTTTTACTGTAATACATAAAAGAAGCATCTGAAAATCAGATGCTTCTTTTTTTATTTCAATAATTTGAGTGCTTCGGAAATTTCGTCAAACCTCATACTGTGCGACGCCTTTACAAGCACGGTATCGCCCTTGCGAATAAGCTCGGGCAGCTTTTCAATAAGCTGCGAGTTTGTATCAAAGTGCATTGACTCAATTGTATCCGCTGCCTCGCAGGTATAGGTTGAAAGCTCGCCGACAGCAAGCAGAAGGTCCGCTCCGTTTTCAGCTGCGTACTTACCGACACCCGCGTGCAGCTGCTCCTTATTCTCGCCCATCTCGAGCATATCACCGAGAATGCAGACCTTGCGTCCGCTGTTGCCCTTGAGTGAGTCAATGCCGCACTTAACGGAGTCGGGATTTGCATTATAGCAATCATCGATGAGGGTAATGAAGCCCGTGTCTGAAATATTTGCTCTGCGGCCTACGGTTTCGTAGTTGAGAATGCCGTTTGCGATTTCTTTATCGCTAAGTCCCATTGCAATACCGACCGCCGCGCCCTCAAGCATCGCATAAACCATATGCTTGCCGTAGGCAGGTACGGTTACTCTGAAGCTTCTGCTGCCGCTGACAACATCGCAGGAAAGGCTCACGAGGCTTGAGGTATCAATGTTCTCAGCTTTAACATCTGCATTAGCACCCGTGCCGTAGAGCACTCTGTTCTGCTTGCAGCTATATGCCGAAAGCAGGTCATCGTCCGCATTGAGAAACACAGTTGCATCGTCGGGCATATACTCGACCATCTCGGTTTTCGCCCTGAGAACACCTTCGCGGTCGTGCAGGTGCTCAAGGTGAGCGTGGCCGATGAGTGTGTAGACAGCCATTGTAGGTCGAACCATCTTTGCAAGTCTGCTCATTTCGCCGAAGTCGGATATACCCATTTCAATTACGGCAACCTCGTGCTCGGGCTCTATTCTGAAAATAGTAAGCGGTACACCGAGCTCGTTGTTGAGATTTTTCTCGGTTTTCAGAACATTGAATTTTTCTGAAAGCACAGATGCTACCATCTCTTTTGCGGTTGTCTTGCCGACACTGCCCGCAATTCCGATTACCTCGCCCTTGAAGCGCATACGGTAGTTTTCTGCAAGCACCTTAAGTGCTGCGGCAACATCAGGCACAACGATTACACAGCCGTCACAGTTTTCAGGCAGATGCTCAGCTATGCAGCAGACTGCGCCGAGCTCAAAGGCCTTCTGAATATAATCGTGTCCGTCAACGCGCTCGCCCTTGAGCGCTGCAAACATACTGCCCTCAAGCACCTTGCGGCTGTCGATAACAACACTGAGAATTTCGCTGTCCGCAGTCTTTGTGCCGTAAAGCTCACCGCCGACTATTGCGGCCGCTTCCTTGACGCTGATTCCTCTCATTACTTATACTTCTCCATTGAAACTGCAATGATTTTTTCGCAAAGCGCGGGGAAATCCATACCGAGCTCTCTTGCCATCTGAGGTACAAGGCTGGTGGGAGTCATACCGGGCAGAGTGTTTGCCTCAAGGCAGTAAAGCTCGCCGTCTGTTTCGTCCATAAGGAAGTCTGCGCGGAAGTAAACATCTATCATCAGCGCCGAAGCAACGCGTTCTGCGAGCTTCTGAAGGCGGGCTGTGTCCTCTGCGCTAATCTGAGCAGGGCAAATCTCCTCAGTCAGACCTGCCTGATACTTGTTCTTATAGTCATACCAGCCGTTCTTGGGGATAATCTCGATAATGGGCATTGCCTTACCGTCAAGAACACCTACGGTGAATTCCCTGCCCTTTACATACTTTTCAACAAGGACATGGGACTCGAAATTAAATGCAGCTTCAAGTGCTGCGTCATATTCATCGCGGCTGCGTACAATCGAGGTGCCGACACTTGAGCCGCCGGAGCAGGGCTTAACAACACAGGGGAAGCCGACATCTTCATACTCTGCTGCGCCCTTTTCGAGAACAATACCCGCGGGAGTGGGAATTCCGTTAGCTCTGAACATAATCTTGGAGATTTCCTTGTTCATTGCAATTGCGCTGCCGAGATAGCCGCTGCCGGTATATTTAATGCCATGCATATCCAGAGTTGCCTGAAGCTTGCCGTCCTCGCCGTCCTCGCCGTGAAGAGCAAGGAAGCAAATATCCGCTGCTTTGCAAATCTCGATTACATTCTTGCCAATTCTTGAACCGTCACCCTCTGCGAGAAGCTTCTTAACATCGGGTGTTTCCTCCTTTACGGAGTATCTGATATCCTTCTGCTCACGCTCAAAAAGCTCTGCAGGGTCATTATACTCACCCTCGTAGCCGTAAAACAGGTCAACGAGTACAACATTATGGCCTTTTTCACGCAGTGCGCGTGCAGCGTTGCTGCCGCTTGTTATAGAAACATCTCTCTCGCTTGAGAGTCCTCCGCATATAACTGCAATATTCATATTGATGCCTCCTGTGGTTTATACGCAAAGTATAACACAGCTTACCGAATAGGGCAATTATATATTAAAAAAAGTAGTGCATACAACGCATTGATGTGTTATAATACATTTTTGTAATATGAAATAAGGTTGTAGTTTTTATGAATTATATTGTGGTCGATTTTGAGTGGAATCAGGCGATGAGCTCCAAATCCGCCGTATTTAACCACCTGCCCATCAAGCTGAGGGGTGAAATAATTGAAATAGGCGCTGTCAAGCTGGACGAGAATATGCAGCCTGCTGAGGAGTTCACGGTCGATGTTAAGCCCGTTTACTTCAAGCGTATGCACTACAAGGTCAAGAAGCTCACCGGCTTTGACAAGGAGCGACTTGCAAAGGGTCTTAGCTTCCGCGATGCATTCGAGCAGTTTCGTGCATGGTGCGGCGATGATGTTACCTTCCTTACATGGGGCTGCGATGACCGCGGCATCATGGAGCAGAACATCATTATCCACGACCTTGACTGGGACTGGATTGCAGGCTGGGTAAATCTTCAGCTTATCTATAATATGCAGACCGACGGTGATAAAAATCAGAAGTCGCTTGCTACCGCAATGGAGCATTTCGGAATTGAGCAGACCCGCGTTGCACATGATGCGCTCGGTGATGCATACAACACCGCACTTGTCTGCACAAAGCTCGATTTAGCAGAGGGCCTTGCTCAGTATGATGAGGCTACACGCGTGCTTGCGCTCCGTTCGTCAAACGCGAAGGCTGAAGCCAATGCGGGTCCCGAGCCCATTGAGCATCTGGTATTTCCCGGCTACATCAGCAAGTCCGAGGCCTTTGCAGATGAAAAGCTTGTAAAGCTTGCCTGCTCAAAATGCGGCGCTGAGCTGAGCTCTCAGCGTTGGATTAATCAGGGTGACCAGCGCTATATGAATGTTTTCAGCTGCGCTGAATGCGGTAATTACCTTGTAAGGCTTAAGTTCCGCAAGCACGAGGACAACACATGGTCTGCTAACAGGCTCATTTATGAGGCTGATGACGGAATGCTCGACTACTACAGAAACAAGGCAGCCCTCTCCCGCCGACATGGCAGAGGTCATTCGTCAAAGAAAAACAGACCTGCAAACAAACAATAAAAAAACCGTGAGGAATAATCCTCACGGTTTAATTTTTTACATTTCGGGGACCGGCAGAGGTCTGTTCTTATCAATTACCGTTGAAGCATCAATCAGATGGTCAACAAGGCTCGGTGTATGATACAGTCTGTAGCCGTCAAGATTAATTCTGCCCTGGCGCATATAGCCATCGTGAATCTGTACCCAGTAATCACTGGAAGCGTCAACATTGCAGAAGATGCGATAGCCTGCATCGCGCATGGTCTGATACTTTGCGCCGCTGTATTCCTCAACGCCTGCAATATCCTGACCGAAGGGGTAAATCAGAACATCGGTATCGCCGACAATAGGCTGTACCTGGTCTTCCCACTTCTGAACATCAGCTGCAAGGTCATAGTCACCGCAGGAGCCGTAGCCGAAATGCGCATAGCTGTGGGATGCAATTACCCAGCCCTGCGCCTTGATTGCCTCGGAAACAGCCTTTGCCTGCTCAACCTCCTTGTTGTACTCGTCGGCTGTCAGCACATTCTTCCAATCGGGGTGCGTATGATAACCGAAAACGCCCTCAAAGCCGGTTACTGCAAGGATGCCCTTAGCGCCTCTGTAAGAGAAGTCGGGGTGCTTAGCAACGAAGTCCTCAAGCAACGGAAGTACATCGTAGCTGCCGGTTACGAGAGAACCGTCTTTTTCGTAATACTCATTGGTTACCTTTCCGTCGCTGCCGATAACCAGCTTGCTTGCAAAACCGTCGCCCTTTGCATCGGGATAGCCGTCGCCGTCGCCGTCGGTCATATACTTGTAATAGTTAACATCGTCAACGGAAAGCACGAAAGGCTTTTTGCCTGCAGGCAGATAGATATCGCCCTGACGGTAGACAGTGCTGCCATCCTCAAGGGTAACCTGCTGAATCATATCGTGAATGTCAACGAGAACATAGCCGCGTGCATACATCTGCTCCATTATGGCGTTAAACTCGTCAACTGTGGTCATATACAGATTGTAACCGTCATTATCCTCATCGCCGTCAAATGCTCTCGAGGTGTCAGCAATAAGACTATGGAAGAAGATGTGCGGAATCTGAGTTGTGTCGGCCCAGCGCACTGCAGAGGATTTATCAAGCTTAATCTGCTCTCTATATGAGGACAGGTCAATTGAGTCGGGATATGTAGCCTCATACTCATCAATGAGCGCAATCGCCTTATCGTAATCGTACGATGCGGCAATATTGTCAGCCTCTGCCTTAAGCTCGTTTGCATTCTGAGGCAGCTTTCTTCCCGTAACCTCGGAAATCTTGGTCGGCAGGTCGGAGCTTCCGCCTTCAACCTTACCCTCAGCCTCGGGGTTGCCGCAGGAGCGGGTGCAGAGCATGATGATAAGCGCTAAAATTGCTACAAGAACAATTCCGAATATTGCTACCTTGACGGGACCGAAAATGTCCATCAGGGCTGCCCAAAAGCGCCTGACCTTGTATGAAAATCTGGTTTTTGTGCTTCTCATGGTTTATCCCCCAGTTATATCTCTGAAGATATACTATCATATATATGTTTCATCGGGCAATAGTATATTCTACAAATCAGCAAAATACTTGTATTTGCTGAAAAAATCACTTATGTTTACGGAAATACTCTCGCGCATTCTCCGCATCGATAGCTATCTGTCTGGAAAGCTCATCCGTGCTTTCAAACTTACGCTCATCACGCAGGAAGCTGAAAAATTCAACGCGTGCCTGTCTGTCATAGAGGTTCCCGCTGAAATCAAGGATGTAGCTTTCAACGCTCACGCTGTCGGAATCGCTGACGGTAGGACGGACACCGACATTGGTTACGGATATATGCTCCGAGCCGTCCTCGAGAATAACCTTTGCGGCATATACGCCGTGGCGCGGTACCAATACGCCTTCGGGAATTTTCATATTTATTGTCGGTGTTCCCATTCTGGTGCCGAGGTGGTAGCCCGAGCGCACAACATCCGAAAGCATATGCGGATGGCCGAGGTACTCGTTTGCCTTTTCAATCTCGCCGTTTTCAATCAGCTTGCGGATAAGCGTTGAGCTTACAATCAGTCCGTCCTTGCACACCGGCTCAATAATATCGCAGCCTATACCGTTTTCGCTGCAATATTCCTTAAGGCGCTGAGCAGTGCCGAGTCCCTTGTAGCCGAAGCAGAAGTCATGACCCACAACAATCCATGCAATGTTAAGCTCCTTAACGAGCTCGTCAATAAACTCGCGCCAGTCCATATGCATAACCTTCTGATTGAAGTGGATAAACACTACATTATCAATGCCGAACTGGTTTCTTATGATATTTTCCCTGCCCACTGCGCTGTTGATAAGAGATACTTCCTTCTTGAAAACAAGCGTGTCGGGGTGAACATCAAAGGTCAGCACCGACGGCATTGCGCCAATCTCCTCAGCGCGCTGCTTTGTCATATTCATAAGAGCGGCATGACCGATATGCACACCGTCAAAAAAGCCAAGAGCCATTGCTCTTTTTCTATCTGTCATCTTAAACCTCGAAGAAGTTTTTAATCGTTTTAAGTCTGCCGCCTGCTATCCCACCGAGCAGCAGAAATTCACCGCTTTCGGAGTAAACGCGGTAAGTGCCGTCGTTTTGAGCGGTTTTAATGATATTGCCGTTTCTGAGCTTCTTATCATCTGCGGCATTGACCGTGATTTCGGGGTACTGCGCAAAAAGCTTATCCACGGGAATGATTACACCGTCAAGCTCACCCCTGTCGGCAAATGCCTGAATTTCGTCTATTGTATGCGCATTTTCAATTGAAAACACACCAGCTTTTACTCTGCGCAGACTGCTCATGCATGCGCCGCAGCCGAGTGCATCACCAATATCGTTGCACAGAGTTCTTATATATGTGCCCTTGGAGCAGACAACATCGAGAATGTAGTCATCGTCTTCCCTGCCCATAATTTCAAGCCTGGAGATAGTAACATTTCTCGGCTTGCGCTCCACGGTTTCGCCCTTTCTGGCAAGCTCGTACAGCTTTTTGCCACCAATCTTAATTGCGGAATACATCGGCGGAATCTGCTGAATTTCACCCATAAATCGATTAAGTACTGCTGAAAGCTCATCACCACTCGGAATATCGGCACATTCACTGAGAATATTGCCCGTTATATCCTGCGTATCAGTTGCTACGCCGAGGCGCAATCCTGCTATATACTCCTTGCTGTCAGCCTCGGCAAACTCAACCGCGCGTGTTGCCCTTCCGACAAACACGACAAGCAATCCTGTCGCAAGCGGGTCAAGCGTTCCCGAGTGGCCTATTCTACGCTCATGCAGTATGCCGCGCAGCTTGCCGACAACATCGTGGCTTGTCCAGTCCTGAGGCTTATCTATAAGGATAATTCCGTTCATTCCCAGACCTCATCAAGTGCTTTTACGAGCATCTCGTGCACCTCGTTCGGCTCGGCATAGATTGTGCAGCCCGATGCCATTTTGTGTCCGCCGCCACCGAAGCGCGCGCACAATGCGGAGCTGTCGAATACCGGCTGCGACCTTACAGAGACCTTACACTTACCCTTTTCGAGCTCGCGGATTACCATGCTGACAATGCAGCCTTCAACCTTGCCGGGTATACCCGCAATGTCATCGCAGTCATTCTCGGTTGCACCGGCATCATTCATCATCTGCTCAGTCACGGTTGCTATGACAACTGCGCCGTCATGGTAGAACTTAAGTCCCGCGCAAATCATACCCTCAAGGGTAATTCTCGCTCTTGAAACCTGACGGAACAGGTTAAAATTCAGTTTTCTGACCTGCGCTCCGTATGACGCAAGCTCGCTTGCCGCCGCAAAGGTTTCGGCGGTTACATTTGCGTATCTGAAGCAGCCGCAGTCGGTTGAAACCGCCATATACAGCAGGCTTGCCTCATTTTCGCTTACATCTCCGCACAGCTGCTTGATTACTTCCAGCACAGACTCGCCGCAGGATGCCTTTTCAGCGTGAAGCAGAAGATTATCGGCATAGCCCGAGTTTGTCGGGTGGTGGTCAATGCATAGGTTAATATCACCGTCAAAGCCTGCGCAAATCATGTGCTTCTCTGCAACATCAACGGCAACGGTGCAGTCATAGTCAAAGTCATCGCAGATGTACTCGGAAACATACTTTCTGTACTTCTCGGTAATCTCGGGATTATTGAACATTGCAGCCTGCTTGCCGCTTCTGCGAAGTGCGGAACAGAGTGCTGCCGCGCTTCCGAGAGTATCACCGTCGGGGCGAAGATGAGTTATTATGAGAATTTTATCGTGGTTTTTCAGCCATTCGGCGCATTCACGGTAATTCATACTTCTTCCTCGTCGCCGCCGATATCAAGTGAATTGATAATCTCGTTAATATGTGCGCCGTATTCAATGCTGTGGTCAAGCTCAAAGTAAAGCTCGGGTGTATTTCTCAGCTTCAGGCTGTTGCCGAGCTCTCGGCGAAGCCAGCCGGATGCAGACTTGAGTCCCTTTTTGAACTCCTTTTCGTTCTGCAGACCCATTACGGACAGCCAAATCTTCGAATAGCGCAGGTCACCGGTTGTTTCAACTCTGGTGACGCTTATCATACCCTGGTTTACTCGGGGGTCCTTAATTTCACGAAGCAGCTTGCTCATCACAAGCTGGATATCGTCATTTGTTCTTGCAAGTTTATTTGAAGGCATATTATTCTTCCTCATTTAGCTTTGGGCGGTCAAAATGACCGCCCATTTTGTATTAAATATTAAAGCTGAATCTGCTCCATTACGAAGCATTCGATAACATCGCCGACCTTGATGTCGTTGAACTTCTCAACCTGCATACCGCATTCGTAGCCGGTTGCGACCTCCTTGACATCGTCCTTGAAGCGGCGCAGAGATGCGAGCTCGCCCTCGTGGACTACAACATTGTCGCGCAGTACGCGGACAGAGCAGCCGCGCTGAATCTTACCGTCGAGAACATAGCAGCCGGTAACAGTGCCGACCTTGGAAACCTTATAGGTCTCACGAACCTCGGCATGGCCGATGATTGCTTCCTTGAACTTGGGAGCAAGCATACCCTTCATTGCTGCCTCAATCTCATTGATGCAGTCATAGATTACGCGGTACATACGCATATCTACATTGGAACGGGTTGCATTGTCGCGTGCAGCATTGTCGGGACGAACATTGAAGCCGACAATGATTGCACCGGAGGTTGCAGCGAGCATAACATCGGACTCATTGATTGCGCCGACACCGCTGTGGATAACCTTAACGCGTACCTCTTCGTTGGTAATCTTCTCGAGAGATGCCTTGACTGCTTCTGCAGAGCCCTGAACATCTGCCTTGACGATGATGTTGAGGGTCTTCATCTCGCCTGCCTGAATCTGGCTGAACAGATCCTCGAGGCTGACCTTCTTGTTTGCGCCGAAGGCTGCGTTCTTCTGCTGAATCTTGCGCTCCTCAACGAGCTCACGAGCCATACGCTCGTCTGCAACTGCGTTGAAGGTATCGCCTGCGCTGGGAACCTCGGACATACCGGAAATCTCAACGGGGACAGAGGGGCCTGCCTCGGTAATACGCATACCCTTGTCGTTAATCATCGTACGGACACGGCCGACAGCAGTGCCTGCAATGATGATATCGCCCATCTTGAGAGTGCCGTTCTGAACGAGAACGGTCATAATGGGGCCGCGGCCCTTGTCAAGGCGTGCTTCAATAACAGCGCCCTTTGCAGCGCGGTTGGGATTTGCCTTGAGCTCCTGAACCTCGGCAAGAATTACGAGGTTTTCAAGGAGGTTATCGATGCCCATACCGGTCTTTGCGGAAATGGGGCATACGATGGTTTCACCGCCCCACTCTTCGGGAACGATGTCATACTCTGTAAGCTGCTGCTTGATGCGCTCGGGGTTTGCGCCGACGGTATCCATCTTATTGATTGCGACAACAAGAGGAATATTTGCAGCCTTTGCGTGGTTTATACTTTCAATTGTCTGCGGCATGATGCCGTCATCTGCTGCGACAACAAGAATTGCAATATCGGTTACCATTGCACCGCGTGCACGCATGGAGGTAAATGCCTCATGGCCCGGGGTATCAAGGAAGGTAATGGGGCTGCCGTTAATCTCAACCGTGTACGCGCCGATGTGCTGTGTAATGCCGCCTGCCTCACCGGATGCAACATTTGCATGACGGATGTAGTCAAGCAGAGAGGTCTTGCCGTGGTCGACATGGCCCATTACAACAACAACGGGTGCGCGGCCGACGAGTTCTTCTTCGGTATCCTCGCGGTCGTCAATGAGGCGCTCCTCAACGGTGACGACTACTTCCTTCTCGACCTTGCAGCCGAGCTCCATTGCAACAAGTGCTGCGGTATCGTAATCGATAACATCGGATACGGATGCGAATACGCCGAGCTTAATGAGCTGCTTGATGACCTCGCCTGCGGTCTTCTTCATGCGGGATGCGAGCTCACCGACATTGATTTCGTCGGGAATGGATACCTTAAGCTGCTGCTTCTTTGCAATCTCAAGCTGGAGCTTCTGCATCTTATCGCGCTCTTCCTGACGGCGCTTTGCGGATGCTGCCTGGTTCTGCTGACGCTGCTTTGACTTGTTGACGATTTTTTCCTTGCCGCCCTTTCTGTCACGGTCGCGTCCGCGCTCGCCTGCCATATTGTCGAACTTTTCATCGTACTTTGCGATGTTGACTGCTGCGCTGCCGCGGGTATCGATTACGCGCTTTTCCGCAACCTGTCTGGGAACATGGGGCTTGTTTTCCTTTTCCTTTTTGACGGGTGCGGGTGCAGCTGCGGGCTCATTCTGCTCAGCTTTCTTGGGCTTATCGGTCTTTTCCTGCTTCTTCTCTGCAGGCTTTGCCTCTGCCTTGGGTGCTACATTGAATATATCTGCAATGCTTGCTACCTGATTATGCTGGGTAATGTACTCAAATATTACATCAAGCTCTTCACTCTCGAGCACCTGCATATGATTCTTGGGAGTTGTGGCATAGTCAGTCAGAATCTGACTTATCTCCTTGGATGTGGAGTTAAAATCCTTTGCAACTTCGTGTACTCTGTATTTTACCATGCTCATGCATTAGTCCTCCTCTTGCCTGTCCTCTTGTTTTTCTCATGCGCCGTATTTTCGCGCTTGCGCTGCTTCTCACGGGAAAGCCTCTCGGCAATGCTTTGCGCCGTTTCGGCATATTCGTTCGGTGATATCTGCAGCAGAATCTTCATAAATGCATCTGCAAATCCTAAATCGCAGATTGCAGCCATCGAGCAGCCGGTTTTGCCGACATACTCGGAAATTTCTTCTTTTGTGAACGGGAGTGTTATCAGCGGAATGCTTCTTCCGTACACAAAGCCTCTGGCACGACTTTTCGCGTTATCCGACGCATCCTTTGCCAGAACCACAAGCTTTGCCGTTTGCGCTCTTGCCGCGGCGCCGGTGTCGGTTTCACCTATCTGCGCTGCATTGGCTTTTCGCATAAGGCCCAGTAAATTCAGTGCTTTTGTCTTCATTCCTGCGCCTCCATCTGCTCCTGTAGCTGCTCGTAAACCTCGGGAGGAATCTGTGCGGAAAAGGCTCGCTCAAGAGCTCTTGCCTTTATCGCCTTCTTCAGGCATTCCTTATCGGGACATATATATGCACCCCTGCCCGATGCCTTTCCCTTAAAGTCAAGGCTGATTGCTCCCTCCGGCGACCTTACGGCTCTTATAAGCTCGCGCTTGGGCTTCATTTCACGGCAGCCGAGGCACTGCCGCATCGGTATTTTATTTTGCATCTGACTGCCGCCTTTCTTGGTTAATAATTAAGCTTCGGATTCGGGCTTGATGTCAATCTTGAAGCCGGTGAGTCTTGCTGCAAGTCTTGCGTTCTGGCCTTCCTTGCCGATTGCAAGTGAAAGCTGGCTGTCGGGAACGATTACACGGCAGCTCTTGCCGTCTTCAAACATAGTTACGCTTACAACATCGCTGGGAGCAAGTGCTGCTGCAATGTACTCCTCGGGAGTTTCGCTGTACTTGATAATGTCAATCTTCTCGCCGCCGAGCTCTTCAACGATATTTGCTACACGGCCGCCCTTGGGACCTACGCAGGAGCCGATGGGGTCGACATCTGCATCGGTGGACCATACTGCCATCTTGGTGCGGCTGCCTGCCTCACGGGCGATGGACTTGATTTCTACGGTGCCGTCAAAGATTTCGGGAACCTCAAGCTCGAACAGGCGCTTTACGAGGCCGGGATGGGTACGGCTGATGAGAACCTGGGGACCCTTGGTGGAGTTTCTTACCTCTACAACATAGACCTTGATGCGGTCGCCCTCGGTGAGAACCTCGGTCTTGATGCGCTCGTTGGGAGCAAGCATTGCCTCGGTGTACTCGCTGTTGGAGTTAATGCGGATTGAAACGCTGCCGGTTCTCGGCTCGATACGGGATACAACACCGGTGAGGATTTCGTGCTCTTTTGAGGTGAACTCCTCATAAATGATTCCGCGCTCTGCCTCGCGGATGCCCTGAATGATCACCTGCTTTGCTGCCTGAGCTGCAATGCGGCCGAACTTCTTGGTCTCAACGGGAACCTTTACGGTATCGCCGACCTTTGCGCGCTTGGTAATCTTCTTTGCTGCGGTGATTTCAATCTCAAGAGCAGAGTCCTCAACCTGCTCAACAGCAACCTTGTTGACAAACATCTCAATGCGCTTTCTGCTCTCATCAAGCAGGATATCTACATTGTCTGCACACTCGGGATTATCGCGGCGGAATGCTGCGAGCATTGCCTGCTTAATCTTGTCGTACATATATTCTCTGGGAATACCTTTTTCTTTTTCAAGATCCTCAATTGCGGAGAAGAATTCTGCGTTCATTTTTATATACCCCTTTTATTTTATATCGTTATGTGCAGCTTTACCTGCGCAATCTGTGACTTTTTAAGAGTTACCGAGTCAACGGTTACATCGCCGTCTTCATAGCCCTCAAGCTTGCCGATGTATGACTTCTTATTCTGATACGGCTGATAAAGCTTAACCTCAACCTCTGAGCCGAGGAATTTTTCAAAATCAGAGGGGCGCTTAAGCTCGCGCTCCGCGCCTGCCGAGCCGACCTCGAAAACATAGCTGTCGGGAATCGGGTCTGCTTCATCGAGAACGGGGTCGAGTGCACGGCTGATTTTTTCACAGTCATCAATGCCGACTCCGCCTTCCTTATCAATGAAAACGCGCAGATACCATGTACCTGCCTCTCTTACATATTCCACCGCCCAAAGCTCACAGCCTACTTCCTCGACTATGGGTTTTGCCAGTGCTTCAACCTTTTCAGTTATCTTGCTCATAACAAACCGCCTTTTTAACAATTTGAAAATGCTCAACAAAAAGAGTGGGCTGTGACCCACTCTCAAAAAAACCTGCTAACTTACATTGATATAATAACACCAACATATGTGCATTGCAAGCATTTTTTGCACCCATTTACCTATTATGGGTGCAAAATAATGCCGTATTCAGTTCTGATAATCGTAATGAGCAATAAACTCCTCAAGGCTCATGCCGTTTTCGGTAATAAATGTTGCAACTTCAATACCTACAAAGCGATAATGCCACGGCTCATCCCAGCCGGTAACGGCAATTTTATTGCTCGGATAGCGCTTAATAAAGCCATATTCTGCGCAATGCTCGTCAAGCCACGCGAAAAACGCCTTATCCATCACGGAATAGTCGTTCTTGTCATACTGCTTATCGGTTATATCAACCGCAAGACCTGTCTGGTGGTCGCTTGTGCCGGGCTTTGCAACAGAGTCCTCCGCCAGCTTGCGAGCCTCCTCGTAGCTGTACTTTCCCTTTGCCTCGAGCTTGCTTGCTTCTTCGTTGATTGCCTGCTGCTGGGCTGCATATGACATATAGCCACAGCTTAAATACGGCTCAAAGCCCTCCTCGCGTGCAGCATCAAGCATTTCCGAAAGCCTGTCGATTACTCTGGCATCGAAATAAACGCCGCTTTCGCCGACCTCTCTTACAGTGGGCGCATAGTCCTTGCGCACATTGCTGTCGTTGATAAGAATGAGATACCACTCATCCTTAGCTATGCTCGGGAAATTAAGATTTGCATATTTATCGGTCTTATCGCTCTTATTCTCATAATCATCAAGCGGCTTACTGAGATTGTCGGACTTGACAAAGACGGAATCAGCACCGCCCATAATCACATCGGATGCGATGTTAATGCGAGAACTAATGACAAACACAAGTGCCGCCGCAATTATGAGCATGGAAACAATCCATACAGCCTTCTTAATTCTCACTTTTTCACCGCCTTTTTACACAATTGCTGAAATTATAGCACAAATCGGCGGCTTGCACAAGTGCGATTAAACGGGCGCGGCATCCTCACCGAGCGCAGCTCTCAGCTTTTCAAGGGCTTTCTTCTCAAGTCGGCTTACATACGAGCGGCTTATTCCGCATAGCTCGGCGGTTTCACGCTGAGTGAGCGGCTTCATATTATCAAGCCCGTAGCGCATTTTGATTATCTTTGCTTCACGCTCTGTAAGCACCGAATCAACATAGCCTCGAAGCTTGCCGCAGATTTCAAAATTGCCTATTCTATCGCTCAGTTCTTCCTCCTGCGCGATAATGTCCATAAGTGAAAGGCTGTTTCCGTCGGCATCCGTATCAATGGCATCGGAAAGGCTCACATCACCTGCCGTCTTTTTGAGGCTTCTGAAATACATCAGTATCTCATTTTCGCAGCAGCGGCTTGCATATGTCGCAAGTCTTACGCCCTTGTCTGGTCTGTATGTATTAATGCCTTTTATAAGTCCGATTGTACCGATTGAGATAAGGTCATCTACATCGTTTGTCTGCGTGTAATACTTCTTGATGATATGCGCTACAAGTCTCAGATTGTGTTCAACAAGCACATTTCTCGCATCTATATCCCCCTCTAACCACCGCTGAACATACATAGACTCTTCTTCCTTTGTCAACGGGCTCGGAAACGAGCCGCCCGGAGAAAGTCTGAGCATCAGAAGCGCTCCGCCAATAAGCATCATCAACGCCGAAGCTAACATCAAATCACCTCATAACAGTAATATTTGATACAGCCCGTACAAATTCGTTCAAAAAATTCAAAAGCCGCAAACAGTTTCTTGCAATTTTAACTGTGCGGTATTATTATAGATGCATATTTTTGCGGAGGAATTGATATGCACAGACCTGATGACGGCTTTTACCACGACCACGGTGACGGAATACTTCACTGCCATGACCACGAGCCTGCAAAGGACATTAATGAGCATGAGGCGCACGAGCATCACCACCACAGTCACCCTCATCAGCACGCAAACAGCAAGGCTGTAGTCAACAGACTTGCAAGAGCAATCGGACATCTTGAGTCGGTTAAGCGTATGGTTGAGGAAGGCCGCGACTGCACCGAAGTGCTTATTCAGCTTGCAGCAGTGCGCTCGGCATTGAGCAGCACCGCAAGAGTAATCCTCAAGGACCACCTTGAGCACTGTATAACCGACGCTGTTGAAACCGGCGATGCAGCAACAATATCCGACCTTAACGATGCAATAGACAGATACATCAACTGAAAAGCAAAACAAAAACACCTCTCCGATTGGAGAGGGGTTTTATTATTGATTAATAATCAGTTTGCGTTGAAAATCTTGAAGATGCTGACAAAGGGGTCTTCCTCAGCTGCTGCGGGTGCTGCTGCAGGTGCTTCCTTCTCTGCTGCCTTTTCAGTTGCTGCGGTGAACAGACCCTGGGGCTTCTCGAAGATTGCCTCGACGGGCTTTACTGCGGACTGTGCGGGCTGCTTGCTGGTGGGAGCTTCCTCAAAACCGGTAGCAATGACGGTTACGCGGATTTCATCCTGCATGGACTCGTCAAAGGTTGCACCGAAGATGATGTTTGCATCGGGATGAGCTGCTTCCTGAACGAGGTTTGCTGCTGCTTCGACATCCTCAAGGCCCATATCCTCAGAGCCGGTGATGTTGATAAGAACGCCGTGTGCGCCGTTGATGGAGGTCTCCATGAGGGGGCTTGCAACTGCCATGCGAGCTGCGTCCTCTGCCTTGCCCTTGCCTGCTGCGCGGCCAACGCCCATGTGTGCGAAGCCTGCGTCCTTCATGATGCAGGTAACATCAGCGAAGTCGAGGTTGATGAAGCCGGTGTTCTTGATAAGGTCGGAAATGCTGGTTACTGCCTGGCGCAGAACATCATCAGCAATTTCAAATGCGTTTGCAAGAGTGACCTTCTGGTCGGTTGCGTACTTCAGGCGGTCATTGGGGATGATAAGCAGAGAGTCGACCTTGCCGAGCATCTCCTTGATGCCCTCGTTTGCCTGGTCCATACGGCGCTTACCCTCGAACTTGAAGGGCTTGGTTACTACGCCGACGGTGAGGATGCCTGCCTCGCGTGCAATATCAGCAACAGTGGGTGCTGCGCCGGTGCCGGTGCCGCCGCCCATACCTGCGGTGATGAATACCATATCAGCGTCTTCAACAGCCTTTGCAATGTTATTGCGGCTTTCCTCTGCGCTGCGCTTGCCTACATCGGGGTCGGAGCCTGCGCCCTGGCCGTGAGTGAGCTTCTCACCAATCTGAATCTTCTGATCTGCATTGGAAACTGCAAGTGCCTGCTTATCGGTATTTACTGCGATAAACTCAACACCCTGAGTTCCGGACTTGACCATTCTGTTAACGACATTATTACCAGCGCCGCCGATACCGACGACTTTTATTGTTACAACATTTTCAGGGCCTGCTTCGGCTTTGAAATCCATAATTTTTCCTCCAGTATAATTATTAAAGGGCGCAACAATACGCCGCAACTGCTTTTTGCGATATGCTACATTCTATAACTTTTTTCTTCACAGGTCAATACATTTTTGTGCAGTTATGTAAACAAACTTTTTAATTTAGTGTTAATTCGGCTTGAAAGTAACCTTATTGCCGTCTGAAAGCTCCATTGTTCCCGCATCGTCAACCGTAAGCTTGGACACAGCCGACAAAAGCTTGCCGAATTTGTACTCAGTATTGTCCCTTGCGCCGAGCTTTACGATAAATCTTCCGTCGTACTCAAAGGTCGGGTCCGCAACATTGCTGATATCGATATCCGCTACCTTATCAACCAGTGAGCGTGCCTGAATCTGATAGAGAATTTCAAGCAGATAGTCAAGCTTTGCCTGCTCTGTTTCATCTACGCTGACGGTTTCTCCGACCGCTGCGCTGCTGACGCTTATGCCGCTTATGTGCGCAATAAGCTGAGCATCCTTCTTCTCTATTGCACTGAGGAATTTGCCCGTCTGGCTGATGCTCCATATCTCATCGCCTACATCGACGCAGGCAACCGCCTTGCTCTCCTCAACAACAAGCGTTACACGGTTGGGCAGGCTGCGCGTTATTTTCACAGAGTCGATGTACGGCAGCTTTACAACTACACGGCTTCCGGCGCCGATTCTGTTGATGAAAAACAGATTATCGCCGGTATGAATACCGGAAGCCGAGATTATCTCCTCCGAGGAATATTTGACATTTCCCTGAACTTCAATTTTGGATACCTTGAAGAACACACTCATGACAAATATTATTGCCACGATTATCAGGAAAAATGTCATCGGTCTGTATAACGCACTATGCGCATTTTTTCTGCTGCCCTTCTCCGCAGGCTTTTTGAAGTAATCATTGGTACTTGACATTTATTAAATCTCCATAAACACATCTGCGCCGAGTGAGCGCAGTTTATAATCAAGGTTTTCATATCCTCGGGCAATGTGGCCGCTGTCAACAACCGAGGATTTCCCCTCTGCCGAAAGTCCCGCAATTATCATTGCCGCACCGCCGCGCAGGTCAGTTGCCGTTACGGTTGTGCCCTTGAGGTTTCTCACGCCCCACACAGCTGCTTTTCTGTCCTCGATGCCGATATCCGCGCCGAAGCGGATAAGCTGCCTTGCGTGGCAAAAACGGCTGTCAAATACATTTTCGGTAAACTCCGTCATTCCGTCAGCCTTCAGCATTGCCGCCATAAGCAGCGGCTGAGAATCTGTCGGAAACTCGGGATACGGACCTGTAACAACGCCCTCAGTTGCGTGAAGATGTCCGTCCGAAATCAGCCGTACGCTGCGTTTTGACGGTATTATATCACAGCCTGCTGAATTTAGGAAGTGCTGTAAGCGCGAAAATTGCCTTGAATCCACACCCCGAAGCTCAATATCTCCGCCTGCGGCAGCTGCCGCGCACAAAAATGTTGAGGCCGCAATTCTGTCGGGAATAATTCGATGACCGATATGGCGCTCGGCCGAAAAGCCCGAAACGGTTACGGTATTTGTGCCTGCACCGCTGATATATGCGCCGAGCTTGCGAAGATACTCCTGCAGGTCAACTATCTCCGGCTCACGCGCAGCGCCAGTGATGACGGTTTCACCTTCTGCCGCGCAGGCGGCAAGCATCGCATTTTCCGTTGCTCCGACGCTCGGATACGGTAAATCAATTCTGTTTCCCGTAAGCTTAGCAGCACGGCAGATTATTTCGCAGCCGTTTTCCTCAACCTCCGCACCCAATGACTTCATCGCGCTTATGTGCAGGTCTATCGGTCTTGCGCCGAGCTTACAGCCGCCGGGTGCGGTGAGATGCACCTCGCCGCAGCGCGCAAGCAGCGCACCCATAAACAGCACCGACGAGCGCATTTTTTCCATCATTTCGCGCGGTATTGCGCTGCACGAAACCTCTGTTGAATCTATGTACACATCGTTTCCCTGCTGCTCTGCAGTACATCCGAGACACCGCAGAATGCGCAATGTTGAATCGACATCGCTCAGCCGCGGCACATTCAGCAGTTCAGTCACGCAGGGCGATATAACCGATGCCGCTAAAATCGGCAGCGCAGCATTTTTTGAGCCTTGAACGAAGCACGCTCCTTCAAGGCGGTTTCCGCCGTTTATATGCCATATAGCCATAAAAAAACCTCGCAGAAAAGAATCTGAAATCAGGTCATTCTATGCTGCGAGGCTGTTTTGTGTTATTTTTCTGCGCAGAGCGAAAGAATCTGCTCTGTGATGATATCCGTTGCTTCGGGCATTGCAAGCTTTGCCATTGCGGCGGACATTTTTTCAAGCTCCTTTTCCGAGGACAGTATGCGCTTTACCTCCTCAAGAAGCTCTGCAGGGTCGAGGAATTTCTCCTCAAATATTCTTGCGCCGCCTGCATCCTCAATCACCTTTGCGTTTTTGAACTGATGATTGTTAGTTACATACGGTGAGGGAACGAAGATTGTCGGCTTGTGCATATAGGTCAGCTCAGACACGGTTGACGCGCCTGCACGGCAAAGCACAATATCGGCAGCCGCCATTACGCGCGGCATATCGTATATGTACTCTCTGACATCCATTCCGTTTTTCTCATAGTCGGGAACTGTCTCCTGCAACGCGGTAACCATTTCCTCATAGCCCTCGCTGCCGGCGGAGTGAATGAGATTAAAGCCCGGATTTTTTCCTGCAAGGCGAATAAATTCACACATTGACGCATTCATATTTGCAGCGCCGAGAGAGCCCCAAACGGACACGACAAGCGGCTTATCAGCAGACAGACCGAGCTCCGCCTTTGCCTGATTTTTAGTGTAAGATGCAAACTCGCCTCTTACGGGTGTGCCCGTTACGCAGGTGTTCTCCTTATGCTTATAGAACTTTCTGCTTTCCTCAAAGCCGAGCATTATCTTATCAACAAACTTTGAGAGCATCTTTGTTGTAAGACCCGGAACGGCATTACTCTCGTGAACGGCGGTGGGTATTCCGAGCTTTGCCGCATTTTTCAGCACGGGGTAGCAGACATAGCCGCCCGTACCGATAACAATGTCAGGCTTGAAGTCCTTAATAATCTTCTTCGATTGGATTGTTGATTTAATGAGGAAATACAGTGCCTTTATATTATGAAGCAGTCCGCGGATATTCTTTTCACGGCTGATATTACACACTCTTACGGTCTTTATATCATATCCGCTTTTGGGGACTAGCTTTGTTTCAATCTGCCGTACACAGCCGACAAACAGAATCTCGCAGTCGGGCATAAGCTCGCGCAGTCTGCCCGCAACCGCAATTGCGGGGTTGATATGGCCTGCTGTGCCACCGCACGCAAACATAAATCTCATATCTATGTGTCCTTTCTATCCTGCCCGTCTGGCAGGTATATCCCTTGACATACTCAAAATTATTCCCATTTCCGCCATTTGAATCAGCAGTGCTGTACCGCCGTAGCTGAAAAACGGCAGCGATATTCCGGTGCATGGAACGAGGTTTGTAACAACCGCCACATTCAGTATAACCTGAATGGCAAGCAGCGTTGTTATACCTGCACCGACAAGAAATCCGTATCTGTCGGCTGCGTGCATAGCAAGCCAGTAGCCGCGTATGATGAGCAGCGCAAACAGTGTCAGAATAAGCAGCGCGCCGATAAAGCCGAGCTCTTCGCACACAACGGAGAAGATGAAGTCGTTATGCTCCTCGGGAAGATAAAGATACTTCTGCCTTCCCTGCCCGAGTCCGAGTCCCGTAAGGCCGCCCGAGCCGATTGAATACAACGACTGTACAATCTGATAGCCCTCATCCGAGGTTGAGGAAAACGGGTCAAGCCATGTTGTAATTCTGGTTGAGGCATACGGAAACATCGTAAGCAAAACGGCAATTCCTCCGCCTGCCGCAACTGCCGCAGCGATAAACCATACAAGCCTTGCGCCGCCGAGAAAAATCATCACACCGCCGATTGCGACAATTATGATTGATGCCGAAAAATGCGGCTCAAGCACAAGCAAACCTACAACTACCAGCAGAATTGCCACAAACGGCAGGATGCCGTATCTGAAGCTTTTCATCCTGCCGCGGTTATTGCAGATTATCACTGCAAAGGCCAATATGATACCGATTTTTGCAATCTCCGACGGCTGCAGCGTAAGGCTGCCTATGCCTATCCATCGTTTTGCGCCGTTTGCCTCCACGCCGATAAGCGGCACGAGCAGCAAAAGTGCAATTGCAATCAGCAAAATCGGTATTGAAAACCTTTTGTAAAAGCCCATCGGCAGCCGCGAGGCAAATATCATTGCCGCTATGCCGAGGAGTGCAAATATAAGCTGGCGGATAAAGTAATATGCCGGGTTTCCGCCGGTTACATTGCCGGGGTCATAGTACGCTCTTGCAAAGCTTGCAGACAGCACCATTGTAACTCCGATAGTAAGCAAAAGTAATACGAGCACGAGGAACGGTATATCCATACCTGCGCGTTTCGCTTTATCTTTCGTTTCCCGTGTTACGAATCCGGTACTGCCATACTGCATACCTGTTTCCTCCGAATATCAGAACTGGAAACGATTATATATTCCTACAAATGAAATTATTGCAAAAATAAGGGAGGTTCCCGTAAACAGCCAGAAAAGCTCTTTTTCCTTCCACTTTTTGCCCGTCCAGCCGCCCATCTCAAGATGATGATGGAACGGTGCCATCTTGAACACGCGCTTGCCGTGAGTGAGCTTGAAATACGCAACCTGAATGATATCGGACAGAGTTTCGATTATGAACACAATGCCGAGGGTTATCAGGATAAGCGGCATATCGTATGCAAATGCCAAGGCGGCAACCGCACCGCCGAGGAACAGTGAGCCGGTATCGCCCATGAATACCTTTGCGGGATTGAAGTTATACATAAGGAAGCCGAGAAGTCCGCCCATCAGCGCAGATGCGAAGATGCCGAGGGACAGATAACGGTCACCCCACAGGAATGTTACCGCAACATAGAAGAAGAATACAGGCATTGAGGTGCCGCTTGCAAGGCCGTCAACACCGTCGGTAATATTGACCGCATTTACGGTGCCGACAATGATGAATGCAGCAAGAATGAAGTAAATTGCCTCGGGGATATAGACCTCAACATTCCAGAAAGGAATATAAAGATGTGTTGAAACATATCCGAGCTTGCGCATAAGCAGCACAAACACAAGTGCTGCAACCAGCTGGAGCAGGAATTTTGCCTTTGCGCTCAGACCGAGATTCTGCTTTTTGCGCAGCTTTTCCCAGTCATCAAGGAAACCGATTGCACCGAACACCAGTGCAAACAGCAGCACAAAGATGTGTGCATAGTCGCCGTTCTGCATTGCGCTGAAGCCGACTGTCAGACATACAATGATGCAGCCTGCAATGAAGATTACGCCGCCCATTGTCGGTGTACCGGTCTTGGACATATGCCATGACGGGCCTATTTCCTTTATCTCCTGCCCTGCCTTCATCTTTCTGAGCCAGGGAATATAGTATTTGCCGACTACTACGGCAACTAAAAATGCAAGCAGGAAAGCGAGCATCAGCTTAAATGTCATCTGTTTTTCCTCTTCTCTATATGTTCTGCAACGATTTCTCTCTCGTCCATATGGTGCTTCTCGTGACCGACAACCTGATAGTCCTCATGACCCTTGCCGGCAAGCAATATTACATCATTCGGCATATGGTTGTCAATTGCCCATCTGATTGCATCGGGTCTGTCGCAGATAACCTTGTACTGGTTCTTTCTGCCCTTTATGCCCGATACTATCTCACTGATTATCTCTTCGGGGTCCTCTGTTCTCGGGTTATCGCTGGTTACAATGACAAAGTCGGCATTTTCGGCGGCAATTCCGCCCATAATGGGTCTCTTTGTTCTGTCGCGGTCACCACCGCAGCCAAACAGCACAACAAGTCTGCCGTTTTCGGTGCTGCGCAGTGCCTTGAGCGCATTTTCAAGTGCATCGGGGGTATGTGCGTAGTCAATGAGAATTGTGTAGTCATCCTCGGTCGGCACAAGCTCCATTCTGCCCTTGACACCCTTTGCGCTGCCAAGTGCGTCAGCGCATTCTGCAAGGCTGATGCCGAGTGCAAGACCCGCAGCAGTAACACCGAGTGCATTGTACACTGAAAACTTACCGGGGATTGCAAGCTTAATAAACTCAAGTCCCTTTTCGGTAACTGCACAGAAGCGAACGCCCGCGGCCGAAAGTCTAATATCCTTTGCAACAAGGTCTGCATCGTTGCGCTCTGCGGAGAATTTTATAAGCTTGCAGCTTGCATTCTCACACATTTTGTTATGCCATTCATCGTCGGCATTTATGCAGCCCGTTTTGCACATTGTAAAGAGCTTTGCCTTTGCCTCGGCATACTCCTCCATCGTGTGATGGAAATCGAGGTGGTCCTGCGTGAGGTTTGTAAACACGCCAACCTCAAATTCAATTCCTGCAACACGGTTGAGCACCAGTGAATGCGAGGAAACCTCCATTACGACATGGGTGCAGCCTGAATCTGCCATCTCGCGGAAAAGCTGCTGAAGCTCGTAGCTTTCGGGCGTTGTGCGCTCGGTATGGATAAACTCATCGCCTATCATATTGCCGTTTGTTCCGACAAGGCCGACCTTTGCGTCAAGCTTTGCCTCAAGCAGATGCTTGAGAATGTAGGTGGTTGTTGTCTTGCCGTTTGTACCCGTTATGCCGATGATTTTCATCTCGCCTGCAGGGTTTCCGAAGAAGTTGCGGCTTAAAATTGCAAGCGCATATCTGCAATCGGAAACGATTACATAAGGTATGTCAATCTGCGGCTTCTTTTCGCAGATCACAACGGCAGCGCCCTTCTGCGCTGCAGACGGAATGTAATTATAGCCGTCAGACTCAAAGCCGGTAATTGCAACAAAAATATCGCCCTGCTTTGTCTTGCGGGAATCGTAGCTGATACCGCTTATTTCAAGCTCTGCATCAGCCGACATTACGACAATATCAATGTCTTTTACTATTTCTTTTAGCTTCATACTTTTTCCTCTGTATCAATATCTTCCGAGCATATTATCATCAAGCGAAAGAAGTGTTACCTCAACAATTGTTCCGTGCTTTACCGAGCTTCCGCTCTGCACGCTTTGGGTTGTTATCTTCTGCTCTGCGGGGTTTTCAATCACCGCATCGGTGCTGACAAAAAGTCCGTAGGTGCCGAGAAGCTCAACAGCCTCGGAGTAGCTCATATCCGTTATATCGGGCATAGCTTCAAGGCTCGCTGACGGCTGAGCATCGGCATAGATGATAATCGTGCTGCCGTCGGCAACAACCGAGTTTGCCGCGGGCAGCTGATTGTTGACCTCAGCACCGCTGCCGATTTTTCTTACGCTGAAGCCTGCTTCCTCAAGAGCTTTGCTCGCCTCGGACACGCTCAGTCCCACAATATTCGGGACACTTTTATCCATCTTTTCAAGCTCATCTGAGCTGTACTGCGGTTCAATATTCATATACGGCAGAATATCGGCAAACATTTTGCCGACAGTTGGCGCTGCCATCATACCGCCGCTTATGTATATTCCCGACTCGCTGCTCGGTGAATCGAGCATTACAAGCAGTGCAATCTGCGGATTGTCTGCAGGAGCAAAGCCGATAAAGGAAACTATGTAGTCCTTTTTACCGGTCTGCGCCTCAAGGCTTACCTTTTCCGAGGTGCCGGTCTTACCGCCTATTCGGTAGCCGGCTACGGCGGCATTCTTGCCCGTTCCGTCCTTGGGGTCTCCGACGACCTGCTCGAGAATCGAGCACACGGTTTTGCTCGTTTCCTCGCTTATCACCTGCCGTACAACCGTAGGCTTATGATTATACACCGTTACGCCGTCTTCGTCCAGTAAACTTTCTACGACATAGGGCTGCATCAGCCTGCCGCCGTTAACGCACGCACTCACTGCAGTAATAAGCTGCAGCGGCGTAATTGTAAAGGTCTGACCGAATGATGCCGCCGCAAGCTGCGACTTGTTCTTTTCGCTGCAGAATATATCCTTGCTCCACCATATGCTGCCACTCTCGCCGCCGAGGTCTATCCCCGTTTTGGCTGTAAGCTGCTCGGAGCTGTCATTTGTAAGACTCAAAAAGCCGAAGGCATCGCAATACTTGTAAAAGGTTTCGGCGCCTACGCGCATACCGATATTAACAAAGGCTACATTGCAGGAATGCTGAACCGCCTGAGTTAGCGTCTGACCGCCGTGGCCCGTTGTTTTCCAGCACTTGACCGGTGCCGTTCTGCCCTGCACCTGCACGCTTCCGCCGCAGCTGAAGCTGTCATCAATGTCGACAACTCCCTCCTCGAGTGCCATCGACAAGGTTATTATCTTGAAGGTCGAGCCGGGTTCATAGGTATCAGAAAGCGTTTTGTTACGCCACTGAAGCCTCTGCGCATCGGCAAGCAGCTGTTCCTTTTCCTCCTGCGTCTGAGCGCCGTCAATCATTGCCTGAGCTTCATCACTGACATCAAGGAAATTGTTTAGGTCATAGCCGCCGATTGACGCCATTGCAAGTATCTTGCCTGTGTTGACATCCATTGCAATTGCGCCCGCACCGTTTTGAATATCGTAGTCCTCAACCGCCTGATACAGCGTTTTTTCAACATAATGCTGTATGCTGAGGTCAATAGTTGTTACCACATCGCAGCCGTTTTCAGCCCCGTAATAGCCCTCAAACTGATTGAACAGAAGGTCTGTGCCGTAGGCATTCGTTGCGCGCATGTATTTGCCCGAGGTGCCGCAAAGCGCTGAGTTATACTGCGCCTCTATACCGTCAAGTCCGACATTGTCTGTGCCGACAAAGCCTATCACATGGCAGGCAAGCGATGAATACGGATAATAGCGCTTGGTGTCGCTTTCAAGTCGTACGCCCTTTAGTTTGTTATCCTGCTTGAATTTTCTTACTTTATCCGCAAGCTCGGGCTCAAGCTTTTTTGCAACGGTTACATACCATGAGCCCGTGTTTTTTGTTTTCTCAAGAACCTCGTCATAGTCAAGGTCGAGTATCTCCGAAAGATTTTCTGCTATGAATTCGGCGTCCTCGCCGTACATTTCAATCTCCGCGGGGCTTAAGTACACATTCTCGACATTTGCGCTCATCGCAAGAATGTTCATATTGCAGTCGTAGATTGTTCCGCGTGAGGCTGAGGCTCCCGTTTCCCGGAGTTGCTGACCTATTGCCAGCTCCTCATATTTTTCATGGTCTCTTATCTGCAGGACATACAGTCTTGCGGCAAGTGCCAAAAACGCAAGTATGCCGCACACTGCCATCAGGAATAGTGTGCGGCGGAGCATCGTTCTGTTTGGGCTGCGGCTGAGATTATCGGACTTCTGCGATTTTTGCATAGCTGCTCCTTTGGCGCATCAGGTTGTCTATTGACATCCTATAACAGCGCATCAGAAATTATGCTTATCAAATCGCCTATCTTATCTGCTAACCCTGTTTTCTCAGCAACACCCAGCTTTACAGCCTTGTCCTGAGTTTCAGTATCAATTTTCTTTGTCTGCGTTATGCCCGGCTTTTGCATACCAAGCTCATTTTTTGCATATTCCTCAAGCTCAGCCAAATCAATCTGTGATTCGTATCTGATGCTCAGCCGTCTGTTTTCTTCAAGCAGACTGCCAAGCTGCTGCTCAAGCCTGACATTTACATCGTTTTGCCTTGTAAGCTCAATTCGGATGAATATACCCTTTATCAGCATAAGCACAGCAGCCGCTGACAGCAAAACCGTCAGAAACGAGGATATCACCCTGCGAAAGCTGCGTTTTTTACTCTGCTTCCTCTTAGGCGCTGACTTTTTTATGCTGCTGTATTCATACTCGATTTGAGGTATTGAGCTTACTTTTGCCATAATGACCTACACTCTCTCGGCAACGCGAAGCTTTGCGCTTCTTGCGCGCGGATTGTAATTCAGCTCATCCTCACCCGGTATTATCGGTTTTCTATGTACATTTTTCAGCGTCTGCACAAATCCGCAGATGCAAATCGGTGCCTCGCGCGGACAGGTGCAGCCGTTTTCACGGTTTGCAATCGAGGTCTTTACTATTCTGTCCTCTAAAGAGTGGAAGCTGATGACGCAGAGTCTTCCGCCGACATTCAGCTTGTCGGGTGCTGTGCGCATCATTTCCTCAACCGCGCCGAGCTCATCGTTTACGGCAATTCTGATTGCCTGGAAGCTGCGCTTTGCAGGATGCTGCTTCTCTCTGAGCGCCGCGGCGGGCATTGCGGATTTTATTGCGTCAACAAGCTCGAGCGTTGTTTCAATAGGCTTTACCGCCCTGCGCTCAACAATTCTTGAGGCAATTTTTCTCGCAAATCGCTCCTCGCCGTAATCGCGGAGAATTCTGACAAGCTCACTCTCGGGCCACTCGTTGACAACATTCCATGCCGTCAGCGCGCTTGTATTATCCATTCGCATATCCAGCGGAGCATCGTTCATATAGGAAAAGCCTCGCTCTGATTCATCAAGCTGAGGCGAAGATACACCGAGGTCAAACAGCATTCCGTCAACGCCGTCAATTCCGAGATCGTCCAGAATCGATGCAACATCGCTGAAGTTACCGTGCACCAGCGTCATTTTATCGGCATATGCCTTTAATCTCTCACCCGTTCGTCTTATCGCAGACTCATCACGGTCAATTCCGATTAATCTGCCTTTTTCAAGGCGCTTCAGAATCTGTTCGGAGTGTCCACCGAGACCGAGTGTGCCGTCAACATATATTCCGTCGGGCTTAATATTCAGATTTTCAATACATTCATCCAGAAGAACGGATATGTGCTTAGGTGTTTCCATTTAAAACTCCAGCTCTTCCATTACGGAAGCAATATTCTCGGGTCTGATTTCCTCGGCATGGACCTCAGCCCAGCTTGACTCATCCCAAAGCTCCGCATGGTTATTGCAGCCGACAACGGTAACATTCTTCACAAGGCCGGCATACTCGCGCAGGTGCGCGGGAATAAGCGTTCTGCCCTGATTGTCAAGCTCGCACTTTGCCGCATATGCAAAAAGCGGACGCATCTTGCGCTGCTTGACATAGCTCATTTCATTTACCTTGTCGGAAAATACCTTCCAGTTTTCAGCGCTGTACGCAGAAAGGCACTTGTCCATGGAAAGTGTGATATAAAACACTTCGCCGAGCTCCTCGCGCAGCTTAGCGGGTATAAAGAGCCTGCCCTTTGAGTCAAGCGTATGCTGATATTCACCTGTCAAGCTCCTCACCTCCATAATTCGTGGGCTTTCGATGCACTTTGCACCACTTTTCACCACATCGATTTAATTATAGAGGTACACACCATAAATTGCAAGCACTTTTTCCGATTTTTCCATTAAAAAATGAGCCGCTTTTTAAAAGCAGCTCATTTGTGTGAAATTTGTTTAATTACTCTTCGGTTTCCTCTGCATCCTCTGCAGCGTCAACTGTGCCAAGCAGGCTTCTGAAGCTTGCGCGGGACTGGTTAATGGACTTGAGAGCGGCGCCTACAGTCTCCTCGGTACGGCGGAGAATATCATCAACATACTCGTTTGCAACGCGGCGAAGCTCCTTGGACTTGTACTCTGCATCGGTTACGAGCTGAACGCTGTGTGCCTTTGCCTTCTTGACGATTTCCTGCTCCTCGAGAAGCTCGCGTGCCTTGTCCTCTGCATTCTTGCGAACGGACTCTGCCTCGCGCTTTGCATTGCCTATAAACTCATCTCTTGCGGAAACAAGTCTCTTTGCCTCGGAAAGCTCAACGGGTAAGCGGGTCTTGATTTCGTTGAGGATTTCAAGAACGCCCTCGCGCTCAACAATGCACTTATCATTGCCGAGGGGAACGCCCCATGCTTCGGATACCATGGTATACAGGTTTTCGATGAGTTCCATTACTTCAACTTTATTATCGTTCATATCAGCGCCTCCATGACTGAGCTTTTTTCTCTATTTCATCAATGATTTCGCAAGGCACAAACCCTGAAAGGTCGGCACCGTAATACGCCATTTCTCTGACTGCAGACGAGCTGAGGAAGGTGTATTTTTCACTTGCCGTGAGGAACATTGTTTCAAGCTCGGGGTTGATTTTCTTGTTTATGATATTCATCTGAAATTCGTATTCAAAATCAGATGCGGCTCTCATTCCCTTTACAACAACGGGATTATCGTACTTCTTGGCATATTCCGCAAGCAGCCCGCTGTTTGTATCGACCTCGACATTCGGAAAACGCTCAACAACCTTGCGTACCATATCTACGCGTTCCTCAATCGAAAACATCGGTTTTGTTTTGCTTGAGTTGACCATTATGCAGACAACAACCTTGTCAAAGATTTTGGATGCTCGTCTGATAATGTTGAGATGCCCGAGTGTGATGGGGTCGAAGCTTCCTGGGCATATAGCAAGACTCATATATTTGTCTCCTTGCCGTATGTGGTAAGTTTTACTTTGCCGTAATTGTACTCCTTACGCATAAAATAAGGCGATTTCAGCTCCGGCATGTGCTTTTCGCGCGCACTTTCGCACATAATTATACCACCTTCGGACAATATGTCAACGGAATTGATGATTTCCAACGCTTTATCAAGCAGGTTTGTAGCATACGGAGGGTCAAGAATAATGATATCGTACTTTGCACCTCGGCTGAGGAATGCAATTGAATCGTCCTGCACAACGCGCGCTTCAAGTCCGCAGGTCTTGAGATTCTGCTTTACGATGGATATTGCTTCCTTACTCTGGTCAACGAAGGTAACCGAGGCTGCGCCGCGGCTTAAGCATTCTATGCCGAGCTGACCCGTGCCTGCAAATAGGTCGAGCACATTGCGGCCCTCGATGTCGAACTGAATGATGTTGAAAATTGATTCCTTGACCTTATCGGTTGTGGGTCTGATACTGTAGTCGGAGGGCTCCTTTAATCTTTTTCCGCGTACTGTTCCGCTGATAACTCTCATTTTTCTTCCTCACCTGCGTGATAGTAATTATATACTGCCGAAGCGGTATTCTTCGGCACCACTGCGTTAAGCTCGTCAAAGCCTGCCGCCTTTATTGCTTTTATGGTCTTAAACGCCTTCAGCAGCTCATTTTTGCGTTTTTCACCGACTCCGCTTATTTTAGAAAGCTCCGAGCCGATGCTCTCATTGCGCAAAAGGCGCTGATACTCAATTGCAAAGCGGTGCGTTTCCTCCTGAATATTTCCGATGAACGAAAACGCCACCTGGTTTGTATTTATGCTGATTTCCCTGCCCTCGGGTGTTACAAGGGCGCGTGTGCGGTGACGGTCATCCTTGACCATACCGAATATGGGAACACTGATGCCGAGCTCGTCAAGCACCTCTTTTGCTGCAGCGGCGTGAGTAATTCCGCCGTCAATAAGCAGCAGCTGCGGCAGCTTGTCAAACTTCTCATCGCCGTCCTTATACCGCGAAAATCTGCGGTAAACCGCCTGACGCATACTTGCATAGTCATCGCGAATGTCAATGTCCTTCATCCGGAATTTTCTGTAGTCACGCTTGAGCGGCTTTCCGTCCTTATGAACAGTCATTGCCGCGACAATTCCCGTATCCCCGAGGTTTGACACATCGAATGCTTCTATTCTTGACGGATACTCGGGCAAATCCAATGCCTTTTGCAACCACTGCAGCGTTCCCGTTCTGCGCTGCTCAACCGTTGTTGAACGCAGAATTTCCTCGTCTGCGTTCATATTCGCGCGCTCAACGAGCTTTGCTCTGTCACCGCGTACGGGCACTTCAATTGAAACCTTATGCTCGGCCATTGCTGAAAACAGCTGCTCAAGTTCCTCCCTGTCCTCGCATTCGCAGGGCAGCAGAATATGCTTTGGGTATGCTCCTTTAGCCGAATAGTACTGACGGACAAGTGCGGACACAGCCTCGCTGTCATCCTCAAGCGGCTCCTGCATAAGCTCAAAGTCCTTCGCGGTAAGCGCTCCGTCGTTAAAATGAAGTACAACAAAGCAGCTTTTTGCTCCGCGCTTGAAGCCTATCGCATCGGTATCGGCAAATGCGGTTGCGATTACCCGCTGCTTGTTTGCCAATCCGTCAATTGCTCTTATGCGGTCGCGAAGCTGCGCGGCATATTCAAAGCGCAGTTCTTCGGCTGCAGCGTTCATTTCCTCCGTAAGGCTTTCAAGAAGTTCCTTTGTCTTACCCTCAAGAATAAGTCCCGCTTCTTCAATTGCGGCATCATACTCGACCTTTGTGCCGTTGCCCTGACACCACGCTCTGCAGCTTCCCATATGGTAGTTCAGACAGGGTCTGCCCTTTCCTATATCACGCGGGAATTTTTTGCTGCAGCTCGGTAAGCCGACGGCCTTGCTAACGACCTCGATAATGTCCTTTGACATTCCTCTGCCACCGTAGGGGCCGTAATACCTTGCGCCGTCCTTTGACGGCTTGTTTACTATCTCAAAGCGCGGATATTCAGAGCTTTTGTCCAATCTTATAAACGGATAGCCCTTATCGTCCTTGAGAAGAATGTTGTAATGCGGCTGATGCTGCTTGATAAGCGAGTTTTCCAGCACGAGCGACTCAAACTCCGAGTCGACAACAATTACATTGAAGTCCGCAACCTTTTCCACCATTGCCGCAACCTTGGGCAGATGGCTGCCGCGGAAATAGCTTGTAACGCGGTTTTTGAGCTTCTTTGCTTTACCCACATATATGACTTTGCCCGATGAGTCCAGCATAATATATACGCCGGGCTTCATCGGGAGATTGTTTGCTTTTTTCAGCAGGGTGTCAGGCATAGTCTTCCTCTACTTTTTTATTACCTATCGCAAGCCACACGGTTACGGTAACAATAACGATTATTCCGCCGATTAATGCGTAAATTCCCGGCTTTTCGCCGTCGAAAATAGCCACCCACACCGGATTGAGCAGGGGCTCAACGGCACTGAGCATACTGCAGGCAAGCGGTGGGCAATACTCTGATGCTTTTGCGTAGAGTATATACGGAATACCGAGCTGGAATACACCGAGGATGATTATATACAGCACGGGGAGTCCCGAAAAATCAGGCTTTGTTGCAACAACAAACGGAAGACCTACCAAAAACACAAATATCTGTGCTATAAGCAGTGTGCTGAATCGCTCCTCACCTTTCTGTTCGCCTACCAATATGAACATACCTGCAAAGCACGCACCGGCAAAAATTGCGATAAGGTTGCCGATAACATAGCCGCTTTCAAGCTTATCAAGGAAGAACATTGAAATGCCCGCAAGTGCAACAAGCACTGCAATCAGGTCATTGCGCTTTATTCTCTGTTTTAAGAATATAGCAGAGAACACAACCACGAAAAGCGGTGCTGTAAACTGGAGAACTATTGCATTTGCTGCCGTTGTAAGCTTATTTGCACCGACAAACGATATATACAGCATTCCCATCATAAATCCGGCAAGCAGAGTCTGTCGGTTTATTCTGATTTTGTAGCCTTTTATGAGGATATACACTAAAATCGTCAGTCCTGCAAAAAGGCTGCGTAAGCCTGAAATTGCAAAGGCATTCCACGGAATAAGCTTAATAAAAATTCCTGCAATACTCCATAGTGCTGCGCACAGCAGCATCTCAACTATTGCTTTGTTTTCTCTCTTCATACTGTCTCTCACATATTGAACAAGGGCGTGTCAAAAAACACGCCCTAAAATCAGTCTAATTAAATATTACTCAGTAAAGTCAGATGCAATGAGCTCAGACAGAGTGTCAATTGCAGTTGCTTCGTCAGCGCCGTCTGCAATCAGGCTGACTGCAGTGCCCTTTACGATGCCGAGAGAAAGAACGCCAAGCAGACTCTTTGCGTTTACGCGTCTGTCTTCCTTCTCAATCCAAATGCTGCTTTTGAACTCGTTGGCTTTCTGAATAAAGAAAGTCGCGGGTCTGGCGTGGAGTCCCACCTGATTATTTATAACTACTTCTTTTGTTACCATGCTAGCCGCTCCTCTAAATCTTTATAGATTAACCTTACTTTAGCAAATTTATAAAAAACCGTCAACTAATTTTGTCTATTTTGTAGATTTACACATTATTCGCAAGTTGAAATCTTTGCTTTTATTTCAATTCGACTATTGTTACGCCCGTTTCTCCCTCGCCGAATCTGCCGAGGCGGAAGGACTTGACAAACTTGTTGCGTTTGAGCATCTGCTGCACTGCCGCACGCAGTGCGCCCGTGCCTTTTCCGTGTATAATGGTTACCGTACTGAGTTTAGCCATAACTGCATTATCTATATACATTTCGGCAGCTGCTACAGCCTCAATTGACTCCATTCCGCGAAGGTCAATCTCGGATTTTACGGGTGCGTTTCTCATTGAGCTGCTCTGCACGCTATAGCTGACCTTTTTCTTTGCGGCCTTGCCCTCTACAAGGCAGACCTCGTTCTGCTTTGCCTTGACGGTCATAATGCCCGCCTTGAGGCTCAGGCTTCCGTCGGGATTGACATCAATGACCTCAGCCTTAACGCCCATTGACAGTATCTCGACCGTATCGCCGACAACTGCGGGTCTTGCGGATTTTTTCTCCTCCTTGGGCTTTTCGGGTGCTGCTGCCTTGAGCTTTTTATCGTGCTCATTGAGTTTTCTGCGAAGCTCGCTGCGCGCTTCGTTTACCTTCTGCGCATCCTCAGCCTCATTTATCGCCTTGCGCATCTCGTCAAGCTCGGCAAAGGTTTCCTCTGCGGTGCTGCGCGCCTCGGCAATTATTCGCTCTGCCTCGCGGCGCGATTTTTCGTCCGCCTTTTCAAGCCTTACCGCAAGCTCAGCTCGCAGGAATGCTGCCTTCTTCGCGCTTTCCTCTGCCTCGCGCAGCTTTTTTGCCGCCTCTGTTCTGTCGCGCTCAAGCAGAAGTCTGGTCTGCTCAAGCTTTTCGATAGTTGCCTCAAAGCTTGCATTCTGAACACCGACTCTGCTCTTGGCATCCTCAATTATCGCATTATCAAGGCCGAGCCTTTTTGAGATTGCAAATGCGTTTGACTTGCCGGGAATTCCGACAAGCAGTCTGTATGTCGGACGAAGCGTTTCCACATCAAACTCGCAGGACGCATTCTGTATCCCGTTTTCGCTTGTTGCGTACACCTTAAGCTCCGCATAGTGCGTTGTTGCCGCAATTGATGCGCCGAGGCTTCTCGCGTGCTCGATGATGGCTATTGCAAGTGCCGCACCCTCGGTGGGGTCTGTACCTGCACCGAGCTCGTCGAACAGAAGCAGTGAGCTGTCATCGCACTCATCTAAGATATGCACGATGTTGGTCATATGTGCCGAGAAAGTGGATAGATTCTGCTCTATACTCTGCTCATCGCCTATATCGGCAAGAATGTGGCGGTATACGGGTACTCCGCTGCCGTCATCGGCGGGAATGTGCAGACCGCACTGCGCCATTATGTTCAGAAGTCCGATGGTCTTGAGCGTTACGGTCTTGCCGCCGGTATTCGGGCCGGTGATTATAAGTGTATCAAAGTCCTCGCCGAGCTCAAGGCTTATAGGCACTGCCTTATCTTTCGGAAGCAGCGGGTGGCGCGCGTTGCGCAGGACTATCCCCTTCTCGCGAAGCTCAGGCTCCTGACCGTCAAGTCTGTACGAAAGCTTGGCCTTTGCAAAAATCAAGTCAAGCTGAATAAGCAGATTATAGTCCGAGGCAATATCGTTTGCGTGCTCGGCACAGTCAGCGGACAGCTCGGCGAGTATTCGCTCAATCTCCGCCTTTTCCTTTGCCGCAAGCTCTCTGAGCTCGTTATTTGCCTTAACGGCTCCCATAGGCTCGATGAAAAGCGTTGCACCCGAGGATGAGATATCATGCACAAGACCGGGGATTGCGCCCTTGTGCTCTGCCTTGACGGGTACTACAAAGCGGTCGGAGCGCATTGTAATTATAGGCTCCTGCAACGCTTTAGCATACGACGGAGAGGATATGATTTTCTGCAGTGAATCGCGCACTCTCGCGCTCGTTGCACGGATTTTGCGGCGCAGATTTGCAAGCTCGCTTGATGCGCTGTCCGCAATTTCGTCCTCACCGACGATAGAGGATGTGATTTTCTCCTCAAGAAATCTGTTTGCGTGCAGCGCGGTGAACAGATAATCAATGCAGGTCTTGCCGACCGTATCGTCTGCAACATACGCTCTTACGAGTCTTGCGCACTGCAGCACTCTTGCAATGTCCAGAAGCTCGCGCGTGTTGAGTGCGCCGCCGAGGTCTGCTCGCGAAAGAGAGGGTCTTACATCCTTTATGCCCGAAAACGAAGGGCTTCCGCGCACTACCATCATTGTCTTTGCCGCGCTTGTTTCGCCTAATCGGCGCTTAACTTCAAATTTATCGTCCGAGGGCAGAAGCTTTTCAACTGCTTCCTTTGCGCCATCGGACACAGCCTCGGCTGCCAGCATTTCAAGAACGGCAGACAGCTCAAGGGTATTAAGTGATTTTTCAAAAAAGTCCATTACTTCACCTGTTTCCAGTAGTTAAGAGCACTGAATTTTCGTTCAGTCTGAGTAAGCAAGTAGGTTTCCGCTGCACGCGCCGCGCGCTCGGCTGCCTCCTCGGGAATTGAATATGCAAGCAGCTTTCTCGGCTCGGCATAGAGAATATACCGTAGTGCCTGCAATGAGTCGGGACACAAAATGACATTCGCCTCAAGCGTATTGCTGCGGCATTCGCGGCAGCAAATAACACCGTTTTGCGCGCTGAAGCGCGGTTCGGCAGGATTCGGCTCACCGCACACCGAGCAGCACGAAAGGTCCGGCTCGTAGCCCGCTATACGCATAAGGCGCATCTCAAACGCGGTTTTTATGTGCTGCTGGTCATACATTTCATTAGAGAGCGCAAACAGACAGTTCAGAATGAGCTGCAGCATGCTCGGGTCGGGACTGTCCTCATCGGAAAGCGCCTCAACGCACTCGGCAAAGTAGCTTGCAAGCGCAAGGGCGGAAATGTCGCTTCGCAGTCCCTTGAACTCTTCAATTGTCGAGCCCTCGTTAACCGACCATCTCCCCTTGTTTTCAAACATGGTCAGCTCCGAAAATGCAAATAACTGCGTAGCTGCAGCAACCTTGCTGCTTTTACGCAGTGCTCCGCGCGCCTTGACCGTAAGCTTACCCATATCCTCGGTCAAAACGGTCAGTATTCTGTCCGCTTCCTTGTACTTAACCTCGCGGAGTATCAGTCCTTTTGTCGTCTTGAACATATGTACCCTGCTCATCCGAGGGGCTGAGGGTCTTCCCCCGCCCCATCTTTATGATTTGATTTTTCCGCCGCTCTGTGCATTAGCCAGCACAGCGGATCGCCGGTATCAGTGAAAACCTGCCAGAACAAATTATCAGGCATAAAACCACCTCTCTGTCTTTAGTATCTGACAGAGGGGTGATTATATTTGTGGTTATTTATTCCGTATAGCCGAAGTTGCGAAGCTGTGCCATAGAATCTCGCCAGTTTTCCTTGACCTTTACCCATGTCTGCAGGAAAACCTTTGTTCCCATAAACGCTTCGATATCGGTTCTTGCCATCTCACCGATTTTGCGCAGCATTGCGCCCTGCTTGCCGATGATGATGCCCTTGTGGCTTGCCTTTTCGCAGAAAATCGTAACATCCATATCTATGATGCCGTTTTCGCGCTCGGAGAACTTTGTTACCTCAATAGCAGTGCCGTGAGGTATTTCCTTGTCAAGGCAAAGCAGCAGCTTTTCGCGCACAAGCTCTGCGCAAATCTGCTTTTCGGGCTGGTCGGAAATCATATCGTCGGGGAAAAGCTGGGGACCCTCAACCGCGTACTTGTCAAGCTGGTCCATAAGCTCGTCCAATCCCTCATGAGCTTTTGCGGAGATGGGGATTATTGCATCAAAGCTATGAGCGGCTGAATACATTGCCATAACCTCAAGCAGTGTGCTCTTTTCAACGGTGTCTATTTTGTTGATTACTAAAACCGCAGGCACCTGAGTTTCCTTGAGGCGCTCGATAAGCTGCTCCTCCTGCTTTCCGATATTTGCAATAGGCTCAACAAGCAGCATTACGGCATCAACATCGGCAACACTTTCCTTGACGACATTGACCATATAGTCACCGAGGCGTGTTCTCGGCTTGTGGAAGCCCGGAGTATCCATAAGCACAAACTGTGTATTGCCGCGGCTTACAACTGCGCTTATGCGGTTGCGTGTCGTCTGGGGCTTGTTCGATACGATGGCAATCTTCTCACCGACAAGTGCGTTGGTAAGAGTGGATTTGCCGACATTGGGTCTGCCGCATATTGTTATCATTGCTGATTTGGTAATCATTACTTATCCTCCATAATCTCTTTCTCTCGGGCGCGCATCTGTGCTTTCATTTCGCCCTCGTCAATGTGGTCATAGCCGAGCAGATGCAAAACCGAATGAACGGTAAGATAGCATATCTCCCGCTCAAAGCCGTGGCCGAATTCCTCACCCTGCGCCGCGCAGCGCTCAAGCGAAATCATCATATCGCCGAGCATTATTGCCCCGCTCTCGGGGTCTGCTTCGCAGTAATCTGCGCAGAAATTACCTGCCTCAAGCTCGTTGAGAGGAAAAGACAGTACATCTGTGGGCCTGTCCACTCCCCTGAATTCACGGTTAATTGCGTGTATGCCCTCATCATCGGTCAGCATAACGCTTATTATGCAGGGGACATCGATGCCCTCGGCAGCAAGCGCCTTATCAATTGATTTTTTAATCAGTGCCGCGGCATTTCTGTGGCCGAGCCCGCTCTTCTCGCGGCTAATATACACTTCGTGTTTCATAATCACTGTTTCTTTCTCTTATATGTTCCCACAGGCTTCTTAGCCGCCTCGGGAGGATTTTTCTTATCGTACACCTCGTAGGCCTCGATAATCTTCTGAACGAGCTGATGGCGCACTACATCCGCGCCTGTCAGACGGCAGATAGATATATCGTCAATACCCTCGAGCACCTTCATTGCTATCTTGAGTCCGCTGACCTTATCCTCGGGAAGGTCTATCTGCGTAATATCGCCCGTTATTACAACCTTTGAGCCGAAGCCTATTCGCGTAAGGAACATTTTCATCTGCTCACGGGAGGTATTCTGCGCTTCGTCAAGGATAATGAAGCTGTCATCAAGCGTTCTGCCGCGCATATATGCAAGCGGCGCAACCTCGATATTGCCGCGCTCAAGGTATTTCTGATAGGTGTCGGCACCGAGCATATCGAAAAGCGCATCGTACAGCGGTCTGAGGTACGGGTCTACCTTGCTCTGTAGGTCGCCGGGAAGAAAGCCCAGTCTTTCACCTGCCTCAACCGCGGGACGGGTGAGGATAATTCTGTTTACCTGCTCTGCGCGGAAGGCGGCAACCGCTGCTGCTACTGCGAGGTAGGTTTTACCGGTGCCTGCAGGGCCTATGCCGAGAGTGATTGTATTATTTGCAATCGCATCGCAATAGGTTTTCTGTCCGAGTGTCTTGGCCTTTACGGGCTTACCCTTTGCGGTTATACACACAACATCGCTTGCAAGCTCATCAATTTTAGATTCCTTGCCCTCGGATACGAGCTTGAGAATGTATCTTACATTCTGCGCATCGATATTCTCTCCGCGCATTGCAAGCGTCAGAAGGCCGTTAATTGCCTTTTCCGCGTTCATAACATTCTCAGCCTCGCCGCAGATATGAATCTTGTTATCGCGGTCGAGTACCTTAACGCCGAGCTCGGTTTCAATTATTCTCAGATTCTGGTCGAAGGAGCCGAACACGCTTATTACATGCTCCATTCTTTCAACTTCTATCGTTCTCTCAATCATCTTGTACTCCTATATTCTCAATGCACTCCGCTCTGAGTGTAACGGTCAGCATTTTATCGTCCTCGGATACGCTGAAGTTTGTCTGGGTGATGCTTCCTCCGCCAATTTGCCGCTCAAGCTCAGAAAGGAGCGTTTGCTTAAGGCGCTCTGCCGCGGCATCTGCATCTATGCGCTGCACCTGCGTTTCATACTCAACGCACCGCTCTTTTATTATTCCCACGGGAAGCATAAATGCGCGGCCGATTGATGCATACTCTAATTGATTTATTTTATCACAGCTTGAGCTGTCATTTCTACTGTCAGTTAAAAATTTTATTCGATTTTTGCCAAATACCAGCGAATATTTTGTTCCGGCGTGCTTTTTTTCGGTTTTTACAGTTTCATACAAGGGCGTCTGCGCGTTTATTTCATACCATGTACGCGCCTCGGCAGTCCCCATCGCGCGCACATATCTGCTGTCGGCTGTTTCACTGTCCATCGTGCCGCTTATTATTACATCGCCCTTTAGAACAGTATCTCCTACCGAAACAAGCGGGCTGCCCTCAAGCACGGACAGCTTTGTTATTATGCCTGACTTTGCTGCCGAAATATCCGTATATGCCGACTCGTCCACAATATCGGGCTTTTCTATGCGCTCGTGTATGATTATCTGCGCGCAGGAATTGTGGACATTCACGCTCATCCACGCAATATCGGGCTGCAGCATCAGAAAATCATTGCGCACATTATCTGACGAAAGCGCAGGCCAGAAGGTGCCGTACTCAACTCCGCAATCGGCAAGGCAGCGCAGAATGGCGCTATCGCTGATTTTTTCATTGCCGACAATCTCAATCTTCCACACAAACATTGACGACAATGCAAGCATTACTATGCAAAATCCAAGACCGATGCAGAATGCGTACCGTCTGCGTATTGCCTTGCTTATATTTTTGCCGCCTTTTGAGCCTACAAGTCTTATTTCACAGCCGTTTTTACCGTTTTGCTCCAAAATTTTCGGATAGTCGGACGCGTGAACGGTTATGCCGACACAAAGCTCGTTTTTAGGGCTTGTATCCCAGAACTCAATGCCGTTTTCAGCGCAGAAGTTAAGAAGCCTTTCGGGCTCCGCTCCGCTGATTTCAAGCCGTACCGTTCCCCGCGCAAGATTGTACAGTTTTTCCATTTTGCACCTACTCAAACTCTATGTTCAGAATTCTGCCCATTATAAGCATATCGTGCTTATCCATCGCACCGAGGCTCAGGTTATCTCCCCGTATTACCGCCTTCATTGCGCCGCAGTTGACGGCTATCATATTGTCCTCGTATGTAATTATTCCGCTGTGGTTTTCTATAAGCACTCTGCGTCTGCCGTTTACGGTAAGCTTTGCAGTGCCCGCAAGTGCATCGGACGGCAGCTCGAGTCTGTCGGCCAAAAGCTCCGCATTTTCCTTAATTCTGCCCAAAGACACACCACCTCCGCTGTATAAATCTATGTCGTTATTCATAGCTTAATACATGGACAAGGAGCTGATGCTATGAAAAGGATTTTATCGGTTTTTACCGCATTAGCGGTATTTGCTGCTTTGCTTGTTTTTCCGAAGGCAGCCTCAACTGCCGCGGCAAACGGTCTGAAAATGTGCGCAGAGCTGATTATCCCCTCTCTGTTTCCGTTTTTTGTTGCAACAATGCTTTTAAGCGAGCTCGGAGTAACAAAAAGACTCGGCAGAATATTTGCTCCCGTCTGCGAAAGGCTTTTCAAGGTGTCGGGTAACGGCGGCACCGCTTTCATTATCGGGGTAACAGCGGGCTATCCGCTCGGTGCGGCATACATAGCGGGAATGCGCAAAAAGTGCGAAATATCCAAAGCAGAGGCTGAGCGGCTGCTGGTTTTCTGCAACAACTCCGGCCCTGCCTTTATAATAGGTGCCGCAGGCATCGGTGTATTCAATTCAACTGCTGTCGGTTTGTTTTTGTACGCCGTACATATTCTTTCCGCCATGGCAGGCGGCATCATCTTTGCACCTAAGCAGAGCCTTCAGACTGTTGAAAACTCAGACGATATTACCATACCTCAGTTTTCAATTGCGCTTACTAATTCAGTAAAAGGCTCAGTTTCAGCCTGCTTGTCGGTTAGCGGATTTATAGTTGCTTTTTCAATACTTACGGGCATTCTGGAATACTCCGGTCTGTTTTCTTCACTTGCGGGAAGCTTATCTGCCGCATTCGGCACAGAGCTTCACCTAAGCCGCGCTCTGCTTTGCGGAATATTCGAGCTCGGTAACGGCATCGGTTCAATGTCGGGGCTTTCGGCTGAGCCGTTAAGCCTTGCGCTTGCTGCGTTTATTCTCGGCTGGGGCGGCGTTTCCGTACATTTCCAGACCCTTGCTATGCTTGACGGCACGGATATAAAAACCGCCCGATACATAATCGGGCGGTTTGTGATTGCTCTGATTGCAGGCGCGCTTGCGCTGCTCGGAGCGATATTGATTTTTTAGAATATAAGTATTCCTACAACGGCTGATGCCGCAATAAACACAATCGGATGCAGCTTTTTTGTGGGCTTTACCCATCGCGTAAGCACAAGTAATGCTGCCGCAAGCACGATTGATTTTATGTTGAAAACATCAAGTAGTCTGCCTGTCTGCTCAAATAATTCCGTGTTCAGCAGCGCAATCTCAACCACGAGAATGCCTGCAGCGGCAATAAGTCCCGTTGACGCAGGCCTTAAACCATAGAAGGCAGATTCCACATATCTGTTGCCGCGGAAGCGGTCAAGCACCGCAACAATCAGAAGAACAATTATGATGCCGGGCGTAATTATGCCGAGGGTTGCAGCAATTGAGCCGGGTATTCCCGCGGTGGTGAAGCCCGTATATGTCGCCATATTTATGCCTATAGGGCCTGGTGTTGACTCTGAAACTGCAAGCATATCGGCAATCTGGTCATAGCTGAACCAGCCTGTTCTGTCAGCCATATTATACAGAAACGGAAGAGTTGCCATTCCGCCGCCGACAGAGAAAAGTCCTATTTTGAAAAACTCCCACCAAAGGCGAAGAACCATCATTTATTCTTCACCCCCAGACAGTTGATTGCAATGCCCGCAATTGCTGACACAATGACAAAAAGCACGGGGGTAATATCGGTTACGAGCGACAAAACGGCCA
>JAZUJB010000030.1:0-3218 GCA_045642545.1 Oscillospiraceae bacterium
CGGACGCAGAAAGCAGTCTGTTGCACGCGTTCACGTTATCCCCAACGGCACCGGTGTTATCACCATCAACGGCCGTGATATCGACGATTACTTCGGTCTCGAGACCCTGAAGCTCATCGTTCGTCAGCCCCTGAACCTCACTGACACCCTCGGTAAGGTCGACGTTGAAGCAACCGTTCACGGCGGCGGCGTTTCCGGTCAGGCCGGCGCAATCCGTCATGGCATTTCCAGAGCTCTGCTTCTGGTTGACGAGAGCTACCGTCCCGCACTCAAGGCCGCAGGCTTCCTGACCCGCGACCCGAGAATGAAAGAGCGTAAGAAATACGGTCTCAAGGCAGCACGTCGTGCACCTCAGTTCTCCAAGCGTTAAGCTTACAAAAGACAACTCCCAAGGAAATTCCTTGGGAGTTTTTTATTCGACGTGCTGCCTTTGGCATCCCCGAGCGGTTGCCGCAAAAGCGGCGAGCGAGTGGGGCCATATGCGTCACGAAGTGCCGAAGGCGCTACGCACGTCGTGCACCTCAGTTCTCCAAGCGTTAATCTGCTTATTACAACTCCCAAGGTTCTTCCTTGGGAGTTTTTTTATTCGACGTGCTGCTTTTGTCATCCCCGAGCGGTTGCCGATTTATCGGCGAGCGAGTGGGGACATTCTGCGCACGAAGTGCCGTAGGCGCTTCGCACGCCGCGCTCCCCAGTTCTCCCCCCATACTTTCAAGAAGAAAACCCGCCAAGAAGGAATTCGTTCCTCTTTGGCGGGTAATTATTTTTCTCAAAAAGTCAGAGTCGGTTTAGTTTTCTTCCGAATCCTTTTTAACCATCCATACACTCGTAAAGTCGGGGTCAACTACGACTTCTCCGGTAGACTGCAGAGTATATTCTCCCTTTTCGGCAGGTTTGGTTGAGCGAAGGTCAGGGGGCAAAGCGAAAATACTGCCATCCTTTTGCTTGACATCAATCTCATTTTCATTTGCTTCAATCACAGTGCCCCAAAACTGCTTCTGTTCAAGAAGCTCACCCTCTGCCGTGCAGTAAGTGACGCCGACCAATATAGTTTTACCAAGCAAGTCCTGGCATGTTAAATTTTCCATTCGTTTTATCTCCTCAAATTTCATTTTTTACACATTTATCGCTTATTTGACGGAAGCCAGATTTTCTGCTTTTCCGCGCTGCTTATCAGTTCATCGCGGAACTGCGGATGCGCAATGGATATAAGTGCTTCCGCGCGCTCCCATGTGCTCTTGCCGGCAAGATTAACAGCGCCGAACTCGGTGACGAGATAATACGCCTGCGTGCGCGGTGTTGTGATGACCTCACCGCCCGTGAAGGTCGGCAGAATTCGCGAGTGCATTACGCCCTGCTTATCCGTAAAGGCCGAATTCATGCAAAGGAAGGATTTGCCGCCCTTTGATGCGCTTGCGCCGGTTACGAAGTCAAGCTGACCGCCCGTGCCGCTTATCTGTCTTGTGCCGACGGTTTCGGAGCAGACCTGACCGTAGAGGTCAACATTCAGACAGCTGTTAATGGAAATCATATTGTCAATTGATGAGATAACCGCCGTATCGTTTACATAGCTGAGGGGATAGCCCTCAAGCTGCTCGTTGTCGGCAATCCAGTCATACAGCTCCTGCGAGCCGATAGCAAGACCAAAAACGCCCTTGCCGGGGTTGATGTTCTTTTTGGCATTGGTTAGCTTGCCCGCCTTGTATAGTGAGTAATAAGCATCGCAGCAAAGCTCGGTGTGCATACCGAGGTCCTTCAGCTCGGACTGAGCAAGCATCTCGCCGAGAGCATTCGGCATACCGCCTATGCCCAGCTGCACCGTTGCGCCGTTTGGAATGAACGGCAGAATGTGGCCTGCAATGGCTTTGTCGGTCTCCGATACGGGAGGTGTCGGAAGCATAAGCAGCGGTCGGCTTCCCGCCTCGACAACGGCGTCGACCTTAGAGATATGCACCTTCGTTTCGGGGCCGCCGTTTATGTACGGCATTGCCTCGTTTACCTCAAGAATTATCTTCTCGGCAACCATAATCGCAGGACTTGCCGCGCCTGCCGCGCCGGAAAGGCTGAACCAGCCGTCCTCGTCCATCGGTGAAACCGATATCATGGCAACATTGACCGTGAGGAAATTCTTGTAGTACCACTCAAGATTGCGGAAGAGCATCGGTGTGAAGAAGGCTCTGCCTGCATCGCACATTTTGCGCTCGTAGCTGCCGCAATGCCATGTGTTGTAAACGAAGTGCTCCATCTCGGGGTCGCACTCTATAACCTGAATCGGGCCCGGTGTGAGGTTACCGCGAACCTTGACTCCGTGCAGCTCGTCTTTTCTTGCGGCAAGCGCTGCATCAAGTGAAAACGGCATGGAGTTATTTGAACCGTAGTCCACCCAATCGCCGGATTTAACCAGCTTTACCGCCTCCTCGGCGGTACATAGCTTTGCCTTGTATTCATCTGTATAGCTACTCATTAAATTGCTTCTCTCCCTGCTCGATATGCTGCTGCATTCAGCTGAATGAATTTTTCAGGAACGGTCTCCTCAATGACCTTCTCCCAATCGATATTATCAAGACCGAGAGCCTGCGGCGCACCGCCCAAAAGGCACACCTTGTCTGTTATACGGTCTTAATTTTGTTTGAGAACGGATTGGGAACAAGCGCGGTTGAGCCGTGCAGCTTTGAAAGCGTGAGGCAGTACAGAGCCTTCACGGGATTAATCGGCACGAAAACCATCGGATCCACCTTCATAAGGTGGAACATTGCCGCGGCTGAATCGGCAAGGCTGTTGCACTTGTGGCTGAGATATACATTCTTTCTGCCCAGACGGCTGATGAGTCTGTCGCCCACTTCGTTGATTGCGCAGTCGCCTACGATAAGCACCTTGCCCTCAATTGCGTCGATTTCCTCGGGGTCGTGGCCCTTACCCATAACCATTGTCCAGCCGCCCTTGCCCTGATGATCGTTGTAGAGAATCTGGAGCAGCGTAAGCGGATTGTTCTGGCAGCCCTGCTTGCAGCAGCGTTCCTTGCCCTTGATTACCCTGACATCGTCGGGATAGCAGTCGTACAGGTCATAGGGATACTTGGTGTTGTACATTGAAATATCGCCCTGAATATCAATATCATCAAGGCTTCCCACACCGTCGGAATAGCCCTTTTCAACAGCGAGCTTGAGGTGCGGAACATCGTCGAGAGTAAGTCCGTAAATGCGTGCGCCGACCATATC
>JAZUJB010000031.1:0-4232 GCA_045642545.1 Oscillospiraceae bacterium
CGGCGTGTTTGACCTTGATAACACCAGCCAGTCGCATATAACGAGAAAATATCTGAATGCCGCGGAAAAGAGCGGGCAGGTCATCAATGTCGCGGAGGATATTCCGAAGTCCTTTGTCATCTGCAGGGATGAGTCGGGGACGAAGGTTTACCTCAGCCAGATGGCAACGCAAACGCTCCTAAAGCGCGCAAATGAAAATAAAATCTTTTAGTTAAAAACTACTTTATAGCCTCCCCTTGAGGGGAGGTGCCACGAAGTGGCGGTAGGGTGGCACAGTAATATGGAGCATCCGAGAAATAACCAGCTATTAGGATTTGCAAGAAAACTAAGAAAAGATATGACCAAAGAGGAACGGCATCTGTGGTATGACTTTTTAAGCTCGTACCCTGTTCGTTTCAGAAGGCAGGAAATCATAGACAGCTTTATTGTGGATTTTTACTGCAGTAAAGCAAGGCTTGCTGTTGAGCTTGATGGCTCTCAGCACTACGAAGACAAAGCAATAAAATACGATGAGGAAAGAACAAAAAAGTTAAAAAGCCTCGGCGTAGATGTAATAAGATTCAGTAATTCAGATATTCTTCAAAGGTTTGAAGGCGTGTGCATAAGAATTGACGAAGCAGTCAGATTCAGACTTAATCACCCTTCAGTCAGCTTCGCTGACAGCTCCCCTCAAGGGGAGCCCTGAGAGAATGCAGGAGGAAACTTGGTATGTCCGACATTAACGAGAAAATCACACAGGAATATGACGCCTCGAAAATTCAGGTGCTCGAGGGACTCGAAGCAGTCCGCAAGCGCCCCGGTATGTATATCGGCTCGACCTCATCCTCGGGCCTGCATCACCTTGTTTACGAGATAGTCGACAACTCCATCGACGAGGCCCTTGCAGGCTACTGCAACCGCATCGAGGTTGTAATCGAGGAGGGCGATGTCATTTCCGTTACCGATAACGGCCGCGGTATCCCCGTTGACATTCAGGAGCAGACGGGTAAGTCTGCACTCGAGGTCGTATTCACCGTTCTGCACGCAGGCGGCAAATTCGGCGGCGGCGGATACAAGGTATCCGGCGGTCTGCACGGCGTCGGCGCATCTGTCGTTAACGCAATGAGCGAGTGGCTTGTCGTTCAGGTACACAAGAACGGCAAGATTTACGAGATGAAATTCTCGCGCGGCAACATCACTCAGGAGATGCGCATAATAGGCGACACCGACCGCACCGGCACAACCGTTCGCTTCAAGCCCGACCCCGAGATGTTTGACGATACCGTCTACGACTACGAAACCCTGCACACCCGTATGCGCGAGCAGGCATTCTTAAACGGCGGACTTTTCATCTCCACCGAGGACAAGCGCGAGGGCAAGGAGCAGAAGGACGAGATGTGCTACGAGGGCGGCATCCGCGAGTTCGTAAGCTACATCAACCAGAACAAGACTCCTCTGCACAACGAGGTCATCTATATGAAGGGCGAGCGCGCCGACTCCGAGGCTGAAATCGCACTTCAGTACAACGACAGCTACAACGAAATCATAGTTTCGTTTGCAAATAACATTCACACCCCCGAGGGCGGTATGCACGAAACGGGCTTCCGCACCGCGCTCACCCGTGTGCTGAACGCATACGGCATAAAGGCAGGCATTCTGAAGAATGACGACAAGCTTTCGGGCGAGGACTGCCGCGAGGGTATGACCGCAATCATCTCCGTCAAGCTGACCGAGCCGCAGTTTGAGGGACAGACCAAGGCAAAGCTCGGCAACTCCGAGATGAGAACGCTCGTTGACAATGTCGTGTCCGACAAGCTCGAGCAGTTCCTCGAGGAAAACCCCGCCGTTGCAAAGGCGATTCTCGAAAAGGCAATGACCGCCTCCCGCGCACGCGAGGCAGCAAGAAAAGCGCGCGAGTCCGTTCGCCGCAAGACCGGTCTTGAATCGGGACAGATGCCCGACAAGCTGCAGGACTGCAACGAGCGCGACCCGAGTCTGTGCGAAATCTACATCGTCGAGGGTGACTCCGCTGCAGGCTCCGCAATCCAGGGCAGAGACTCTCGCTTCCAGGCAATCCTTGCAATGTGGGGCAAGATGCTGAATGTAGAAAAGGCACGCGCCGACAAAATCTACGGCAACGACAAGCTGTATCCGCTGATTGTTGCGCTCGGCGCAGGCATAGGCGATGAGTTCAACCTCGAAAAGCTGCGTTATCACAAGATAATCATCATGGCCGATGCCGATGTTGACGGTGCGCATATCCGCACCCTGCTGCTGACCTTCTTCTTCCGCTACATGCGTCCGCTTATCGAAAACGGCTATGTCTATTCCGCAGTACCGCCGCTGTATAAGCTGAGCCGCGGCAAGACAGTCAGAGTTGCCTACTCCGACGATGAGCGCGATAAGATTTCCGCTGAGATGCGCGGAGAGAGCGCCAACGCAAAGATTGACATTTCCCGCTTTAAGGGCCTCGGCGAGATGGACCCGCACGAACTGTGGGACACCACCATGGACCCCGAAAAGCGTTCACTGCGCAGAATCACTCTTGACGATGCGCTCAAGGCAGACGAGATATTCACCATTCTGATGGGTGAAGAGGTCGAGCCGCGCCGCGCATGGATTGAATCCAACGCGCAGTATGTAGTAAACCTTGATATATGAGGTGAAACACCATGGCACATAACAGAGATTACAAACCTGAGGATATAGCGTTTCCCAATCAGGTAATAACAGAGTCCGAGCTTGTAAGCGAAATGCAGACAAGCTACATTGACTATGCAATGAGCGTCATTGTCGGCCGCGCACTGCCCGATGTTCGCGACGGCTTGAAGCCCGTTCACCGCAGAATACTTTACGCGATGTACGAGGACGGTCTGACAAGCGACAAGCCCTTCAAGAAATCCGCGACCTGCGTCGGCGATGTACTCGGTAGATATCACCCCCACGGCGATGCCTCCGTTTACGACGCAATGGTCAGACTTGCGCAGGACTTCTCCATGCGCTATATGCTCGTTGACGGCCACGGCAACTTCGGCTCCGTCGACGGCGACCCCCCTGCCGCCTACCGTTACACCGAGGCGAGAATGTCCCGCATTGCAGACGAGATGCTGCGCGACATCACAAAGGACACGGTTGACTGGGACCCCAACTTTGACGAGTCGAGAAAAGAGCCGCGCGTTCTTCCCTCTCGCTTCCCCAACCTGCTGGTTAACGGCTCATCGGGTATTGCCGTCGGTATGGCGACAAACATTCCGCCGCACAATCTGGCTGAGGTCATTGACGCCTGCGTCTGCGTGCTCGATAATCCCGAGGCTACCGTAACCGAGCTTATGCAGTATGTTCAGGGCCCCGACTTCCCGACCAAGGGCATCATTATGGGCAGAAGCGGCATCCGTCAGGCATACGCAACGGGCCGCGGCAAGGTTACCGTCCGCGCACGCTGCGATTTTGAGGAGTTCGGCAAGGACAGAGTCCGCATCATCGTTTCCGAGCTGCCCTATCAGGTCAACACGCGCCAGCTTATCCGCAACATTGCCGAGCAGGTCAAGGAAAAGCGCCTTGAGGGCATCTCCGACCTGCGCGATGAGACCGACCGCAACGGTATGCGCGTTGTCATCGAGCTCAAGCGCGATGCAAATCCGCAGGTTGTGCTGAATAAGCTTTATATGCAGACTCAGCTGCAGTCCAATTTCTCAATCATAATGCTCGCGCTGGTCAACAATCAGACTCAGCCGAGAATTCTCAATCTGCGCCACATCATTGATGAGTACCTCACCTTCCAGGAGGACCTCATCGTCCGCAGAACAAAATACGACCTGCGCAAGGCCGAGGAGAGAGCTCATCTTCTCGAGGGACTGCTCATCGCGCAGGACAATATCGACGAGGTTATTCGCATAATCCGCAGCAGCTACGACGATGCAAGACAGAATCTTATGGCTCGCTTCGGTCTTGACGAAATTCAGGCTCAGGCAATTCTCGATATGCGTCTTAAGGCGCTGCAGGGTCTTGACCGCGAGAAGCTTGAAAACGAGTACAAGGAGCTCGAGGAGCGCATTGCCTACTTCAAGGACCTGCTTGCAGACCCCGAAAAGATTAAGGGCGTGCTCAAGGAGGAGCTCATCGCAATCCGCGACAAGTACGGCGACAAGCGCCGCACCGAAATCCAGGATGTTGAGGACGAGATTGATATCGAGGACCTCATCGAGGAGCAGGACTGCGTCTACACCCTCACCCACAACGGCTACATCAAGCGC
>JAZUJB010000032.1:0-17091 GCA_045642545.1 Oscillospiraceae bacterium
GCGTAGAACTCATTGACCATGGTCATGAGTGCCGCAATTGCGGTGTTCATCTTCAGCTCGTCAATATCGCTGCCGACCTTCTTGATGGTCTTGTGGACAGTGCTTTCGTTCTTCTTGGAGTATTCCTCGGACTCGCTTGCCATATCCATCAGATTCCAGCAGCGGTCGAGGAAGCGCTTTGAGCCCTTGACAGCATCGTTTGACCAGGAAACTGCCTTTTCAAAGTCGCCGATGAACATAATGTGCAGACGCAGAGTGTCAGCACCGTACTGGTCAACGATTTCGTTCGGATTTACGACATTGCCGCGGGACTTGGACATCTTTTCGCCGCCCTCGCCCAGAATCATGCCGTGGCTGGTGCGCTTTGCATAAGGCTCCTTGGTATGGACTACGCCGATATCATAGAGGAACTTATGCCAGAAGCGGCTGTACAGCAGGTGCAGAGTGGTGTGCTCCATACCGCCGTTGTACCAATCAACGGGTCCCCAGTACTCTTCTGCTTCCTTGGAAACCAGCTCATTATCGTTATGGGGGTCCATATAGCGCAGGAAGTACCAGCTTGAGCCTGCCCACTGGGGCATGGTGTCGGTTTCACGCTTTGCAGGTCCGCCGCAGCAGGGGCAGGTGGTGCTGACCCAATCGGTCATCTTGCTCAGCGGGCTTTCGCCGTCATCGGTGAGCTCGTAGCTTTCAACATTGGGAAGCTCCAGAGGCAGCTCGGATTCAGGGATTGCAACCCAGCCGCACTTTTCGCAGTTTACAAGAGGAATGGGCTCGCCCCAGTAGCGCTGACGGGAGAATACCCAGTCACGCAGCTTGAAGTTTACCTTTTCCTTGCCGAAGCCCTGCTCTACCGCATACTTCTTCATTGCGGGGATTGCTTCCTTAACGGTCATGCCGTTGAGGAAATCGGAGTTGACCATGATGGCCTTATCGCTCTTTGCGACGAATGCTTCCTTAGTGATATCGCCGCCTGCAACAACCTCGACGATGGGCAGACCGAACTTTGTTGCAAAGTCCCAGTCGCGCTGGTCATGGCCGGGAACGCCCATGACTATGCCTGTTCCGTAGCCCATGAGGACATAGTCGGAAACGAACATGGGAAGAATCTTCTTGGTAACGGGATTGATTATCTCAATACCCTGCAGACGAACGCCGGTCTTGTCCTTGTTCAGCTCGCCGCGCTCAAAGTCGGACTTATGAGCAGCTGCGTCCTGATATGCAACGACCTCGTCCCAGTTTTTGATGAGAGGCTGCCACTTCTTGAGCAGAGGATGCTCGGGAGAAATGACAACATAAGTAGTACCGAACAGAGTATCTGCGCGGGTGGTGTAGACGGTGATATCGTCCTCGGTGTTGGTCTTGAAGGTAATCTCGGTACCGGTGGAGCGGCCAATCCAGTTCTTCTGCTGAATCTTTACGCGTTCGATGTAATCAAGGTCATCCAGATCGTCAACCAGACGGTCGGCGTACTTGGTGATGCCCAGCATCCACTGGCTCTTCTCCTTGCGGATAACCTCGCTGCCGCAGCGCTCGCAGACGCCGTCGACAACCTCTTCGTTTGCAAGCACGCACTTGCAGCTGGTGCACCAGTTGACGGGCATAGTTGCCTTGTATGCAAGACCCTTCTTGAACAGCTGCAGGAAAATCCACTGTGTCCACTTGTAGTACTTCGGGTCAGTGGTGTCAACGCAGCGGTCCCAGTCGAAGCCGTAGCCGAGCATCTTCAGCTGGCTTGTGAAGTTCTGGATATTGTTTTTGGTGACGATTGCGGGATGGATATGATTCTTGATTGCATAGTTTTCGGTGGGCAGACCGAATGCGTCAAAGCCGATGGGGAAAAGAACATTGTAACCGTCCATTCTCTTTTTACGGGATACAATGTCGATTGCCGTAAAAGGACGGGGATGACCGACATGGAGGCCCTGACCGGAGGGGTACGGGAACTCAATCAGTCCGTAGAACTTGGGCTTATCGCTTCCGGTTACTGCGGCATAGGGCTTGGTTTCTTCCCAGATTGCCTGCCACTTTTTCTCTATTGCTGTAAAATCGTATTTCATTTGATATAACTCCCTTATTTGTTTATTTATAGCCTTTCGGCATCGGTACGCCCCTTAGCAGGGGCCAATAAGGGATGAGATATCAATCTCCTCGGCGTCGGACCACAGTCTTTCGAGCTTGTAGAAATCTCTTGCATCCTCGGTAAAGACATGCGCGACTACACAGCCGAAGTCAAGCAGAACCCAGTTGCCCGAGCGGTAACCCTCGCGGCGCAGAGGGGGCTCCCCTGCCTCGCTCATCTGCTTGTCAATCTCGTCTGTGAGAGTTTTGATATGGGTTGAGGATGTACCGGTGCAGATTACGAAATAATCACAGAGTGTTGTGAGCTTTTCGGTCTTGAGCACCTTAATATCCTTGCCCTTTTTATCGTTGAGTGCCTTTGCGGCTACTTTTACGACCTCATTAGGTGTCATCATTGGCATTTACATCCTTGTTCTGAGTATTCTCGCCTGTATACAGGCATATTTCTGTTGAGGTTGAGCCGTCATAACCTAAGAACGACTCAACGCCGCCGTTTAATTCACCTGTGGTTGAATAGAAGTTACCGTTCATAAAGGTTACGATGTTTACATTGCGGGTGGTAACCTCGGTCTTCCACGGGTTAATGTACTCATTGACCATGTCAAGCCATGCGTCAATGTCGGTGAAAACATAGCTGAAGCCGAAAACATTGCCTGCCTCGAGCTTGGGCATTGTCATAAACTGAATGTCTTCCTTGTCGAGCTTGAGGAATTCCTTCATGAAGTAGATGATGTTTTCGGTGCTGAGGTCAGTTTCCATATTGTCGAAAATAATCTGTGCAATATTGGATATATTGGGAATATTTCCGACTGTGAGGGTCTGGTCTGCAAGTGCCTTGAGGAGCTTGTGCTGCATCTCTATACGGTCAAGGTCGCCGCCGCTGTATGCGCTTCTGAAGCGCATTACCTGCACGAACTGCTCGCCGGAAAGAGTCTGCAGACCCTTATTGATATGAATGTGAAGGTTCTGCTTGTTGGAGTCGTAGTTCATATCCAGAGGAACATCAAACTCAACGCCGCCGATTGCATCGACAACCTGCTCGCAGGCATCGAGGTTAACAAGCACAAAGTTATCTACATCAAAGCCGAGCATGCTCTTTACGAGTTCCTGTCTCATGCTCTGTACGGGGTCACAGCCGTAGTAGGAGGTGCCTTCAATATCCTTGTAGTAATGAGCATAATGATATGCTGCATTTGCCTTCTTGACCTCGTGCTGGATATTAACAAGTGTATCTCTGGGAATGCTGACAATATTCAGCTTGCCGTTAACGGTATCAAAGCTGCCGACCATAATGGTGTCGGTATTATCGCTTATCTGGTCTGTACCTGCTACGAGGAAGGTATATACGCCGGGTTTTCTGTTCGGGTCTGCATTAGCAGGAGCGCCGTTGATGCCCTCCTGATTGCCCTCGGGCGGGTCAATGAAATATTCAATTATGACATAAGCTGCGCCTGCGAGAATTGCAAGAACAAGCAGAATGATAAGGATAACCTTGCCTGCCTTTTTCTTCTTGCCCTTTTTCTTGCGATCGGCAACGATTTCTTCAACCTTGCTGCCGGAAGCTGTTTCCTGAGAATTAACTTCATATATTTCTTCTTCGTATGAAGCTTCTTTTACTGCTCTTTCTTTTGTTTCAACGCTTTTTCCGCTTGAATGTCTGCTCTTTTTCTTGCCGCCAAATAGCTGCATATCTATCTTCATCCCTTCTGTTTATAAAGAAGTCTCTCTATTTTTCTATATAAGACTTGTACCATTCATAGGCTTGCACCGATGTGATATAAGGCTCCGTGCCGTAGCTTCTTATATCCTCAAGACTCATCTCGAGGCCGAGTGCCATCGCTGCATCAAGGTCCTCGTATGCAAGCTCGCGAAGCTCGTCTACGCCCTCAAAGTCGCGGTTAGGCTCTATGTAATCGGCCATATATATTATCTTTTCAAGAAGAGTCATATCGGGCTTGCCCGTGGTATGCCATCTTATTGCCTCATACACCTCATCGCGTATGTTGAACAAATCCTTCGCCAGTGCAGCGCCGGTTTTTGCGTGCAAAAGCTTTACATTCTGCTCCTCGGCAATATCGTTTATTATACCATACTTACCACACAACATCAATTGTTCGGAAAGTAAAAGTTTCTTTGTAATATCGTGTAAAATTGCAGCTTCTGCTGCATTTTCAGGGTCTTCTCCCCATCTGATAGCAAGCTTTACCGCTTCGCTTTCGCAGCCTGCCACATGGGCAATGCGGTTGGGCTTGAGATAGGCATAGGACTTTTCTCTGAGCCAGTACAGCTCGGGCCTTGCGCCGTAGTCACCTGCCGCGATTATGCGCTCATAAACCTTTTCGGGCAGGTACGATGCGCCCATTCTGCGGCTGAGCAGCTCGCGGATATCCGTTGAGCTCATTGCCTTGGGCTCATGTCTGAGCATTACAATCCTTGCATCATACTCTTTCCTCAGATACTCGGCAAAGCTCTGTATCTCCGCTTCCTCGCCCTCATTGCGTACAAACACCGCAAGCGTCATATTCTCGAGCAGGAAACGGAATCGATACCATTCCTCAAAGCTTACGAACATATCCGTTCCCATTGCAAAGGTAAACTCCGCATCGGGATAGATGCTCATAAGCTGCTCAAGTGTGTCTGCCGAATAGCTTTTGCCTTCTCGCAGAATTTCAATGTCCGAAATCTCAGCCTCGGGTATCTCGGAGAATGCAAGCTTAGTAAGCAGCAGTCTTTCCTGTGAGCTGGGGCTTTGCTCGGCAAGCGCCTTATGCGGCGGTATGCTTGCGGGGATTATAAGCAGCTTGTCGGGCTTCAGCTGCTTCTGTACAGTCAGCGCCGCCTCAACATGGCCGCAATGCGGCGGATTGAAGCTGCCGCCGTAAATAACTATTCTCATTTTTTCTTATCTTTTACAAGAGCTATTTTAGGCTCTTTTGCGTTGCGCTTATACAGCACGAACTTGCTGCCGATGGTCTGAACGGTTTCTGCACCGCAGGCCTCGCTGAGTGCGTCGGCTGCCTCGCGTGCGGAAAGCAGGCTGTTCTCAAGAACTTTGCCCTTGATAAGCTCTCTTGCCTTGAGCGCGTCCTTAACCGTGGTAACGGTGTTTTCGGTAATTCCGCCCTTGCCAATCTGAATGATTGTATCCTCGTTCATTGCCAGCCCACGCAGCTGTGCTCTCTGCTTACTAGAAAGTGCCATGATATTCCCTCAGTTTCTCCTTAAATTCTCTGAGCGCATTTGCCCTGTGTGAAATCTTGTTTTTTACCTCTGTGCCGAGCTCCGCCATGCTCTTGTCATAGCCGTCCGGCATAAATACGGGGTCATAGCCGAAGCCGCCCTCACCTCTCGGCTCACGCAGTATCTCGCCGTGGCATTCACCTACCGCACGGAGGATTCCGCCGTCAGGGAAAATGCAGCAGATGCTGCTGACGAATTTTGCTCTTCTGTTTTCCTCATTTCTGAGCTTGAACAGGAGATATTCGTACTTATCCTTGTCGCTTGCCTCGTGACCGCCGGGGGCGTAGCGTGCCGAATACACGCCAGGCTCGCCGTTGAGTGCCTCGACCATAAGGCCCGAGTCATCCGCAATGCTCGCCTCGCCGGTTGCCATTACTACGGCTACCGCCTTGAGATAGGCGTTTTCATCGAAGGTCGAACCCGTTTCGTCAACCTCGAAGTCGCAGCCTGCCTCGCGCTGCGAGAGCAGCTCTATATCCATATCCGAAAGAATTTCCTTCAATTCCTTCAGCTTTTTTTCATTGTTGCTTGCAAGTATCAGCTTCACTTAAACAACGCCTCCACAAATTCGTCCGGATTGAAGGGAATAAGGTCGTCCATTCCCTCGCCTACGCCGACATACTTAACAGGAAGACCAAGCTCCTGAGCAATAGCGAACACTATGCCGCCCTTTGCGGTGCCGTCAAGCTTTGTGAGCACGATGCCCGTAATGCCTGCGGTTTCAAGGAACTGCTTTGCCTGAATGAGGCCGTTCTGACCCGTTGTTGCGTCAAGCACCATAAGAGTTTCCATATCCGCATCGGGGAGCTCGCGCTTAATGACGCGGGTAATCTTATTCAGCTCGTTCATGAGGTTTGCCTTATTGTGCAGTCTGCCGGCAGTGTCGATGATGACGGTATCGACACCTCTTGCCTTTGCCGCGCAGATGCCGTCATAAACAACAGATGCAGGGTCGCCGCCCTCTTCGTGACGGACTATATCCGAGCCGGAGCGCTCTGCCCATATGCCGAGCTGCTCTGCTGCTGCCGCACGGAAGGTATCACCTGCGCACAGCAGTACCTTTTTCTCCTCCTCGGCTTTGAGTCTTGCTGCAAGCTTGCCGATTGTGGTGGTCTTGCCGACACCATTGACGCCTACCATGAGAATGACAGACGGCTTGGTTTCAAGCTTCAGCTGACTGCTCACATCGCCGAGCATGGACTTCATATAGCCGACAAATGCAGCCTTTGCGTCTACGCCCTTATTGATGCGCTGACGGAGCAGAATGTGCTTGTAATCGTACAGAATCTTGGCAGTGGTTTCACCGCCGACATCGGCCATGATGAGCATATCCTCAAGCTCATTATAGAAGTCAATGTCGTCAATATCGTAGTTTCTGAAAACCTCCTCGAGGTCTTCGATATTCTTGCGGGTCTTGCTCAGTCCCGAAAACATCTTGTCAAAAAAGCCCATTGTCTTCTCCTGTTATCAGTTTGTTTCGATAGAGCGCTGAGCCTCTTCAAGGTCAAGCTCTATTACCCTGGAAACACCCTTTTCCTGCATCGTTACGCCGTACAGGTGGTCTGCCTCCTCCATCGTGCCGCGACGGTGAGTGATGACGATAAACTGAGTCTTATCGCACATAAGACGCATATAGTCTGCATAGCGGATAACATTGGCCTCGTCAAGTGCAGCCTCAATCTCGTCCATAACACAGAACGGAGTGGGACGCACCTTTAAGATTGCAAAGTACAGTGCGATTGCAACGAATGCCTTTTCACCGCCTGACAGAAGGCTGATATTCGATACCGCCCTTCCGGGAGGCTGAACCTTCATTTCAATGCCGCATTCAAGCGGATTTTCCTCGTCCTCAAGGATAAGAGATGCCTTGCCGCCGCCGAACAGCTCAAGGAAGGTTGTTCTGAAGTTTTCGTCGATGAGCTTGAACTCACGCAGGAATACCTCCTGCATCTCGCTGGTTACATCGTTTATTATACCCAAAAGTTCCTTCTTTGCCTTCTCAACATCGTCGCGCTGACCGGTAAGGAACTCATATCTTGTGCTGACTCGCTCGTATTCCTCGATTGCACCGATATTCGGTGTGCCGAGAGCGGAAATCTGACGGCGCAGGTCGTTGATGCCGCGGGTTTCCTTCTGCAGATTTTCAACCGGCTGACGGATATCCTGCGCTGCGGTGAACGAAAGCTCGTAGTTTTCCCAGAGCTTATCGAGAATCTGCTTTTCCTCCATATCGGCGGCAAGCTTCTTCTGCTCAATTCGTGCGCAGCTTCTCTCAAGCTCAAGCAGCTCGCGGTTGCGCTCCTGCGCGTCCTTATCCGCCTTGGTGCGTCTGCCTTCAAGCTCAAGACGCTTGTTGTTAATCTCGTTTATCTCGGTGCGCTTATTCTCCGCCTGAGCAAGAATTCCCGCACGCTTTTCATGTATCTTTTCAAGCTGCTGCTCTATGCTGCGGCGGTTATCCTCAGCCGCCTCAATGGCCTTGCGGCGCACATCGCTGTCGCCGGACAGTGCCTCAAGCAGAGCATTGAGCTGACCGATGGCAAGCTCGGTTGCGCGCTTTTCAGCCTCATTCGATGCTGCTGCACGCTTAAGCTCTGCCTGGTCCTCGAGTGCCATATCAAGCTCATAACGCAGGCCTGAAAGAGCGTTTCTTGCTCTGTCAAGCTCGGAGCTTGCGTTGTTGAACTCGGTTTCAAGCTTGATTCTGCGCTTTTTGAGCTCCTCGAGCTCATTTGCGCGTGAAAGAATGCCCGTGCCCTTTGCCGCGCTGCCGCCCGTCATTGAGCCGCCTGAGTTAATAAGCTGTCCGTCAAGGCTGACTATGCGAAGTCTGTTGCCATTTGCCTTGGACATTCTGACCGCATCAGCAAGGGTTTCCGCTACTACTGTTCTGCCGAGCAGGTTTGCGAATATGCCATCGTATTTCTTATCAAACTGAACGAGGTCATACGCAACGCCCACAAAGCCAGGGTCGTTTACGGGAGCATCCTTCATGATATGACCGCTTATTGTGTCAATCGGCAGGAAGGTTGCACGGCCCGAATCCGTGCGCTTGAGCATTTCAATCGCGCTGCGGCCGTCATTCTGAGTGTCGATTACTATATTCTGCATTGCTGCGCCGAGTGCCGTTTCAATGGCAAGGGCACATTCGTTATCTGCCTTTACAAGGTTTGCAACGGGTCCGTGAACACCGCGCAGAGTGCCGCGCTTTGACTCGCGCATTACGGTCTTGACCGCCTTTGAGAAGCCCTCAAATTCCTTTTCCATCTCGGAAAGCATATGAATTCTTGCATCCATACTGCGACAGTCAACGCTGAGCTTATTGACCTTTTCGTGAAGCTGCTCGGTTGCGGTCTCGCGTGAGGAAAGCTTCATTCTACAGCCGTCAAGCACATTGCCGTTTGCAACGAGCTTGTCCTTAAGCTCTGCCATTGCGGCATCAAGAGCGCCTATGCGGCTGCGGTTTTCTTCAATCTGCGCGCCAATCTCACCGACGCGGTTTTCCGCCTCGGCAATATCCTTCTTCATACGCTCAACTGCTTCGTTGCTGCTCTGAATATTTGCGCGAAGCACTGCTGCCTCGGAGTCGCACTCGGCTGCTCTGCCCTCAATCTCGGACAGACTCTGTCTTGCCTTTTCAGCCTCAACATCCTTCTCGCGCATACGCTCGGAGATGTTGCCCGAGGATGCGTAAAGCGCCTCAAGGCTGCGGTGCGCGTTATCGAGATTGCGCTTAGCCGCTTCGTAGTCGTTATTTACGGCATCTGCCTGAGAATGCAGCTTGTCCAGCGTTGCCATCCATACGGAAATCTCACGCAGACGCAGCTCATCGCGCATGACAAGATATTTCTTAGCGGTTTCAGACTGCTTTTTAAGCGGCTCAACCTGAAGCTCCAGCTCATCAATCTTGTCATTGATGCGAAGGAGGTTTTCCTCCGTCTTCTGCAGCTTGCGCTCGGACTCCTCCTTGCGGCTGCGGTAACGCGAAATGCCTGCCGCCTCTTCAAATACCTCGCGGCGATCTGCGCTCTTGGTGGATACTATCTCGGCAATTCTGCCCTGACCGATGATGGAATAGCCGTCACGGCCGAGACCCGTGTCCATAAGCAGGCTGTTGATATCCTTAAGGCGCACTGCCTCGCGGTTTATGTAGTACTCGCTTTCACCGCTGCGGTAGTAGCGGCGAGTGAGCATAAGCTCGGTATTATCGCAATCGAAGATGTGCTCGGAGTTGTCAATTATGAGCGAAACCTGAGCAAAGCCCAATGCGCCCCTCTTCTCCGTGCCGCCGAAGATGACATCCTCCATCTTGCCGCCGCGCAGAGTTTTGGAACGCTGCTCACCCATAACCCACAGTATTGCATCGGAAATGTTCGACTTGCCCGAGCCGTTAGGTCCTACAATTGCGGTTATGTCCTTTTCAAATTTTATCAGGGTCTTATCGGGGAACGACTTGAAGCCCTGAATTTCCAACGCTTTTAAGTACAAATGCTTTACCTCATATTCAAATCTGCACAATAATGCACACTATATAATATAACATATTTCCGCCTTAATCAAGGCTGAGTATTGTAATTTCACCGATTTTTACATCTGCCGCGCGTACTTTTAATGACTTGAGACCGTACCTCTTGGTAAGCTCAAGAATATTGCAGCGGTGCTGACCTGTCATTTTGGACACATCGGACTTGTTTACACCGAGTACAACGCCTGCATTCGTCTTCACATCCCGCAGTAAATCGATTGCTCTGTTGAGCATTATGCGCGAGCGCACAAGCTCGCCGAGTGCGGGGTGGTATGCGCCGCCTGCGGCATCTCCGCCCGACAAATCCTCAGTAGGATTTAGCCCCATTCTGATTATGGGAATGCCCGCCGCATCAAAAAGCTCCGTGATTTTCGCGCACACGCGCACGGCGTCCTCAACAGTATGCTCTTTATACTCCCCTGCCTGCCACATATCGTACAGCGCAGTATCTCGGACGATAACAGTCGGGTAAATTCTGACTCCGTCGGGCTTTAGCGCGATTATCCTCTCCGCCGTTTCAACGCAGCTTTCGTCGGTATCTCCGGGAAGTCCCGTCATCATCTGCAAAATCAGCTCAAAGCCTGCGGCCTTAATAAGCCTTGATGCGTCCTCAACCTCTTTTGCGGTATGACCTCTGCCGGACAGATACAGCACCCGGTCGCATAGCGACTGAGCTCCGAGCTCAACTGTTGATACGCCGTGCTTTTTAAGCCTTGCAAGCACCTCGTCATCAATTGCATCGGGGCGTGTTGAAAGTCTTATGGAAGCAATTGTGCCGTCATTAAGATACGGCTGCGCGGCGTTCAAAAGCGCAAGCTGCTCGGCAACGGGTATTGCCGTGAAGCTGCCTCCATAAAACGCCAATTGCCGCTTTGACTCTTTTGGAGTCAAGGCGGCTGCATTCTCTATTGCGTTTTTGACGGTTTCGGCCGTTGCAGGCTGAGTATGTCCCGAGATGCGTCTCTGATTGCAGAAAACGCAGTCATTCGGGCAGCCTAAATGCGGCACGAAAACGGGTATTATACTGTTTCTTGCTGTCATTTATTAAGCATCTTCAGTGCCTTGCAGGCTGCTGCCTGCTCAGCCTCTTTCTTTGTACGGCCTTCGCCCTCTCCGATTACCTCACCGTTGAGGCAAACCTTTGCCGCAAACATCTTTGCGTGGTCGGGGCCCGATTCGCCTGCGGGTACATAGCTGAGCACCTGCCCGCTCTTGCGCTGTACAAGCTCCTGCAGCTCAGTTTTATAGTCGGCTGCGTGATGCGCCTCAATGCTCTCGGGGCTTAATATCATTCGCTCAATAAAGCGCGCGGGAGCTTCGATTCCTCCGTCGAGGAACATTGCGGCAATTACTGCTTCAACCGCATCGGCAAGTATCGATGCGCGGCTTCTGCCGCCGTTTTTCTCCTCGCCGTGACCCATACGCAGGTATTTACCGAGGTCGAGGTCGAGTGCAACACCGTGCAGACTCTGCTCGCAGACAAGCTCCGCGCGCAGTCTTGTCATCTTGCCCTCGGGCATTGACGGCTCCATTGCATACAGATGCTTTGCCGTTACGAAGCCGAGCACGGAGTCGCCGAGAAACTCAAGGCGCTCGTTGCTTGAGCAGCCCTCTGCCCTCTTCTCATTTGCATAAGAGCTGTGAGTGAGTGCATTCTTCAGCAAATCAGCATTCTTAAAGCTGTATTCTAATTTCTTTTCAAGCTCTTTCACTTAACTTACGCTTCCTCGGAAATACGCATATAGTCTATGTTTTCAACGATATCGTTTATCATACCGGATTCTGCAAAGGCCTTTGCCTGACGGATTGCGGCAAAGAATGCCTCATCCTCGGACGAGCCGTGGGCCTTGATAACGGGCTTGGAGATACCGAGCAGTGCAGTACCTCCGACCTCGTTGGGGTCAAGCTTTTTCTTAATGCCCTTAACATCCTTTTTGACAACTGCAGCAGCAAGCTTGTTCTTTGTGCTCATTGTGAACACACCCTTCAGCTCGCCGAACAGCCACTTTGCAACGCCCTCTGCGGTCTTGAGTGCGATATTGCCCGAGAAGCCGTCAGATACTACAACATCAACGCCGCCGAGGAACATAGTGCTTGCCTCGACATTGCCGACAAAGTTTATTCTGCCCTGCTCGTGTGCTGCCTGCAGCAGCTTGTAGGTGTTATGCTGCAGTGCGCCGCCCTTGGTTTCTTCAACGCCGATGTTGAGAAGTCCTACGCGGGGATTTTCAATGTCCATAAGGCGCTTTGCGTAAAAGCTGCCCATATATGCAAACTGCAGAAGGTACTCGGGAGTGCACTCGGCATTTGCGCCGCAGTCAATGAGCATAAGTCCGTTTTCACCGCTGGGCATTACGGGTGCCATTGCTGCGCGGCGAACACCGCGGATGCGCTTTACGGTGAGTGTTGCGCCGGTAAGTAGTGCGCCGGTTGAGCCTGCGGATACAACTGCATCGCCCTGACCGTCTCTGAGCATATTGAGTGCAACTGCCATGGAAGAATTCTTCTTGCGGCGTACTGCCGTGCTCGGGTCATCGTGCATTGTGATGACCTCGGGTGCATCAACTATGCTTATTCCCTTGCGGTCAACTCCCTCAAGGCACTTCTCAATGTCATCAGTGCGGCCTACCAGAACGAGCTCAACACCGAGTCTGTCCCTTGCAAAAACGGAACCTCTGACTATTGCCTCGGGTGCGTTATCGCCGCCCATTGCATCAACTATTATTTTCACAGCCGAAGACCTCCTTGTTCATTAGTGTATCTATAATCGCAAGCGACCTTGCGGATATCTCTGCGTTTTTGTTTCTCTTGCCCTTGACTCTGTAGCCGAGGGGTGTGATTATGCCGAAGTTTATGTTCATCGGCTGGAAATCGCCTACGCTGCCGCCGGAGATATACAGACCGAGCGCACCGATTGCGGTTTCCTGCGGAAAATCAACAGGCTCCATACCGAGAAGTCTTGCAGCGGTTTCGATGCCGACAAGCATACCCGAAGCTGCGGACTCGATATAGCCCTCAACGCCGGTCATCTGACCTGCAAAGCTGATGCGCGGCTGCGCCTTCAGTCGGTAATAGCGGTCTAAAAGCTGCGGACTGTTAAGATAAGTATTGCGGTGCATTACGCCGAAGCGGACAAACTCCGCATTCTTCAGCGCAGGTATCATTGAGAATACGCGCTTCTGCTCGCCCCATGTAAGATGTGTCTGGAAGCCGACAAGATTGTAAATCGTTCCGTCGGCGTTATCTCGTCTTAGCTGAACAACAGCATAGTTTTCTCTGTTTGTTCTCGGGTCGCGCAGTCCGACGGGCTTGAGCGGTCCGTAGCGCAGGGTATCCTCGCCGCGGCGCGCCATAACCTCAACGGGCATACAACCCTCAAATACGCCGCCGTCATCAAAGCCGTGAACCTCGGCCTCCTTTGCGGATACAAGCTCTTTTACAAAGGCCTTGTACTCCTGCTCGTCCATCGGGCAGTTTACATAATCTGCCGTGCCCTTATCGTAGCGTGAGGCAAAGAATGCACTGTCCATATCAACGCTTTCAAGCGTTACAATAGGTGCGACCGCATCGTAAAAGTGCAATCCCTCGCTATTGCAAAGCTGCTCGAGCTTTGCTGCAAGCGCATCGCTTGTAAGGGGTCCTGTTGCCACAACAAGCTCACCCTCGGGGAAATCCGTTGCTTCCTCGGAAACAAGCTCAATATTCGGGCAGGCCTTAATTTTATCAGTAATGTACTTGGAAAATCCCTCACGGTCAACAGCTAAGGCTCCGCCTGCGGCGACCTTGTTTGCGTCTGCGCTCTCCATAATGAGTGAGCCCATTTTTCGCATCTCCGCCTTGAGCAGACCGACTGCGTTTGTAAGCTCATCGCTCCGCAGTGAATTTGAGCAGACAAGCTCGGCAAAATATTCCGATGTGTGCGCAGGGGTCATTTTCTGAGGCTTCATCTCATAGAGCTTTACCTCAATGCCGCGCTTTGCAAGCTGCCATGCACATTCGCAGCCTGCAAGTCCCGCGCCGAGTACCGTGACTTTTTCCATATGCTTTATTCCTTGGTTTTCTTTGTGGTCTTTTTCTTTGTTTCTGCCTTATCATCGGCAGTCTTGGCGCTTGCCTTCTTCTTATAGCCGCGCTTTTCCTCGGGTACGAACTCAGAGCATTCCTCGTTTATGCAGAAGCCCTTCTTCTGTCCCTTGCCGCTGGGCTTGAACATTGTCTTGCCGCAGCTGGGGCAGAAGTCCTTGGTGGGTACATACCATGTCATAAAGCCGCAGTCAACACCGCGCTCGCAGGCATAGAAGGTGTAGCCCTTCTTGGAGGTGCGCTTGAGGATTCTGCTGCCGCACTTGGGGCACTTGCCCGGCATTTCAATTACCAGCGGCTTTGTGAAGCTGCACTCGGGGTATGCGGGGCAGGCAAGGAATCTGCCGAATTTGCCGGACTTGACTACCATCTGCTTGCCGCAGACATCGCAGTACTCATCGCTCAGCTCGTCGGGTACCTTTATTCTGACGCCCTCAAGCGCCGCTTCCGCATTTTCAAGCTCTACGCTGAAGCCGTCATAGAATTCATGCAGCAGCTCCTTCCATTTGCGGTCGCCGGACTCAACATTGTCAAGTCCTTCTTCCATATGATTGGTAAACTTGAGGTCGACGATATCGGGGAAGCGCTCCATCATAAGCTCGGTGACAACAGTGCCGAGGTTTGTGGGCTTGAGATACTTTCCGTCCTTCACAACATACTCGTGTGAGGTGATTGTGGAAATTGTGGGTGCGTAGGTTGAAGGTCTGCCTATTCCCTTTTCCTCCATTGCACGAATGAGAGTTGCCTCTGTGTAGCGTGCGGGAGGCTGGGTAAACTGCTGCTCGGGGAGCATCTTTTCAAGATAAACCCGCTCGCCCTCGCTGAGGTTGGGCAGCTTCTTGCGCAGCTCATCGGATTCCTCGTCCTTGCTCTCCTCGTAAACCGCGGTATAGCCCGCAAACTTAAGCTCGGAGTAGTTTGCGCGGAACACATAGCTATTAGAATCAACATCGACTACGACATTGTCATATACGGAGTTTGCCATCTGGCTTGCGGTGAAGCGGCCCCAGATGAGGCGGTAGAGTCTGTACTGCTCGGCAGTGAGGTCCTTGCGTACCTTGTCGGGAGTCAGCTCAACATTGGTCGGGCGGATTGCTTCGTGTGCATCCTGAGCGCCGGACTTTGTCTTATATACGCGGAACGAGCCGTGGTAGTACTCTTTTCCGTAGTGCTCGATTATGAAGTTTTTTGCTGCCATAAGTGCAACATCGGAAAGGCGCAGAGAGTCGGTTCTCATATAGGTGATAAGGCCGACGGTGCCCTGACCTTCAATGTCAACACCCTCGTACAGCTGCTGAGCAATGGACATTGTGCGTCTCGGGGTCATACCGAGGCGGCGTGATGCCTCCTGCTGCAGAGTTGAGGTAATGAACGGGGGTGACGGGCTGCGGTGCTTTTCGCCGCGCTTGACATTCTTCACCTTGAACGGTGCGTCCTGAGTTGCTGCTATTACCTCGTTGACCTCTGCCTCGGAATGAAGCTCGATTTTCTTATCGTCTTTTCCGTAGAAGCGGGCGGTGAAGTCTGCATCGGAGCTTTCGCAGTTGAGCACTGCGTCAAGCAGCCAGTACTCCTCGCGCACGAAGCTGTCGATTTCCTTTTCGCGGTCAACAACCATTCTTGTTGCAACCGACTGAACACGGCCTGCGGAAAGGCCGCGCTTAATCTTTTTCCAGAGCAGCGGAGAGAGCTTGTAGCCTACAAGGCGGTCAAGCAGTCTTCTTGCCTGCTGTGCATCAACAAGGTCCTGGTCGATATCGCGCGGATTTTCAATGCTGTCGCGAACGACCTTCTTTGTAATCTCGTTGAAGGTTACTCTTCTTGCCTTTTCATCGCTAAGGCTCAGAAGCTCCTTCAGATGCCATGAAATTGCCTCGCCCTCGCGGTCAGGGTCGGTTGCGAGGTAGACTGTTTTTGCGCTCTTGCTCAGCTTCTTGAGATTATCGATTACTTCCTTGTGGTCCTTTACGGGAATGTACTTAGGCTCAAAATCGTTCTCTATATCTATACCGATTGTGCTCTTGGGAAGGTCGCGCAGATGTCCCATTGATGCAACAACCTTGTAGTCGGCACCGAGATACTTCTCGATGGTCTTTGCTTTTGCGGGGGATTCAACAATTACCAGATTCTTTTTTGCACCAGGCATTAAGATGTCCTCACTTCGTTGTTATATTTAATGTAAAACGCTTGCCCGATTCCTGACTTACATATCCCTTAAGCTGCAATATCGTAAGGTCTGCAAGCACCCTTGCGGGTGAAAAACCGGTGCTCTCTATTATGTCGTCGACATGCATTGAGCTGCAGTTCATTGCGGATATGATGCTGATTTGGGATTGGCTGAGGTTTTCCAGTTGTTTCTTCAAGTCAATATATTCCGTGCTTTCGGGCTTGTCAATGACTTTTTTTGTTCTTTTTTGTATTGCGGGGGATTTTTTATCCTCGGATTTTTCTGATTTCTGCCAGCCGGAGGGCATTTGTGCGTCAACCCTTTTGAGCTTATCGGGGAAGCGCATTTCAAATTCACTCAGCACATCCCAGCCGTTTGTTACAGCCTTTGCGCCCTCCTTGAGCATTGCGTTGCTGCCCGCGCAGTTGATGCTGTCGGCATTGCCCGGAACGGCAAAGATTTCCTTGCCCTGCTCCGTTGCCTCGTCTACGAAAAGCTTTGTTCCACTTTGTATCGGCGCTTCAACAACCGTAACGCCGACGGAAAGGCCCGCGGCAATTCTGTTTCTTGCGCGGAAGAAGGACCTGTAAGGCTCAGTGCCGGGCGGGTATTCGCTGACAAGTGCTCCGCGCACGGCAAGCTCATCATAGAGTCTTCCGCGGCATTGCTCGTGCGGTACGCCGAGAACTCCTATGCAGCGTCCGTCTGCAAGCAGCGCACCCTCCGCAGCTGCTGCATCAACGCCTGCCGTGAGTCCGGAGACCACAACACCGCCGCAGCTTGCTATCTCAAAGCCGAGCTTTCTGCCCATCTTTATTCCGTAAGGGCTTGCCTTTCTCGTTCCTATTACCGCAATTGCCGCCTCCTCATCAACAGCGGGAAGCTTTCCCTTGACATACAGTATCGACGGCGGAGCGTAAATGTTCTTAAGTCTTTCGGGATAATCGGCATCCTGAACAGTAAGCAGCCGTACCCCCTGACTGCCGCAAATGTC
>JAZUJB010000033.1:0-14071 GCA_045642545.1 Oscillospiraceae bacterium
TGCAGTTCTGATTAATCCGCATATTTTATATGTAGTTGCAGCAATTGCGGTGCTTTATTTAGCGTATGTTATAATTGAAAAAGAATTGGACAAATAAAAAAGAGAGGCAAAGCCTCGCTTTTTTATTTGAATCTCAAATCATATATTCTTTCGGTTTTGCTGTCCTTCCAAAGAAGCAGGAATGCGGAAAAGCCGCTTTGCTTTTGAACAGTTTTTATTAGCGTCCACTCGGAATTATCGCTAAGGTGATAATACTCAAGCAATCTACATTTATGGCTGCGTATTACCTCCCTTATCATAACCTGCTGCCCGATAAGATTGCAGACAAGGCTTATAAAGTCTGCTTTGAATTCATCGATAGGTGAGCGGTCCGAAAAGCCGATGTATTCCGCGTTGCCGTCTATGAACACAAAAACCTCAAAGCAATCGGCATTGTTGGTTTCGCTGCCCATAAGCATAAGGGACAGACTGTCAACGGTGTCAAAAACTATTTCGTAAAATGCACCGCTATTCTCGCGCAGCTCGGCGCTGACTCCATCAAGGCGGCTGCATATTCTTTTGTATATATCCTCAGCAAAGCAGCGCAGGCTTTCGCTCTGCTGCATGGCGAGGGCTTCTTCGTTTTCTCTCATGGCAAATAAGTTTACATAATATTAATTAAGCGTATCCGTGTTCAACTCAAAAAGCTTGTTGACGGCATCCTTAAGACGGGCATGCTCGGGCAGGCTGAGCTCGGGGTCTGCGCTCAGCAGCTCCTGCGCTGCGGTCTGAGCCGTCTGCAGAACATTCATATCCGAGCACAAATCGGCAATGTGCATTGACGGCAGGCCGTGCTGCCTTGAGCCGAAGAAATCACCGGGACCGCGCAGCTTGAGGTCCTCTTCGGAAATCTTGAATCCGTCATTGGTCTGAGTCATAACCTTTAGCCTTGCTTCGGAAACCTCGTTGTCGGTATCCGACACAAGCACGCAATAGCTTTTATGCTTTCCTCGACCTACTCGACCTCGTAGCTGGTGCAGCTGACTAAGTCCGAAGCGGTCAGCATTTTCGATAATCATAAGTGCCGCATTGGGAACATCAACGCCGACCTCAATAACGGTTGTAGAAACGAGTATATCGATATCACCCGCAACAAAGGTTGACATAATATCATTCTTCTGCTTGGGCTTGAGCTTGCCGTGAACACAGGCAACCTTGAGGTCGGGGAAGTACTTCTGCAGCTCGGCTGCGTGCTCCTCGGCGGATTTCATGTTCTGCGGCAGTTCTTCGTTTTCCTCAATCATCGGGCAGACTACAAATACCTGCCGTCCCTCGGATACAAGCTTTCTTATAAATCCGTTAAGGCGTACACGATAGCTTTCTGTAACGGCAAAGGTATCAACCTTCTGTCTGCCGGGAGGCAGCTCATCAATAACCGAGATGTCGAGGTCGCCGTAAATAATCAGCGCAAGTGTGCGGGGAATGGGTGTTGCGGACATAACGAGCACATGCGGCTTATCGCCTTTAGATATAAGCGATGAGCGCTGATTTACGCCGAAGCGGTGCTGCTCGTCGGTAACGACAAGTCCGAGCTTAGAATACTCAACATCTTCGGAAAACAGCGCGTGTGTGCCGATTACAAGGTCAAGCTGACCGGCTTTAAGCGATGCCTTAACCTCGCGCTTCTGCTTTGCGGTCATTGAGCCCGTAAGCTTGCCGATACGCATGCCGAAGCCGCCTAAAATATCCTGCAGGGTGTCAAAATGCTGTTCGGCAAGGATTTCGGTCGGTGCCATAAATGCGCTTGCAAGACCGTTTTTCCATGTGTACCAGATAAGTGCCGCAGCAACGAGAGTCTTGCCGCTGCCGACATCACCCTGCACGAGTCTGTTCATGGCCTTGCCCGACTGCATATCACAAAGCGCATCATTTACGGCGCGTTGCTGCGCACCGGTCGGAGAAAAGGGGAGAGTTGACCAAAATTCATTGAGATTAATCGGCTCAAGCTTCAGGCCGTCGGCCTTAGCGTGACTGCCCTTCATTTTGCCAAGAGCGCAGGCAAGCAGGAAAAGCTCCTCGAATATCAGCCTGCGTCGCGCAAGCTCCAAAGCTGTAAAATCAGCAGGGAAGTGAATGTTCTCATAAGCATATGAGGTTTCCGCAAGTCTGTATTTCTCGCGCAAGGCTTCGGGCAAAACCTCGGGAAGCTCGGGACCGCAGGCATCAAGCGCCTGACGCACTGCGCTCATAACGAGCTTCTGCGAAAGCCCCGTTGTGAGTCTGTATACGGGAACAATTCTGCCGGTAACTCCGCCGGGAGCGTTTTCAGGCTCGTGCACGGGATTTGCCATTGTGCGCTTTGCACCGATTCCGATAATCTTGCCGTAGAAGTTATAGCATTCACCGCGATGTATCTGATCCTTTATGTACGGCTGATTGAAATATGTTATGTCAACCGAGCCGCTTTCATCAACCGCACGGAATTTCACAAGCTCCATTCCGCGGCGTATACGAACAAGTCTCGGAGTATCGGCAACGAGCGCTTGAATGCAGGCGGTTTCGCCGTCGCAGGTGAGCGCAATGGGCTTAAACTGCGTTCTGTCCTCGTATTTTCTGGGGAAAAAAGAAACAAGGTCATAGACAGTAAAGACGCCGAGCTTATTAAGAAGCTGCGCCTTTTTTTCGCCTATGCCCTTGCAGTATCTGACATCAGTGTCCAAGTATGCCATTAAGCTTATACCTCAGAAGTGCTTCGCGGTCGCGTTCCTCGGCATAGCCGATTCCGACACGCTTGTCAAGTGTTATGTTAACTTCTGCGCCGTCATCCTCAAGCCATAGCTCCTCACAGTCGAGAATATCTCTGCCGTTGAAGCTGCCGTCGATTTTAAGCGCTTTAGTCAGTTTTGCCGGCCCCTCGGCATTAACGCAGCAGCGAATCAGAACTGCCTGCGGGTCACCCTCGGTACCGGAAACTATATTCATCAGCCAATGCATTCCGTAGCAGAGATAGACATAGATTGTGCCGCCGTCGCGCCATAGAATTTCGGCGCGCTTTGTCTTACCCTTGTGGGCGTGGCAGGCTGTATCCTCAACGCCGCAATATGCCTCTGTTTCACTTATGCGCATACGCACAACGCTGCCGTCGGGAAGTCTGTGCGCGATAAGCTTACCGATAAGCTGCGGTGCAAGCTTGGTGGCATCCTGCCTGAAAAACTCTCTGCTTAACATATTATGTAAACCTTACTCTACTATCTTCTTGGTGTAATCCTGTGTGTTTGTAAGAGTGAATACCTCAACAAGACCGTTTGTGCAGATAACTCTGTTGTCCTTGGTGACGAGAACCATATCAAAGCCGCCGTTGTCACGCCAGTACTGAATTGCTGCACTTTCGCCGAGCACATACATGGCGGTGGACAGACAGTCGGCAAGCGTTCCGTCCTCGCAGATTATCGTTACGGAAAGAAGACTGTTATCAGCGGGCTTGCCGGTCTTGGGGTCAATCAGGTGGTGGTACTTAACGCCGTCATCGCCAATGAAGAAGCGCTGGTAGTTGCCGCTTGTAACAACAGCGGTTTCGCCCACGCTGAGAGTGCCGAGATACGAGCCGGTGTCATTCGGGTCTTCAACGGCAACGGTCCATTTTGAGCCGTCGGGCTTGAGACCGAGAGTCTGAACATTTCCGCCGAGGGAAACTATTCCGCTCTCAACGCCTGCCTTGCGCATTGCGTCGATTGCACTGTCAGCTGCGCAGCCCTTTGCTGATGCGCCGAAGCTGATTTTCATTCCCGCGGGGAGCGTAACAGAGTAGTTGGTTTCGCCGGAAAACTCGGTTATGCTTGCCTTTGAGAAGCCGACATTTTCGAGCAACTTATCAATTTCCTCGTCCGCAGGAATTCTTCCGGAGCCCTCCTTGAACTCGCCCCATGCGAGATAGAGGGGGTAGACGGACAAATCCAAAGCACCGCCCGTGCTGTTGCATATGGAGAGAGCCTTGCTGAGCATATCGGCAACCTGCGGGGGCACAATTACATTTTCACCGTTTGCGGAGTTAATCTGACCGGTGTAGCTGCTTTCAACATCGGGATTGAGGCTTGCGTCAAGCGAGGTGATAACTCCGGTAGCGGCGTTAAGTCCGGTTTCCGCGTTTTTTCCGTATGCGGTAAGCGTCATAACGGTGTCCATAGCGAATATCTGCTTTTGCAGCTGCTTATCACCGCAGCCGCTGAGAGGCAGCACCATGGCAAGACATATAATTAATGCAATTATCTTTCTGTTTACAGTCTTCTTCATTTATCCCAATCCTTTTCGGGCAGAAAATATATTATAGTATATCATAAACATTAAAAAAATGAAACCGTAAAATTATGCTGAAAGCAGGAAAAACACTATAACTATTTGTAAACGATAATATAGACCACAACATATTGACTTCGACAATTCAGCCGTCTATTTACAGAATATTTACAGCATTCGACAGCGGCAACCAAGCTGTAATGTTGACATAATGTATGGTTCATGTTACAATTTGTGCATTGAAATTACTCGTTGTATAATCACGGAGAATGTAACATGAAGAAGAAACTCATAAGCATATTCATTCTGGCGGCGATGCTCGCTACGATGTTTGTGCTTCCCGCAAGCGCTGACAAAACACTGGGAGCAAGCACAACCACCTCGCTGAATATGCGCAAAAGCGCAAGCACAAGCTCAGCGATAATGACAACAATGCCGAAGGGCACAGAGGTAATCGTGCTTTCAACTGAAAAAAGCTGGAGCAAGATTATATACAATAATCAGATTGGCTATGCATATAGCAGCTACCTTACGGCTGATAAGGATGTAAGCGGTAAATTCGGTACCGGCACAATCAGCGGCACGGATGTCCGTATGCGCAAGGGTGCGGGAACAAGCTACTCCATAATCGGCACATACGGCAAGGGCACAAAAATGACCGTAACCGGCGCAAGCGGCAACTGGTACAAGGTAAGCTACAACAGCACAACCGGCTATGTCTGCGCTGACTATATGACGATTTCCGTATCATCAAGCAGCAGCTCAAGCTCAAGCAGCACAAGCACTACTACCAAGACCTATACCGGCAAGATTATCGGTACGGATGTCCGTATGAGAAGCGGCGCGGGTACAAGCTATTCAATACTCGGCACCTATTCAAGCGGCGTAACAATGACCGTATACAGCTCAACCAACGGCTGGTATAAGGTAAAATATGACGGCAAGACCGGCTATGTTTACGGAAGCTATATGCACATAACCCCGACAACTGCTTACAGCGAGAACAAGAACGGCACAATAACCGGAAGCGGCGTCAGAATGAGAATGGGCCCGTCAACGGATTTCTCGATAGTTACCGAGCTTAGCAAGGGCACATCCGTAAAAATCAGCGGCGAATACGCAAACTGGTATGAGGTCAGCGTAAACGGCAAATACGGCTATGTCTGCAAGGACTACCTTAAGATTTCCGCAGGACTTAATTCCGAGAACAGCGTCGGCACCGTAACAGGAAGCGCAGTCCGCATCAGAAAAGGTCCCGGAACAAGCTACGATATTGTAGGCTACTGCGATTCCGGCGCACAGGTAATAATCAGCGGTAAAAGCGGCAACTGGTATGCAATTTCATATAACAACATTAACGGTTACATTTGTGCAGACTATGTAAGCACCGGCGCAAACAGCGACCTTGCAAATAGAATCATTGCAACTGCAAAGGAATATCTCGGCACACCGTATGTCTACGGCGGAGCATCTCCCGACGGCTTTGACTGCTCAGGCTTTGTTCACTACATATATGAGCAGTTCGGCTACCATCTCGAGCGCGGCGCAACCAGTCAGTATAATACGAACGGCGTCAAGGTTGACAAGAGCAATCTTAAGCCCGCTGACCTGGTATTCTTCTCCGACAGCGTTGACCCCATCGGCCATGTCGGCATTTACATCGGCGACGGCCAGTTCATTCACGCCTCCTCGGGCAAGGGCTGTGTAACCATCAATAAGCTCGACGATTATTACTACTGCGAGCACTACACCGCAGCAAAGCGCATAATATAGTTAAGTATAAATAAAGCAGTCTGTCACTTTGACAGACTGCTTTTTGTTTTTTTAGTTTAGGCTTACCATTTTGTGGCCTTTGGTTTCTTCTTTCATTTCCTTCAGAATTCCAAAGGTACCGAGCAGTGCAAACAGCAGACCCTGCAAAAGGTTTACGGCTACTGAAGCGAGATACTCGCTGTCGGTTTCAAGCAGGTAAACAAGAGCGGGGATAATATCGCCGTAGCCAAGCTCGGGAATAAGACCGTCGCGAATCGATGTGAAAAGTGCAAAGGCCTCACTGCCGAGAGTGCCGGCAATAACGCCGATGATGCACATAACAATTACGATTGCAATCTTGGCCTTTGTCTTTTTGCCGTGCAGCAGATTGTAGCCCTTGTTTGCCAGCCAGCCAATCAGCAGACCCAAAATTGCAGCCACATAGCCGGCATACATTACGAGAGCCCAGGGGATTGCACCGATGAGTGCACCGATAAGTGCGCCGAGAGCGCCGCTTGCGTACGAGCCGTTGTCCTCCTCAAGCGCCTGCTGATGTGCCTCTTTTGCTAAAGTGTCCTTGCTGCTTGCACAGGTTTCGTGCATATGATAGGCAACACCGTTTATGAGCTTCCAGCTGCCGTTGCCGGTGAATTCGCAGCCGCACTCAAAGCAACGGTCAGCGCCGAGCGCCTCGTGCTTTGCAAGGAGGGGGAAGAAGTAGTCGCAGAAGCTGCGGATTTTCTTCATAGTTCCGACAGTGTCGTGGAATTCAACGGTGATTGCTTCGTCTGTAATACGCATAAGACTTACGCGGAATTCCTTTTCGAGATTAACCTGATTGACATCGGTCAAAAACTCATTCAGCTTCTCTGTGTCGGAAAATTTTGTTGCAATAACAATAAGCTTGTAGCCGCTGCCCTCTGAGAGAGTTGCGGCAAAGCCGCGGAAATCACCGTAAGCCACGCCGCGCGCAACATTCAGCGAATTTTCTTTGGCAAATTTCTTTAAAGCAGAACCAATCATACTTTACCTCCGGTATAATAATGATTAAAATCTATCATACAGGGAATAATATGTCAATAAAAGTAAATACATCTGAGTATTGCACAGAAAATAAAAAAGGGAAGCAGATTTCTGCTTCCCTTGAATTTTGAAGTTTATTATCAGAAGTAACGCTTGGGCAGGCCTTCGAATGCCTTGCCGTGACGAGCCTCGTCGCGTGCCATCTCATGAACGGTGTCATGGATTGCGTCGAGGTTGTACTTCTTAGCGAGCTTTGCAAGCTCAAACTTGCCTGCGGTTGCGCCGTTCTCAGCGTCTACGCGCATCTCAAGATTCTTCTTGGTGGAGTCGGTGATGACTTCGCCGAGGAGCTCTGCGAACTTTGCAGCGTGCTCAGCTTCTTCGTATGCTGCCTTTTCCCAGTAAAGTGCGATTTCGGGATAACCTTCACGAGCTGCAACGCGGCCCATTGCGAGGTACATACCGACCTCAGAGCACTCACCCTCGAAGTTTGCGCGGAGACCTGCAATAATCTCTTCCTGAACCTCTGCGGGAACATCTGCGCCGAACTGCTTGCCAACGCCTACAACATGCTCAGCAGCCCAGGTCTTTTCGCCGGCCTGGAGAGAGAACTTGCTGCCGGGAACCTTGCACTGGGGGCAGAATTCGGGAGCAGTTTCACCTTCGTGAACATAACCGCATACGGGGCATACCCATTTCTTCATAATAGAATCCTCCTGATATAAGTAATTACATAATTTATAATGATAGGCTTAATGCCTTATCTCACAACAGTTTTTGCATTTGCCGAAAAAGCTGAGAGCATAGCCCTCAATTTTTGCACCGAGCTGATTTTCAATCTCTGAGCAATTATTATCCAAATCTATGAAAAATTCAATATCATAAACAGCACCGCATTCATTACATATGAAATGGGGATGGCAGGCGGTGTTGGCATCGTAGCGTTCTTCGCCGTTTACATTGCCTACGCTGATAATCAGACCGTCCTCAATAAGAACACCGAGGTTGCGGTAAACTGTGCCGAGGCTTAAATCGGGTATTTCAGGCTTCAGCTTCGTATACAGCTGTTCTGCAGAGGGGTGTGATTTTGTACAGCACAGCGCATCATAAATTGCCTGCCTTTTTTTGCTGGTTCTGCGTGGTGTTGTCATCTTTGCTCCTGCTAATAAGAATTATTACTGATAATATAACATAGTATTTAAAATTTGTAAAGTAAAATGCAATTGTGCATATTCAATAAAAATCTTTGATATTTTTCTATCTTCACTCGACAAAGTGTTGTTGCAGGCAGCGCATTATAATTGTATAATATTGGTAGAATACAAAATTTGGAGGTATATATGAAAAGAATACTATCAGCAGCCCTTGTTCTATTGATGATTATTACGCTTTTGCCGATTTCGGTATTTGCAGACGATGCGGACATTGCATCGGGCGTTTTCAGCAAGAATGAGGCAATCAGCTGGAAAATCAGCAGCGATTACACTCTGACAATCTCCGGCGAAGGCGAGATGCCGTACGAGTGCCCGTGGGCAGATTACAGAACAAAAATTGCAGCAGTGAAAATCGAAGAGGGAATTACCTTTGTGCGCGATATGGAATGCCTGACTAATGTTAAGTCGGTTTCTTTGCCGAATACACTTGAAGGTATCGGCAACAGAGCATTCAGCGAAAGCACCGGACTGAAAAGCATTGTAATTCCTGATAGCGTAACGGATATTGCACCGGGCGCATTTACCGAGTGTACAGCGCTTGAAAGTGTTGTATTGCCTAAGGGACTGACATCCGTGCAGCTGGCTTGCTTTGAAAACTGTACTTCTCTGAAAAGTATTGTAATTCCCGAAAATGTTACGGATATTGTTAACGGTGCATTTAACGGCTGCAAGAGCCTTGCGTATGTTGCACTGCCTGCAGGACTTGGCAGAATTCTTCCCTCTGCATTTGGAGGCTGCACTGCACTTACCAGAGTATACTTCGCAGGCACTGAGGAGCAGTGGAACGCAGTTAATGTCTACACCGAAGGCAATGACAGTCTTATTAAGGCGGCTAAGGTGTTTAACAGCACCGGCCCGTCTATCTCGGTTACCGCAGGCAACAATGCAACAAGCGGCAAGATTACTCTCAGCTGGAATCCTGTTGCAGGTGCAGCAAAGTATGAGGTTTACCGCAGCGGAACCAAAAACGGAACCTATAGCAAGATGCTGACAACCACAAACTGCACCTACACCAATACGGGCGCATCTGCAGGCTACACCTACTATTATAAAGTAAAGGCACTTGATTCCGCAGGCAAGGAAATCATCACAAGCGACATTGTCAGCCGCACCTGCGATTGTGCAGCACCCGTTGTCACCTCCGGCAACAATGCAACTACCGGTCAGGTAACTCTCAAGTGGAGCGCAGTTACCGGAGCGGATAAGTACGAGATTTACCGTGCAACCTCAAGAAACGGTGAATATGTAAGAATGCATACCACCACCTCCACAAGCTATACAAATACGAGCTCAAAGGCCAATAACACCTATTATTATAAGGTAAGAGCACTTTCAAGCAGAACAACTGCTGCCGACTCGGCATTCTGCTCTGTTATTGAACGCACCTGCGACTGCGCAGCACCCGTAGTAAGCACAAGCAACAATGCTGTAACCGGCAAGAATGTGCTTACATGGAAAGCAGTTGAAGGCGCTGCAAAGTATGAGGTATACCGCAGCTCAACAAAGGACGGCACCTATAGCAAGATGCTTACAACCTCGGGCTGCACCTACACTAACACCGGCGCAACTGCAGGCTATACCTATTATTATAAGGTAAAAGCAATTTCCGCAAAGACCCAGTATGCAGACTCCGCGTTCAGCACAGTTGTCAACCGTACCTGCGACTGCGCAATGATGGATGTTGAGGTTGATTACAATAACAACGGCAATCTTGTGTTCACTTGGGATAAGGTAAGCGGTGCAACAAGCTACAAGGTTTATCGCTCAGGCTCCCAGAACGGCACATACAAGCTGCTGACAACAACCTCATCCACAAGCTACACCGACACAAGCGCATCCCCCGGCTATTACTACTTCTATAAGTTCGTTGCGGTTTCCTCACGCAGCAGCTACGCAGACTCTGCCGCGGCATCGGGTAAAGCGGCTAGCGGACTTGCACAGCCGAAGAATTTAAGTAAAGAAGATAGTATGCAGTCATATAAGCTGAGATGGAGCGCGGTCAAGGGGGCTGACGGGTATCTCGTTGTATACTCAACATCGACCAGCACCGATGAGCTGGAGATTTATGACCAGATTACTTCCGGTACAACATGCTTGGTTAATAGATACGAGGGAGTGAATAGAAGCTTCTACTTCCGCATCATTGCGTACAAGTGCCTAAGTGACGGCTCATATGTTCTTTCCAATCCGTCCGAATATGTCAAGCTTTCAATCAACTGATTCTAAATTTAAAGACAGAGTGTTTATTACACTCTGTCTTTTTTTATATTCTTCGTATATTGGACGAAATTTCGGTCAACGCTGCAGCGGCCTCTGTGTCGCAGTCCGTATTGCGAGCAAGGTCAGCAAGCGAAAGCATACCAACGAGTTTACCTTCGTGGCAAACGGGAAGCCGGCGCACCTGCGCATCAGCCATAAGCCGCGCGGCCTCGCCGACATATGCGTTGTCGTTGACGGTTATAACTCCACGGGTCATTATATCCCCGACCTTCGCATCGTCGGGGGAGACACCCGTTGCAATGCAGCGTATTACAATATCGCGGTCAGTAATCATTCCGCGAAGCTGACCTTTGTCATCGCATACGGGCACAGCACCGATGTTGTGCTGCTTGAGTAAGCGGGCAGCAGCGCGTACCGGCTCGGACATACCTACGGTAACGATGTGCTCGCTCATAATATCAAAAACCTTCATAACAAACCTCCTTGCTTTAATATTTGCCAAGGAGCTTGTTTTTTATTCCACCAAATCCGCAAGAGCAGGCCCTGCAGCCTCGCCAAACAGTCTTATTGCAGCTAACGCCTCCTGAAGCGTGTTGCCGTTGCTGCCGACCTCGAGAATAAACGAGCCTGTGGTCAGATGCATGTTATATCTGTACGAAACAACCTGAACGGGCCGCATCAGGCTCGGATACTTTTCGGAAACGGCCTTTTGCAGATAAAGCACGAGCCTCAGATTTTCTGTCCAGTGCGGATGCTCAAGCCCGCTTTCATCGGTGCCTGCAAGCAGCATAAGCTGTGAGGCGCACACGCCGCTTTCTGTTGCAACGGTTTTGTATATAACATCATCGGAGCCTATGGCATCGCGGTGAAGGTCTATTACAATTGAAATAGAAGGATACTCCTTAAGATACTGCTCAACTGCAGCACCGCTGCGGCTGTATGAGCCCGTGTAGCTCGGATAGTCGTATACGCCGCAGTCGTGTATGACATTGAGCCCGTAGCTTTCAAATACCTTAGTGAGCTCCGAGCCTATTCTTATCACATTGCAGTTATTGTCCTGCGTGCGGTTTGTGCCGGAGTCAACATATCTGTCAAGTCCGGCAGGGGAGTAGGCCTCGCTCGAGTGAGTATGTATTATAAGTATCTGAGGCTCACCCGCTTTTAGCTTCACGGGGCAGCCCTGCTTGAGCATTTCCGAAACCTCAATGTCATAGGAGGTGGAGTTTTTGATGACCATTCCGCCGGAAATGGTTGTCGGTATAATGCTCGGTGATGAGTCCTTGTCCTCGGTGACGGGCTTTTCCGTTTCCGAAAGCGACTCGGTGGGAGTACTCACCTCAGGTGTCTGAGTGGCAACTGATATGGTGCTTTTGAAAATTTCGGGACTGTCGCTGTACAAGCACGCTGCCCCGAGAATGATTCCTACTGCAGCAAGACATAAGGCTGCAAGCGGCTTACTTCTTCGCATAAGCTCACCTCCGCAGTCAATAGCTTATTCGACGGCGGAGCAAAATATATCTGTACATTAAATATACTATGTGATAAATTATTACCTACGGCAAATTTGCTGTTGACCATTGTGGGAAAACGATGTTATGTCAACCTAAAAATATTCAGAAATGAGGTAGAAATATGCATATTACATATAAGCCGAAGGGCGTTTGCTCACAGCTTATGGAGATTGATGTCGAAGCAGGCAGAATTGAAAAAGTGGTGGTTGAGGGTGGCTGCAGCGGCAATCTTCAGGGAATTTCAAACTTGCTGGTGGGGATGACCGTGGAGGATGCCATAGCAAGATTAGAGGGTATCAGATGCGGCCGCAAGCCCACATCATGCCCCGATCAGATAGCAACTGCACTGAAAAACTGCATATAAAACTGGCAATTTAGTTTACATAATACTTACGGCTAATCGCAATGATTTACATAATGTTATACAAGTGATTAACATTTGTAATAATTTTTACTGTTTTTTTGAAAAATGTTGTCGAAATTATATCTTTGTGCAACTTGTCTAAGGCACAAAATACTGTGTTTTGAGCAAAAAACGCCCCTAAATCTTGCGTTTTCCTAAAGCGAGTTAGCAATAATGCACAGTTTCGACATACCTCGTTTGTGCAAAATAACTATTTACCCACTCATATTCGTTCCGATATAATTAAGATGCCCGAGAGTAATAGGGCACGAATTCGGCAAAACACCGAAACCATTTTAATGACAGGAGCGTTATATGAGTAAACTCAGCAAATTCAATATTTCTCTCGTATTCGTTATCTGTTTGCTGTGCGTTCTGGTCTGCAGCACTGCGCTTGCTGACGGAACGGAAACCAATGTCAGCTATACTGAGAGCCCGATTTACATTGACGGGCTGCTGTCCTGCCGTGGCTATGAAATCGGCGGAGTTACCTATCTGCCTATTGAGACCACCTGCACAATCCTCGGTTACGAGCCTATAGCTGACCTGAACAATGAGACAAATACACTTACCGTCACGGTAGGGGATATAGAAATCAGCGTCTGCAAGAGTGATAAGTACATTTGCGCAAACGACCGATATCTGTATCTGCCTGACGGTTATATGGAGATTGAGGGCTCCGCGGTCATTCCCGTTGACGCTATTGCGAAGATTTTTACGCTTAGCGTAAGCTGGAGTGAAGAGCTCGGCGCTTACAATCTCGACACGGCAAACGAGGCACTTCTTACCAACGGCGAGGAATACTACAACGAAGAGGACCTTTACTGGATGAGCCGCATCATTACCTTTGAAGCGGGCAACCAGCCTATCGAAGGTCAGATTGGTGTAGGCAATGTGGTTTTGAACCGCGTTGAAAGCAACAAATTTGCAAATACGGTTAAGGATGTAATCTTCCAGCAGGGACAGTTTGCACCCGTTGCATCGGGCGCAATCTATATGGACCCGTTCAAGAGCGCAACAATCACTGCAAAGCTCGTGCTTGAGGGCTACAATACCGTCGGAGAAGCACTGTACTTCCAGCAGACCTGCTGCGGCGGAAGCTGGACAACAAGTAATCCGAGATTTGCTGTTAACATTGCAGGTCACAATTTCTTTAACTGATTGCTAATTTGAAGACTGTATGATAAAATGAGCTGTAAACAATACAGCTCATTTTTCTTTTGAGGTAAGCTATGGAAAAAATACTGCGCGAGGGCTTTGAACAGCTTGGCATCGTGCCCGATGCTAAGGCCTTTGAACGCTACAGAACATATTTTGAATATCTTGAGGAGCGCAACGCGGTTATGAATCTTACCGCAATAAGCGGTGAAACCGATGTGGCGCGGCTGCACTTTCTCGATTGCGCCGCACTTCTGGGATCGGTTGAGCTCAAGGGCAAGCGCATAATCGATGTCGGCACCGGCGCAGGCTTTCCCGGTCTTGCTTTGAAGATTGCCGAGCCCGATATGGAGCTTACGCTGCTTGACAGTCTTAACAAGCGCATTGACTTTCTCTCTGAGACCTGCGAAAAGCTCGGCTTTGACGATGTATCCTGCATTCACGCAAGGGCAGAGGAGGCGCCTGCCGGTTACCGCGCAGCCTTTGATGTTGCCACATCAAGAGCCGTAGCGCGCCTG
>JAZUJB010000034.1:0-5002 GCA_045642545.1 Oscillospiraceae bacterium
GCGCACACCTTTACCGTATGCTCCCCTACCTCATCACGCTGCTCGTTCTTGCGTTCACCTCCAAGAATTCAAGAGCGCCCAAGGCCGAGGGTATACCATACGACAAGGGTGTAAGATAAACCAAACAAAAAAAGACTTCCGAGTAAAACTCGGAAGTCTTTTTTATATCATTGCGCCGACTGAAATAAATCCGTAGGTTACCGCAAGCACAACAAGTCCTGCGGCGACAACGCCCATTGCGATTGCGGGCAGCGCTCTTTTAAGGCGCATATCGAGCAGCGAGGCAACCAGTGCACCCGTCCACGCCCCCGTTCCGGGCAGCGGAATTGCCACCAGAATAAACAAGCCCCAAAATCTATGGCGCTGCACCTTTTCGGCACCCTTTGTGCCCTTTTCCTCAAGCCAAGCGGTAAAGCGAGTCAGTATTTTTTTCTTTTTAAGCCAATCAATTATTATTCTTGTCAGCAGAATTAAAAACGGCACCGGCAGCATATTGCCGACAAAGCCCACTGCAAACGCAAGCCACGCGCTAAGCCCCTCGGAAATACCGACGGGTATTGCAGCGCGAATTTCAAGCACGGGAAGCATCGCCGTTATAAGTGTTTTGAACATATATTGTCTCCGTTAAGCAAGCGCCGTACAAGTGTACGGCATCTGCTCAAATCAAAATTTTGCCATTGCCTCGCGGCAGTAGTGATTAAAGCGGCGCTCGCGCTCTAATGTTGAGCTGTCCATATGGCCGGGATAAACCTCATAGTCGCCGGGAAGCTGGCAGATTCGCTTTAACGACTGCATTTCGGTTCTCATGCTGCCGTTGGGGAAATCGGTTCTGCCGCAGCTGCCGCGGAAGAGCGTATCGCCGGTAAACAGTGCCTGACCGCAGATAATGCAGACTCCGCCGGGGGTGTGGCCCGGGGTTGCGATAATGCTGAATTCAAGGCCCGCTGCCTTAATAACATCGCCGTCGTCATAGAACTTGACGCCCTCGGGTGCCTTGAACTTCATCCCGCTCATGCCGGGCTCGTAGCCCTCATCGCGCTCATTCATATAAAGCTCGCAGCCGGTCTGCTCCATAATCTCTTCAACAGCACCGACATGGTCATAATGGCCGTGGGTGAGCATAATAGCCTTGCAGCTGAGCTTGCTTGTTTCAATATAATCAAGTATGGTGTTGCTCTCGTCGCCGGGGTCAACAACAACACATTCGAGATTTTCCTCGTTGATAACAACATAGCAATTGGTTTCAAGCTGTCCTACAGGCAGTGTTTTAATGTTCATAATCAAAGTTCCTTTGTATCAAGAATAATGGTAACCGGTCCGTCATTTACCGACTCGACCTTCATATCTGCGCCAAACTCACCGGTGCCTACAAAAAATCCGCGGCTTTCGCATTCCTTTATCACCAGCTCGTAAAGCGGTATTGCCTTATCGGGCCGCGCGGCCTTTGAAAAGCCGGGGCGGCGCGATTTACAGTCAGCAAACAGAGTAAACTGGCTGATTATAAGAAGCTGCGCGTTTGCGTCGGCAGGTCCGACATTCATCTTGCCGGCATCGTCCTCAAAAATTCTGAGTCCGCAGATTTTATCGGCAATCTTTTTTGCCTCCGCCTCTCCGTCATCCTCGTGGACTCCGAGCAGGACGAGAAAGCCCTTGCCGATGCTGCTTTTTACCTCACCGTCAATCGCAACGGACGCTGATGTAACTCTTGTCAGAACAGCTCTCATCTTTTTCCTCCGTTTCGGTTGACCTCAACGACTCCGCTTATTCCGAGAAGTCTGTTGATAACCGTTCTCAGCTCGTCAAGATTTTTCGTTTCGAGCGTGATATTTACAATGCTCTTATCTCCGGTATCGCGCGCATTGATGGTGCGCACCTTTGAATTGAGCGCGTTCATTACAGTAGCAATATCCATTACAAGGCCGCTACGCTCACGGGATACGACGGTGATTGCGGTTGTATACATCTCGTGTATCTCATCTGCCCAGCTGACATCAATCCAGCGGCCGATATCCTCGGGCTTATCGGTGCGGCGCGCTGCGTTTTCGCAGTCGCTTCTGTGGATTGAAACGCCCTGACCGCGGGTGATATATCCGATGATGTCATCGCCCGGCACGGGTGTGCAGCAGCGCGAGAATTTAATAAGGCAATTGTCAAGTCCCTCAACGAGAATGCCGTGTACGGGCTTGATGTTTCGCTGCGCCTGCACCTGCCTGCGCTCCGCCGCCTCTGTAACCTTATCAAGCACGGTGCGCTTTTCGTTTGCGTGCTGCTGTCTCAACAGCTCGTCCTTCATGCGATTGACCGCGCGGGTTGCTGCCATTCCGCCGTAGCCGATGGCGGCGTACATCTCGTCGAGCGAGGAGTAAGAAACCTTCTTCAGCAGCTGCGGCAGAATATCCTCGTCCGAGATAACCTCCATACGCAAGCCCTTGGACTTGAGCTCAGCCTCAAACATTTCGCGGCCGCGGATGATATTTTCCTCGCGGCGCTCTTTTTTGAACCACTGTTTGATTTTTGTGCGCGCCGAGCCGCTCTTTGCGATATTGAGCCAGTCACGGCTCGGTCCGGGAGCATTCTTTGCCGTGCGGACCTCGACAATATCGCCGTTCTGGAGCACATGGTCAAAGGTTACTATGCGGCCGTTTACCGCCGCACCGACCATGCTGTTGCCGATTGCCGAGTGGATGCTGTATGCAAAATCAATGGGGGTTGCGCCTGCCGGCAGGTTAATTACATCGCCCTTAGGTGAGAAAACGAATACCTCGTCGGCAAACATATCTATTTTCAGGTTGTGGAAAAAGTCCGTTGCATCGGATTCCTGCTGGCTTTCAAGCAGCCTGCGCACCCATGCAAACTTTTCCTCATCGCCGGATTTAATTCCGGTATCACCTATTTTATACTTCCAATGCGCCGCAATGCCGTACTCTGCGGTGCGGTGCATATCCCATGTTCTTATCTGAACCTCAAAGGGTATGCCCTCGGAGCCGATTACCGTTGTATGCACACTCTGATACATATTGGGCTTCGGGGTTGAGATATAGTCCTTGAAGCGTCCCGGCACGGGCTTGAACATATCGTGGATAATGCCGAGAACATTATAGCAGTCGGGAATTGTATCAACTATTACGCGGAATGCGCAGAGGTCGAAAATGCCGTTTATGTCCAGCTTCTGAGCATACATTTTGCGGTAGATGCTGTATATATGCTTTATACGGCTGTAAACCGTGACCTGCATTCCCTCTTCCTCGAGGCGCTTTTTCATTTTGTCCCCGACGGTGGTCATAAAGCTTTCAAGGGTGTCCATACGGGACTCGAGAGTCTCCATTATTTCCTTGTAGCCTGTGGGGTCAAGGTACATAAGCGCAAGGTCCTCAAGCTCCCATTTTGCGCGCTGCATACCGAGTCGGTGAGCAATGGGGGCATAAATCTCCATCGTTTCAAGAGATTTGATTCGCTGCTTTTCCTCCGTCTGATATGCCATTGTGCGCATATTGTGCAGGCGGTCGGCAATTTTAATCAGGATTACGCGGATATCCTTTGCCATTGCCATCAGCATCTTGCGCAGATTTTCCATCTGCTCGTCTTCCTTGCTGGTATACTGCACACGGGTCAGCTTGGTTACGCCCTCAACGATATTCGCAACGGGCTCTCCGAACTGACGGGCAATGTCGTGGTGCGTAAGCTCGGTATCCTCGATTACATCGTGCAGAAGCGCGGCAACAATCGAGTCCTCGTCAAGTCCCATATCGACCGATATGTCAGCCGCTGCAACACAGTGAGTGACATAGGGCGAGCCGTCCTTGCGGAGCTGTCCCGAGTGGGCAAGGCGCGCCATACTGTACGCTGCACGAATCCTGCCCATATCCATATCAAGTCCTGCCGAGGCTATCTTCTCGGAAAGCGCCTCGAACATGACATCAGGGTCAAGCGGTACATTATTCAGATTTACAGAGCTTTTGTCTGCATCCATTTCAAAGTCTCGCTTTCAGGCGTTTGATTATCGTGGAATCCTCAAGATTTACCTTGGCCGAACCCGATACGATTTTCGCACCGAATACAGAATCGGAGTTCGTTTTGCTCAGCAGTCCGAGCTCGCACAGTGCAAGCAGGCATATGCAGAAGCGCTCGGGCTCAAGTCCCTTGGGGCACTGACGGATTACTCCGTCAAGGTCTGCCGCAACCGCGCCTCCTGCGGCCTGAAGCTTTCTCCATGCGCGCACGAATGCGTTTCTGTCGGGACAGTACACCGCTGCCTCCTGCACGGGAAGCTGCTCATCGCCTGCGAGCAGTCTGCTGCATATGGGCTTCGGGTCGTGTCGCCTTACGGCAACAATCTGCAGCTGAACGGAGCTGCGGAAGCGGAATTCATTTATCTGCGGGGTAAACGCAACATCGATGCGGTCACCTACGCTAAGGCCAAGCTCGCTTTCGGTGTGTGAGAAGAACACACACGCAAAGCCTGCGCCTCTGTAATTGATGGAAAAGCGAAGATGTCTGCCGCCGCCTATCGGAGTTATCTTATCGAGCTTTGCGCCGCTTATGCACAGCACGGGCTTGGGATTGCCGCTGCCGAAGGGCTCAAGCGTATTGAGCGACTCCACGCCCTCCATATCAAGCATTTCGGGCTTGAGTATCTCAAGGTCGCAGTCCAGTGCGGGCAGCTCCTCGGGCTTATTTGCGCGGTAGTATTCGCTGAAGGCCTCACAGAAATCGGACAGCTTCTCTCTGCGGATATTAAGTCCCGCGGCAAGAGCGTGTCCGCCGAAGCCGTCAAGATGCTCCGAGCATGCCGACAACGCGTCAAACAGGTTAAATCCGCCGTAGCTGCGGCAGGAGCCTTTTCCCTTTTCGCCGTCAAGGCAAATCATAACCGTGGGGAGCGAATACTGCTCCGCAAGCTTGGAGGCAGCGATGCCGATAACGCCCTGATGCCATTTATCGCTGGAAAGCACAATAGGCTCATCGGTATGGCGTTCAGCCATCATCTTCCCTGCTTCCTGCC
>JAZUJB010000035.1:0-7190 GCA_045642545.1 Oscillospiraceae bacterium
TGCAGATAATCCGAGTGGTCGGCATCAAGATTCGGACATGGTGTGGGGGCAAGGCAGCGTCTGTCGGCGCACATACCGCACTTTGCCTGCTTTTTGCAGGAGTGATGGCGGAAGTTTGCCGAGGGACCGCCCACGTCATTGATATAGCCCTTGAAATCGGGGAATTTTGTCAGAGCCGTAACCTCACGGATTACACTTTCGTGACTTCTGGAGGTGACCATTCTGCCCTGATGGAAGGCAAGGGCGCAGAAGTTACAGCCGCCGAAGCAGCCGCGGTTGTGGATAACCGAGAACTTGACCTCCTCAATTGCGGGAACACCGCCGAGAGGCTCGTACATCGGGTGGTACTGCTTGGTGTAGGGAAGCTCGGCAACGAAGTCAAGCTCCTCGCTGGTAAGGGGCATTGCGGGCGGATTGACGATGAGGTATCTGCCGTCGTGCTCCTGAATCATCGCCTTGCCGCGCACGGGGTCGTGCTCGGCGTACTCAATGCGCGTTGCATCGGCGTAAAAGCGTTTGCTGTCGCAGACATCGGCAAAGGACGGCAGACGCACATTCTCAAACGCGCACTTTTCGGGGTCCGAGGTCAGAAACGCGGTGCCGCGGATATCCGTCATCTCGCTGACGGGAATTTTCTTCTTCAGTCGCTTTGCAATCTCGCGCTCGGCATACTCGCCCATACCGTAGACGAGCATATCCGCGCCGGAGTCGACAAGAATCGAGCGGCGCACCTTATCGTCCCAGTAGTCGTAGTGCGCAAAGCGGCGCAGGCTTGCCTCAAGACCGCCGATTATGATGGGCACATCAGAGCCGAAGGCCTCGCGCGCACGGTTTGAGTACACAATCGTTGCTCTGTCGGGGCGCAGTCCCGCCTTCTTGCCGGGCGAGTAAAAGTCCTCGCTGCGACGCTTTTTAGCGGCGGTGTAGTGCGCAACCATAGAGTCGAGGTTGCCCGCTCCGATAAGTACCGCAAGGCGCGGTCTGCCGAAGGCGGCGAAGGCCTCTGCCGAATGCCAGTCGGGCTGAGCGAGCATTGCCACGCGGTAGCCCTCGGCCTCGAGCACTCTGCCGATTACGGCGGCGCCGAAGCTCGGGTGGTCAACATACGCATCGCCCGTTACGAGCAGAAAATCGTACCACCACCAGCCGCGCTCTTCCATTTCGGCTTTTGATACGGGTAAAAATTCAAAGTTTTCCATTATTCAAGCTCTCCCCAATACCAGCCCGAGGTGCCCTTGTGCTTCACAAGATAGCCCCGGCTCGTACTCTCAACAACGCTGACCTCATCGCCCGCCTCAAGGCCGAGTACAAGGTCTGTTGAGTCATTGCATTTGCAAAACTCCTCATCGGAGTAAAGATATTTTGTCAGTATTTCCATTTCATAGCCCGTGCGGACATGGCGGCACAGCGAAAACTCCTCGCCGCGGCGCAGCACCTGCACCTCGTTATCGCCCCAGCGGATGTAATAAGATTTTTCGCTTTTCTTCTGCGCGGTTTTTACTCTGCGCACGGGAAACGGGTCATAGGCGGTGAAGGAAAAGTCCTCGCCGTTTTCGATGATAAGCGCATTGAGCTGTCCGTCATCCTTGAGCACACAGCCGCCGTCGATGGAGATGACCTTGTGCTCGCGGTCGATAATCGGGTTTGCACAGACCTCGTTTTCGTGGTAGAGCACGACGGGCCAGTGTCCGACGATTACCCACTTGTCGAAGGTGTAGCCGTAGCTACGGAAGTTGTCAAACTTCATGCAGCTGCCGCCCATCTGCTCAGTCATCGGCACATCGGGCTTGATGCCGCCGTGAACGAAAATGCAGCGCTCGGTTTCGATTATGTGCGGAAGTGAGCGGATAAAGCTCCACTCCGGCTCGAAGCGCACTCTCAGCTCGGGCACAAGCGCGGGAAAATCAAGCTCAGGCGTTACCTCAATACCCATTTCGCCGAGCATATCCCACAGAAGTCCGTTGCGTTTTTTCAGCATATAGCCGACCATTTTGTCTGCCCAGAACGCGATGTTGTCTTCAACCGCGTCAGACCAGCCGTCACAGTTGCCGCAGAGGGCAAAGCAGTTGCCCTTTTCGCAAAGGCGCATTATATACCGCAGGGTTTCAAGGCTGTGCTCTCCCTTTTCGAGAAAGTCGCCGTCAATGATGAGAATATCGCTTTCGCTAAAGCCGACCTTGTCGAGCAGCGCCTCTAAGTACGGCAGATTGGCATGGATATCGGAGACCGCGATTACCCGCCGTCCCTGCGTATCGAGCTTTCTGACTCTTGCGTTTTCCATCCACATATTAGTTACCTGATTTTCTTTTCCATAAGATAGAGCGGTGCGCCCGCTCCTGCTTCCTCGCTCAACTGCTTAAAGCCGTAATGCTCGTAAAAGCCGAGCGCGTGCTTGTTTTCAGACGAAACATGAAGCCTGAGCGCTCTTCTGCCGCGGCACTGATAGTAGTTTATCGCGTAGCCCACGGGCTGAATGCCCAGTCCCCTGCCGCGGTATTCTTCCTTGAGGCAGACAAGGCTTATCCAGCCGTAGTCGGCGTGTCTGCCCTTCTCGCTGTCAAGCTCGAGAATGCCGATAAGCTCATCGTCGTTGTAAACGCCGACAATCGACTCGGGGTCGCGTGCAAAGCGGCGCTGAGCCGACTGCAGGAAGAAATCGGGTGAGTAGCCGTTGAGATTGCCGTGCGCGGCAAGCCACGCGCTTTCGTAAAATGCCTTGTAGGTCTCGGGATTTTCGCGCGGGTCAAAGGGCTCGTAGCTCAGATTCAATGTGTTGCGGCCGTCGGAGTCCTCGTGCGCATCGGTCTCGGTCTTTGCAACGGACAGCCCCTCGGGCAGATGCGAGTTGTCATTGAAAAACTCTACGGCAAACTCGCCGTTTTCGTAATTGAGCAGAGACACCGCCGTATTGTCGGCGTGCGCGACCTTGTGAATATTCTCGCTTTCAATATTCATAACGCGCGCTAAAAGTGAGCGGATTACCATGCCGTGGCTGACAATCGCAACGGTCTTTCCGTCGTTTGCCTCGGCGATATCGCGCACCGCCGCAAGCATACGCTCGGTGCATTCGGCAAAGGTTTCCGCGCCCTCACCGCGCCATTTGTCAGGGTCATTGTAGAAAAGGTACATACTCTTGGGGTCAAGCTTCTTCATATTGCCGAAGCTCATGCCCTCGTAGATGCCGACATTTATCTCGCGCAGACGCGCATCGGTCTTATGCTCAAGCTCGTGGTATTTCAGTATTGCGCCCGCAGTCTGCCTTGCGCGAAGCAGGTCGCTTGAGTAAAGCGCATCGATTTTAATATCCTTAAAGCGCTCGGCAAGCGCATCAATCTGCAGCATGCCCTTTGCGGTTATTGTTCTGTCCAGCTGACCCTGCGCAATGCGGTAAAGATTGCCCTCCGCTTCAGCGTGACGGATGATGTAAAGCCTTGTCATTGTTGCCTCTCAATTCGGTCAATTTCCTTGACCTCGGGAATTTGTAAATGTATAATGTTATATTATATTACATTGATATTATTTTCAAGGGGCTGCGCAAGATTGAACACAAGTAAGCGAAAATCGAATACCCCTTGCCGCAGTATTGTCATCTGCGGAGCGTACGGCGCGGACAACCTCGGCGACGAGACTCTGCTCAGGGTAATCATCGCGCAGCTTAGAAGTATAAATCCCGCACTTTCCATATGCGTAATCACTCGCAAGCCCGAAAAAACCGCGCTTGAGCACGGTGTCAGCGCCGTGCACACCTTTGATTTTGCCGCAATCGGGCGCGCGCTCAAGGGCGCGGATATGTTTCTTTGCGGCGGCGGAAGCCTTATTCAGAATGTCACCAGCCGCAGAAGCCTTTACTACTACCTCGGCACTGTGCGCCTTGCAAAAAAGCACGGCTGCACGGTTATGATGTACGGCTGCGGCATAGGCCCGCTAAGCCACACCCTTGACCGAAAGCAGACGGCAAAGGTGCTCAACACCTGCGTTGACGCAATCACCCTGCGCGATGAAAAAAGCGCGCGCTTGCTTGCGGAATTAGGCGTTGCAAAGCCCGAAATCACACTTGCCGCAGACCCCGTTTTGTCGCTTTACGGCTGCGATGATGACGAAGCAGACCGCTTTATGTCAGACAACGGCTTGAACTCTGACGAAAAAATCTGTTTTGCGCTCAGACCGTGGCAGCTTCAGCCCGAAAACCTTGAGGCGCTGAGCGCTGCGGTAAAATACGCATACGAGGAGCTTCGCTTAAGCCCCGTTTTTATGACTCTCAACCCCGAGCTTGATACCGCGGTTGCCGAGAAGGTCGCGAAAGCCGCAGGCGTGCCGTATGTGATACTGCCCGCTATAACCGACGCGGAGCTTGCAATCGGCGTGATGAAGAAAATGCGCCTTGTTGTATCGATGCGTCTGCACGCGCTGCTGTTTGCCGCAAGCGTCGGCGTGAGCGCGGTCGGCATAAGCTACGACCCCAAGGTGTCGGGCTTTATGGAATACACGGGCTGCGGAAGCTGCATTGAGCTGAGCCAGCTTAGCGCCGATGCGCTGACTGCTTGTATGCGCCGCGAGCTTGAGCAGGATTCTGCCGACGAGCGCAAGAGAAAAATGGAAAAAATCAAAGCCGCCGAGGGCGCAAATCTGCGCGTGGCGGCAGGATATATAAATGCGGAAAGGATATCAAACGATGGTTAGAGCTGCTATTCTGGTTTCAGGCAACGGTACGCTTTTTCAGTCGGTGCTCGACTCGATGTACTTCGGCGAAATCCCCGATTTCGAGCTCGTCGCGGTACTCTGCACCGAGGCAAACGCCTACACGCTGCGCCGCGCCTCAAACGCCAATGTTGAGGCAATCGTGGTTGAGCCCGAGAACTTCCCCACAAAGCTCAGCTACAGTATGGCAATTTCAAACAAGCTTCGCGATATGGACATTGACCTTGTCATTCTCGCAGGCTATAATATGCCGCTCGGCGTAATCTCCACACAGTTCCGCAAGCGCATTATCGGCGTTTATCCCGCGCTTATCCCCGCCTTTGTAAACTGCGACGACAGCCCCGTACGCGCGGCGCTCGAGCGCGGCTGCAAGGTTACGGGCGCGACCGCATTCTTTGCCGACATTGACGGCAACATAGGCCCCATTATCGCTCAGCAGGCAATCGACATCCACCCCGACGACACGCTTGAATCACTCAAGCAGCGCGTTATCGAGGAAGCTGAATGGAAGCTGCTGCCCAAGGCAATAATACTGTTTTGTCAGAACAGACTTGAGATACACGGCGAAAGAGTAATCATCAAAGGAGAAGGCAATGGAGATAACGCTTAAAATTGACGGTATGATGTGCGGCCACTGCTCAGGCCGCGTGAAGAATGCTCTCGAGGCGCTGCCCGAGGTAAGCGAGGCAGCGGTCAGCCACGAAAACGGCACCGCAGTCATTAAGGGCGAGGCGCTGAACTTAGGCGCGCTCAAGGAAGCCGTTGAAAACCAGGGCTTCGATGTAATCGGCTGATTCAAAATACACACTCGCTGAAGCTGTACAAATCTGAGTTTTATGGAGGATGAACTATGAGGAACGGCATAAATCCAAATCCCAATACAATTCATCCTATTACGGGATATGACAATGAGATATATGTTAAACCAACCATCACAAATTCTAACATTTTTGTTGGTGACTTTACTTATATTGCCGACTCGGAATTTGAAAGTCACGCAACACATTTCTATCCCTGGAGCAGAGATAAGCTTATCATTGGTAAGTTCTGTCAGATTGCAACCGGCGTAGAATTCGTAATGAACGATGCGAACCATCAGATGAATTCTGTATCGACCTTCCCGTTCTACACGCTTGAAGGTTGGAATATGGATGCTCCAAAGCCAGAAGACATGCCATACAAAGGAGACACTGTTATCGGCAATGATGTATGGATCGGTCAGAAGGCAGTGATTTTACCCGGTGTACACATTGGTGACGGTGCAATCATTGGCGCATGCAGCGTGGTTGCTTCGGATGTCGATCCTTATACGATCGTTGCAGGTAATCCCGCAAAACCGATTCGCAAGCGTTTTGATGAAGAATTGATTTCACTGATGCTTAAGTGGAAATGGTGGGACAAAACAATCGACGAAATCGATGCACTGATTCCAATCCTGACAAGCAGCGATTTAGACGCAGTGAAATCGAAAATCAAAGTTATGATAGAGAGATGAATTCTAATTTGCAAAAGCATTTTGACAATGAAAATCGTGGTTGTAAAACAGCTTTGATAGACTTTGTCAGGATAATTCCGTATCCTTGAGATGTTCCCGGCCGGAACGAAAAATCATTTTGTGAATCATTTTTGAGGTGACAAGATTATGGAGATAGGAACAATCATCCGAAACGCAAGAAATGAAGCAAAGCTCTCTCAGGAACAGGCTGCCGAGGCACTTGGTGTAAGCCGACAGACCATTTCAAACTGGGAAAACGGGAAATCCTACCCGGATATTATCAGCGTTATTCGGATGAGCGATTTATACTCTGTAAGTCTGGATCACCTTCTCAAGGAGGAATCATCTATGAAACAGACTTACAAAGAATATCTGGAAGAAAGTACGAATGTAGTAAAAAGCAATGAACGTAAATCGAAACTGATTCTTGTTTTGACCGTTCTTGGAACCTGGGCACTATCACTTATTGCGTTTTTATTGGTACACAAAGGAGTGGATAATTACGGATACGGGCTTGCCATCATATGGGCTGTCCTGCCGGTTACTTTTTTTGCAGGGTCCTATATTATCGGCAAGCGCGACTGGTTCGGCAAGTTGAAGTGGCTGGCGGCGCCGTTGTTCAGTATTATGTATTCAATGTCCGGATACGCTACATATTTCACTGCGGATAACATGGCAACGAAAAGTGTCATTTGGCCTGATTTTGCAAAGTTGCCCATAGGGCTGATTATTTCGCTTGCCGGGCTTGTAGTTGGGATTATAATCAGAAATAAACAAAATAAAAGCAACTGATTTGCAGTAACAAATTTCAGTTTGCATGCGTGAGAAGAATCGAATAATAAGTGAGGCAGAGCCGATCAGCAGAAATGCTGGTCGGCTTCACTATTGTCATGAACCAGCACTCAAGTGAGAAAAGCTTGGCTACTTTTACGCACATTTGACAAGGCAGGGTGTGCTGACTTAAAATGAAGTCGGCATCCTCTTGCCCTTGCTGTGG
>JAZUJB010000036.1:0-5723 GCA_045642545.1 Oscillospiraceae bacterium
GAGGACCGTCCCGGTCTTGTTGCCGATGTTTCATCGTTCTTGGCCTCTCTCTCCGTCAACATCGCAACCTTGCAGCTTTTCAGAGACCGCAGAGGCGGCACAGCCGTTATGGTCTACGAGATTGACCATGCGCTGTCGCGCGAGATGGTGCAGGTACTTGAGAAATTTGACGGCGTACTCAAGGCCACATACATTAATGTAAAGCTCTGACGGGAGGAAAAAGCCATGTCATTTCACTCCATTGAAGAAATAATTAAGCTGTGCAAACAGCAGGACAAGCCCTTCTGGCAGATTGTGCTTGAGGCAGATGCCGATGAGCAGGGCATTGCCCCCGAGGCATCGCTTAACAAGATGAAGAGCATATGGCAGGTAATGCGCAGCTCAATTGAGTCGTATGACCCTGATATGCTGTCCTCAAGCGGCTTTGTCGGCCGCGAGGGCGGAATTATGGACGCCTATGTCAAGGGCGGCAGCACACTCTGCGGCCCGTTTGTATCAAAGGTCATTGCGCGCGCACTGATGATGGGCTGCTCCAATGCCTGCATGAGAAGAATTGCCGCTGCGCCCACCGCAGGCGCCTGCGGCGTGCTGCCCTCGCTTTTATACACCTACTGCGAGGAAAACAGCTGCTCTGAGGATGACATTATACACGCGCTCTATGTTTCTGCGGGTGTAGGTCAGGTAATTGCAAACCGCGCCTGCATTGCAGGTGCCGAGGGCGGCTGTCAGGCGGAGATAGGCTCTGCCTCGGGTATGGCGGCAGCGGCGCTTGTTGCGCTTCGCGGTGGCACTCCCGAGCAGATGGCCGATGCCTGCGCGATGGCGCTTAAAAACCTGCTCGGACTCGTCTGCGACCCCGTCGGCGGTCTTGTTGAAATTCCCTGCGTCAAGCGCAATGTTGTGGGCGCTGTTAACGCACTGTCCGCCGCTGATATGGCGCTTGCGGGTATCACCAGTGCAATCCCCGCCGACCAGGTGATTGATACGATGCGTCATGTCGGCGATGCAATGAGCCCTCAGCTGAAGGAAACCTCACGCGGCGGTCTTGCCGCTTCTCCCAAGGGCAAGGCGCTTGCAAAGCAGCTTAAAAACGCAGATAAATGATTGATTTTACTTTACTCGGCACTGCGGCAACAATGCCCCTTCCCAACAGAGCTCTTTCGTCAGCGGTATTGCGCTGCGCCGGTCGGACAATTCTGTTTGACTGCGGCGAGGGCACGCAGACGGCTGCGCGCAAGGCGCATGTGAGCCTTATGAAAACAGACCTCATTGCCCTCACTCACTATCACGGCGACCACATTTTCGGTCTTCCGGGGCTTATGCAGAGTATGAACTGCTTAGGGCGCACCGAGCCGCTTTATATAAGCGGTCCCGAGGGTATAGAAGACGAGCTTGCACCCATTCTTATGCTTGCGGGTGATTTGCAGTACGAGGTCAGGCTTGTAACCGGCACGCTGCAGCTATCCTCGCTCAATGCTGCATGGCCCGTCGGTGCAGTGCTTGATCCATTTGCAACCGAGCACAGAGTTGTAAGCTGCGGCTATGACTTTTCTCTGACCCGACCTCCGAAGTTTTTGCCCGAAAAGGCAAAGGATTTAGGCATCCCCGTAAATTGCTGGCGCAGGCTTCAAAACGGCGAGACCGTTATAGCAGACGGCAGGGTATTTACTCCCGATGCGGTTACGGGCAATACGCGCAAGGGGTTGAAGCTTGTATTCAGCGGTGACACCGCCCCCTGCGAAGCACTGCGCGCTGCGTCAGAGGGTGCCGACTTGCTTGTATGCGATGCAACCTATGCCGAGGATGAGCAGGCAGATTTGGCGGCACTTTACGGACACAGCACATTTTCGCAGACAGCAACGCTTGCCAAAGGTGCAAATGTACGCCGTCTGTGGCTGACGCACTACTCGCAGATGATTGATTCTCCCGAGGATTATCTCCTCACTGTACAGTCGATATTTCCCAACACCGAATGCGGCTATGACGGCAAGTCGATAAAGCTTATATTTGAAGACTAAAAAACAGAGGTGAAATTTCACCTCTGTTTTTATATATCTGTTTTTCCGAATTCCAGAATGTCGGCAATGCGCCTGCTCGCAAGTCCGTCACCGTAGGGGTTGCTTGCATTGCTCATTTTTGTATATTCCGCTTCGTCGTCAAGAAGCCTTGAGAAGCAAGCATAGATATTGTCCTCATCCGTGCCGACGAGCTTGAGCGTACCCGCTTCAACACCCTCGGGGCGCTCTGTTGTATCCCTCATAACAAGCACCGGCTTGCCTAAGGAGGGTGCCTCCTCCTGTATGCCGCCCGAGTCGGTCAGAAGCATATGGCAGCGGCTCATAAAGTTGTGGAAGTCTATTACATCAAGCGGTTCGATGATGTGTATTCTGTCAGCATCTCCGAGAATTTCGTTTGCCGCCTCACGCACTGCAGGATTCATATGAACGGGATACACCACCTTTACATCGGGGTGCTCGTCCGTTACTCTGCGGATTGCGCGGAACATTCGCCGCATGGGCTCGCCGAGATTTTCGCGTCTGTGCGCCGTAATAAGAACAAGTCTGCTTCCCCTTGCCCACTCAAGCTCGGGGTGAGTATAGTCCTCGCGCACGGTAGTCTGCAGGGCATCAATCACCGTGTTGCCGGTTACGAAAACCGTGTCCTCTTTTTTGCCCTCATTCAGCAGATTAAGCCTTGCGCTTTCGGTAGGCGCAAAGTTATAGCGGCTGATTATTCCGACCGCCTGCCGGTTAAACTCCTCGGGATACGGTGCGGAAATATCATAGGTTCTGAGTCCTGCCTCGATATGCCCTACGGGTACGCCCGCATAGAAGCAGGCCAACGCGGTTACGAAGCTTGTCGAGGTATCACCCTGAACAAGCACTGCATCGGGCTTTTCGCGGGAAATAATCTCCTTTATGCTTTCGAGTATGCTTACCGTGATATCAAAAAGGTCCTGCTTATCACGCATTATGGACAAATCGTAGTCGGGCTTTACATCAAACGCATCGAGCACCTGATTGAGCATTTGTCTGTGCTGACCGGTAACGCACACAACCGTATTTATTGTTTTCCTGCATTTCAGCTCGTTTACCAGCGGGCACATCTTTATTGCCTCGGGTCTGGTACCGAACACCAGCATCACTTTTTTCATCAGGCTTCGCATTTCCTTACATCAATAATTTCGCTCAACTGCCATTCTATAAATACTATATAATAAACTGATATTTTATTCAATATTTCGATAAATTTTTAACTTTAGTTTTGTAATCATATTGACATTATTACTTCAATAAATTAATATATAATTGTTCTGATTAACATTTCGGAGGAAAATGATGAAAAAGACTAAGAAAATCCTTTCCATTGCTTTGGTTGTTTTGCTTATTGCATCAATCATTCCCATGGGTGCATCTGCCGAAGCAGCAGACGACAACTGGGTATCCGCATGGAGCACCAGCCCCATCAGTGCAAGTCTCAACGACCTCGGCATTCTTGATAAGCTGGGCGTAACTCTCGCGGCTGTATCTTCCCGCGTGACCCTCACTCCTACCGCAACCGGCGAGCAGGTTCGTCTGGTATTCTCAAATGAGTTCGGTGTTACTCCGCTTACAATCTCCGCCTGCAGCATTGCTGTTACCGGTAAGGATTCCAAGACCGTACAGTCCAAGACAATTACCAATGTTACCTTTAACGGCAAGATTTACAAGGTAATCCCCGCAGGTCAGGTCGTAACCTCCGACCCCATCAGCTTCTCCGTAACCGCAGGTGAGAAGATTACCGTTACCACCTACTTCAGAGGCTTCAACACTCAGCGCACCATCGGCCTCATCGGCGGCGACACCTATGCAACCGTCGGCAATTACACCCATGTAAGCTCCATGGCGCTCGGTATTCCTCTCGCAATCTCCGCTGACTCCGGCGATTATCAGGTAATCCCCGCACTCAAGGGCATTGAGGTTCTCGCTGACGATGCAAGCTGCGCAAACTGCGTAATCTTCGGCGACTCCACCGTTGCAAACGAAATTCCCCGTCTGCTTGAGGCAAAGCTCATGGCAAACGGCATCACCAATATCAGCGTAACCCAGCAGGCAATCAAGGGCAATCGCCTTGTTGCTGACGGTGTCGGCGCTGCTGCAAATGTTCTCGGCGAGGCAGGTCTTGACCGCTTCGACCGCGATGTTCTTCAGCAGGCAGGCGTTAAGTATGTTGTTGTAAAGCTCGGCATCAACGACATCGTTCATCCCTACTGCGAGAGCAAGGCTGACAAGCTCACCCCCGTAACCGTTGATGAGATGATTGACGGCTACATTCAGCTCGTTGAGATGGCTCACGCAAACGGCATTGAAATCTACTTTGCAGAGCTGACCCCCTGGAAGGGCTACACCCGCAACATTCTCGGCACCGGCGATGATGTTCAGTGGACTCAGGAAATTGACTCTGTCCGCCAGGCACTCAACGCATGGTTTGCAAGCGATGACTGCCCCGCAGACGGCTACATCGCATTCCCCAGCCTCGCTGACCCCGCTGACCCCTTCGCACTGGCCCCCGGCTTCAGCCCTGACGGCATTCACTTCACCGCCGCAGGTCAGCAGGCATTTGTTGATGACTTCCCTATCGACATCTTCGGCTGATATAATCTGACAAATTAAAAGCATCGGATAAGAGATTATCCGATGCTTTTTTATTTTATATAATTGCGCTTATTTCCTTGAGCTTAGCAACAAACTCCTGCGCGTCTGCTCTTGCAGTCTGCTCGTCAATTTCAAACTCGTCGAGAATGGCGTTTACAAGCTCGTCCATATCCATTCCGCCTTCGAGCTTTTTCCATATAAATGCACCGACCTCGTTGCAGGTTACAAGGCCGCCGTAATTCTTTGCTGCAGTGCCGACCGGTACAAGCACCAGTTCTCCCGCAATATCGCGAGCTATAAATTCAGGATTAGTTTTCACCTTTCTCCTCCTTGGCTTTGCATATCTTTTCGCTTTCTTCAATAAGTGCCTTTGTTCTCTTGCAGATATATTCGGGCGCTTCGCCGAAATGCCCCGTTTCGCAGTAGCAGGCTGCCGCACACACCATACAGACCTCGCGGTCTGCGCAGGCAGTGCATTTTGCGGGCATATATATCTTCGCTGTGTCCTCACGGACTTTTCTCCACGCCTCGTCAAAATCCGTTTCGCGGATATTTGCGGAGCTTACCGGAATCATACCGCACAGGGAGATATTGCCGTTCCAAGCTACCCAAAACGCCGTAGAGCCTGCTCTGCAGCGTATATGCTCTGTGGGGGCATCCATACACTCCTCGTCAATTGTACCGCCGCAGCGCTCTGCACGCGCTCTGCAGCGATTTGTAAACTCCTCCTCGGACATTCGCAGGCGCTCACTTTCGAGCCAGTAGCAAATATCCTCCTTAGGACTCAATCGGTCGTTTTTGCCGACCTGAGTTCCGTCGCGGCGAAGCGGCGGGAACATATAGCTTGCCACCTGCATATTGCAGCCGTACTCATGTGCGGCATCGATTATGCCTTTCATATCACTGCAATTGTATTTTGTTACACTGTAGTTGAGCTTTACGGTTATACCCGCTGCGCGCATGGCTTTGAGCGCATACATTGCCCTGTCATACGCCTCGGGGATTCCGCAGAGCTCGTTATAGGTTTCTCTGCTCGCTCCGTAAAGGGACATATTAACTCTTGCTGGCGGATTTGCCGCAAGGAATGCG
>JAZUJB010000037.1:0-12982 GCA_045642545.1 Oscillospiraceae bacterium
TACCTGCCCTCGGTCACAGCTACGAGGCCACCGTCACCGCACCGACCTGCACAGAGCAGGGCTACACAACCCACACCTGCACAGTATGCGGTTACAGCTACGATGACAGCTATGTCGAAGCCCTCGGCCACGATTATGGCGAGTGGATTGTCGTAAAACCCCAGACCTGCACCGAAAAGGGCATGGAAGCACGCTACTGCTCACACTGCGATGCAATCGATACCCGAAGCATTGCGGCCCTCGGCCATAACTACATAGCGGTAGTAACCGCGCCGACCTGCACCACTCAGGGCTACACAACCCATACCTGCGCAAACTGCGGCGATGTTTACATAGACAGCTATGTCGCGGCACTCGGCCACAACTGCGTGACAACGGTGATTGCACCGACCTGCACCGCTCAGGGCTACACGACCCATCGCTGCGAAACCTGCGGTGATGTATTCATAGACAGCTATGTCGAAGCCCTCGGCCATGCTTACGGCGAATGGACAACGAGCAAGGCACCGACCTGCACCGAAAAGGGCGAGCAGACCCGCTGCTGCTCACACTGCGGTAAGGTTCAGATTCGCGGCCTTAAGGCCCTCGGTCACCACTATACGGAGACTGTTGTCGCACCGACCTGCACCGAGTACGGCTACACACTGCACTCCTGCATTTGCGGTGATGCATACAAGGATAATTATACCGACCCCCTCGGCCACAGCTTCGGCGAATGGACAATGAGCAAGGCCGCAACCTGTACCGAAAGAGGCGAGGATATCCGCTGCTGCGCTCGCTGCCAGGCAACTCAGGCACGCGGCATTGCGGCAACCGGCCACCACTATTCCGAAACAGTAGTTGCACCGACCTGCACGGAGTACGGCTACACTACACACTCCTGCGGCTGCGGCGTAAGCTATAACGACAGCTACATTGCACCCCTCGGTCACACATGGGATTCCGGCAAAACAAGAATTGACCCCGCAAGACCGAGCGCGGTAATAAGAACCTACACCTGCACACGCTGCGGCGCAGCAAGAATGGAAATACTCGACAAGCTCAACCACGAGCACGAATATTCCGCTGCGGCAATCGCGCCGACCTGCACCGAGCAGGGCTACACCATGCACACCTGCTCAATCTGCGGTGACTTCTATAACGACAACTATGTTGCAGCCCTCGGTCACAGCTACTCTGAAACGGTTGTAGAGCCTGCGATTGAGGCAATGGGCTATACAAAGCATGTCTGCACTCGCTGCAATGACAGCTACAAGGACAGCTTCACGGTTGCAGCCCCCGAGGTAGCAATAGGCACCGTGGCCTCCAGCGGCAAGGTATATCTCTGCTGGGACGCAGTTGACGGCGCGGTAAGATACGATGTATATCTTTCAAGCAGCAAGGACGGCACATATACCACACTTGCCTGCGTAGAGGACACAAGCTTTACCGCAAGCTATACCACACCCGGCTACACCTATTATTACAAGGTCAAGGCTGTGATGGCTGACGGAACAAGCAGTGAATTCAGCGTTGCAAAGTCCATGACCTGCGATTGCGCACAGCCCGTTGTAAGCATAAGCACCGTAGCTTCAAACGGTAAGATTAAGCTCACATGGAGCAAGGTCGAAGGCGCGACAAATTATGAAATCTGGCGCGCAACGAGCAAGGACGGTACATACACCAAGATGTACACCACCACAAGCACAAGCTACACCAACACAAGCGCGGTAGCGGGCTACACTTACTACTACAAGGTCAAGGCACTGTGCGATAAGAGCATCTACGGCGACTCCGCCTTCAGCGAGGTAAAGTCCATGACCTGCGATTGCGCAGCACCCGCTGCCACCATCACAACCACTGCATCAAACGGCAAGCCGACACTCAAGTGGTCAGCAGTTGACGGAGCAACGAAGTACGAAATCTGGCGCGCAACGAGCAAGGACGGTACATACACCAAGATGTACACCACCACAAGCACAAGCTATACCAACACGAGTGCAGTAGCCGGCACAACCTACTACTACAAGGTCAAGGCACTCTGCGGCAAGTCAAGCTACGGCGATTCCGCCTTCAGCGAAATCAAGTCAGTCACCTGCGACTGCGCTCAGCCGTCGGTAAAAACCACCACTACGAACGGACATCCCAAGCTCAGCTGGAGTGCCGTAGACGGTGCGGCAAAGTATGAGGTTTATCGCTCGACAAGCTCAGGCAGCGGTTATGTAAGAGTAAAAACCACGACAGGCACAAGCTACACTGATAATAGCGCAGCCTCGGGCAAGACCTACTATTACTATGTCATTGCGATTAACGAAACGACCAGCTACGGCAACTCAGCTAAGAGCACGGTCGTCAGCGTCAAGGCAAAATAAAATGAAATAATTAAACCCCATAGGCATTAAGCCTATGGGGTTTGTTCTTTATTTAGCGTATATTTTACTTCTTGAGCTTAATCTTGTTAGCACGACAGTACCTACGGTGCCGGGCAGCTTGGGAACAAAGCGTGTTTCCGCGCTCATATCCTTTTCTGCTATGAACTTCTTGATATCGTCGATTGCGACTGCCTCGTCGAGATTTGCACGGGTGCAGGCAGCCTCGCACTTTTTGTTTTCAGATTATCTGTGCGCAGGCTGCGTTGAATTCCTCGGGGGTGTTGCAGTCGCAAAGAAGACGCTCGTCGCCGCCGTAGTGGAATTTTGAGATGCCCACGCGCCTGAACAGCTCTCTTACCGAGGTGTTCTCGCTCTGCAATATCTGCTCGGCCAAGGTGCTCAGCCAACGCTCGTAAACGCCCATAAGGGGCTCAATATCGTCTCCGTGCGCGAGAATGGTGATGTTCGCCGCACCGTTCAGATGAGCCTGTATAAGCTCTGAGACGGTATCTGACGGCACAAGCGGAGTGTCGACGCTGACAACAAGGCAGGTGGAATTTTCTGCGGCAAGCATTCCCGCGTGAATGCCACCGAGAGGGCCCTTGAGGGGGTACTTATCCATAACGAAGCGTGTACCCTCAACGGGCTTTGAATAGCCCGAGATGATAATGTCATCAATGCCCAATTCGCGAAGCTTGTTAACCTGATGCTCGATGAGTGTAACGCCGTTCCATATGAGTTCTGCCTTGCAGCTGCCCATGCGCGAGCTTAAGCCACCGGCAAGAATAATTGCCGAGATTTTTTCAGCTCTTTGTTTCATTCGGTATCTATCCTCACAACATTTCTGACGCAGCGTTTCATGTTTTCGTCGCCGAAAACGATGAACTGCAGTGAATTATCGTCCTTGAGTATGAGATATGCGTTATGACTTTCCGAGGCGGAGATTTTCGCATGGTATTCGTCGGATGCAGTTACCGTTGCGGTGCTGAAATCGCAGCCGCAGACCTCGTCAAGCGCAATACCCTGCGCATCGATTTCTGTTTTTTCGCCCTTGCCGTTTACAACAGTGCCCTTAACGGAGTCGAGCTTCAGGCTGTCAATCATAAGAGCATTGCCGTTTACAATGACAGCGCCCTCGACCTCAGGCACGCGCGTTGTCAGATGAATGACTGCAAGAGCTGCAGTCAGCAGTGTAAGCGCCGCTATGACGGCGAGTACGCGTTTTTTCACATTCCTCATCCTTTCCGAATATCGGCTCAAGCTTCTGCGCAACGCTTCCTGCGATAACACCGCAGACCGTGCCGCTTAAGAGCGACACGCTTGCGTAAAGCAGAAGGATAATGCCGTGCAGGTTAAAGACAATCATATTGGCAACAAGGCAGGCGCTAACCGCCGCAGCAGCGTTTGCGATAATCAGGCTCTCGTCCCTGCCGAGACCTGCTTTTCGTGTCAGCCACAGTATGCAGTCGATTGCAAAGCCGGGGAGGATGTAGCCTAAGGGTGCTAACGCGCCCATGCTGCCGACCGTGCCCATGCACAGCGCGATGCCGCTTTGTACGGCACCCATCAGCGTTGCGCTGCCGAAGCGGGGCACGAATACTGCCGCGACGACTATGAACATAAGCGAAAAGCTTGTGCCAACACCGCCGGGAATGTGAAGTGAATCGGTGATGATGTTTGCTGCGGGGACAATGAGCTTCTTTGCGAAAATTCCCAAATCGCAGCATAGCGCCATGAATATGAGGCGCTTAAGTCTGTTTCTGTTCATGCTTACTCCTTTTCAAACATGGGAAGGCGCAGCAGTTTCCTGCTGCACCCCGGGTGCATAACCGTGGCAGATGCTTTAGGTTATGCACCTCGGAGCGGTGGTGTATGCTTAGTCGATGTGAATGACCTTTTCCATAAGGTCGGTTGCCTTGATATTTGCGTTGTGGAAGCGGCCGCGCTTTACGGTTATTTTGCCGACATTGATTGCCTCGTTGGGGCAGTACTCAATGCAGGCCATACAGCCGATGCAGTTTGTGCCGATTACGGATTTGCCGTCAACAATCTTGATGTTGCCCTTGGGGCAGAGCTTTGCGCACTGACCGCAGCCTACGCACTTGTCGTTGACATTCATCTTGCTGTTGATGAGCTTGTTGATGTTGCCGAAGCCTGCGCTCTCAATTGCGTTTATCACTCTCTTAGGCGGCTTTTTGCCGCTCTTTTTCATTGCCTTGACATCTGCGGCAATGTCAGCTGCGGTTTTGTCGCTGCGCTTCTGAGCGCCCTTAAGAGTCGTGGGGGGAATGGTCAGATAGTGGGGCATAAGCCAGATTGCGGAGCAATGATTTGACATACCGGTCCAATAGTCAAGTCCGACAATATCGTCAATCTTGTGCAGACCGCAGCCCATGTAGCCTGCGTACTGGATAACGCCGAACTTGTATGCATCGGGAGAAATGTGAATTGCTCTTATGTAGCTTTCAACACCGCCGGGCAGACCACCGCCGTAGCAGGGGGCTATGAAGCCTACACGCTTGTAAGCGCTTGCGTCGGTGATTGCAGGGAAGTGGCGCATCATAACGATGTCGGTGTCACCGAGGTCCTTTGCAATCTTCTTTGCCATGTCCAGGCAGTTGCCTGAGCCTGAGTAACAGTAAATAATGTTTTCGCTCATTATTTTGTCTCCTTAGCCGACTATATTAATCACATTGTACTTATCCATATTTTCGATGGCCTTTTTGACCTGACCGATGTTGTGGCAGATGAGAGCCTTGTACTCCTTGCTGTTTTCGGTGAAGGTGAGCTCTTCGGCCTTGCCGCCGAGACTCCAGCCGCCGCAGTGCAGCAGGTCACCATAGCGCTCGCAGCGCTCGTACTCGCAAAGCTTCTCGGGCTCAACACCCTTGCGGAGTGCGGGATTAACGCCTGTGCGCAGGAAGATGCGGTAGAGCTCGCGGGGGTTGATGAAGTAATCGCAGTTGCCCGTTTCAACAGCCTCAGCACCGTTGGAGTTGCGGCTGGTAACATGATATAGCTTTACACCGGGACGATGCTCGTGCATATATGCGCCGAATACCTGCTGCATACTGTCGTAGAATGCAAAATGCTCCTTAAGCTCGGGGTAGTTCATCTCAAGGAAATTCTTTGCTGCATAGTCACGGGTGAGGATTACGCACTTTTTGCCCAGCATTTTGTCAAGCATATCCGCAGCCTGATTGTTGGAGATATGAGCTGCAAATGCGGGGTCGTAAACATGGTCGATGCCTACCTTCTTAAGACCGTCGATGACCTGCTCGTAGGTGAAGCTGTTCTTGGGAACCTTGAAAAGCTCCTCAAGCTGCTTGAGTACGCAGGAGCAGACCATTGCAGCGGTTTCGGTGCCGTAGCTGTGGGCGAAGTAAATCTCCTCGTCCTTGTGCTCCTTCATGAACAGAGCACCGGTGGGGCAGACATTGACGCAGCGACCGCAGCGGATGCAGCCGTCAGCCATGAGATTGTTCTGTGAGCCTACGGTCTGACCGTTCTCGGTCTTGACCATGCCGAGAATGCCGACACCCTGAGCCTTGCACACATCGGTGCAGCGGCGGCACTTGATGCACTTGTTGGGATTGCGGATAATGCTGCCGGTGGAATCATCGATTGCAAAATCGTGCTCCTGAATTTCAAAGGGCAGCTCGTCGATACCGAACTCCAGCGCCTTGTCCTGCAGCTCGCAGAATCCGTCGCGGACACAGTCGCAGAAATAGCAGTCCTTGCAGAACTTGGGGTCGAAATCGGGAGCCTTGGTGGAGCCTATGCGCAGGCAGTGATGGCAGTCAACAGTGTGCTGACGGAACATCTCCTGCACGGTCTGCTTGCGCTTTGCAAACAAATCATCGTTATCGGTGGTGATTACCATGCCGTCCTTAACCTTGGTTGCGCAGGCAAGTCTGTCCTTGTCCTCGCCCTCAATCTGAACGATGCACAGCTTGCAGGAAGCCTTGGGATTCATGCCCTCGTACGCGCAGAGAGTGGGGATATATACGCCGTTGGCCTTTGCCGCCTCAAGAACGGTAATACCTTCCTCTACGGCAATTTTGTTTCCGTTAAGAATAATGTTTATCATGTCTGCGCCTCCTTAAATTGCTTCTACACGGCAGGGAGTGTAGCGCCAAATCGGGTTGCCGGTGAGCTCGTCAATATCCTTGTGGCTGGTGAGAACATTTACATGCTCGCCAATCTTCTTGCCCTCAAAGGTGTAGCCGAAGTGATGGGGGATAAGAACATAGCCGCGCGCGGTCTGCCATGTGTATTCAACGGGAATTTCAAGCTCGCCCGCCTTGGTGCTGACGCGCACCATCTGACCGTTTGCAAAGCCCATTTCCTCTGCGTCCTCGGGATTCATAGCGAGGGTGTAGGGCTGGCGGTACTTATAGGTTGCGGGGTTACGCATGGTTGCGTTGTGGCCCTCCTCGGAGTGGCGGCCTGCGGAGAGAATGAAGTTGCAGCCGTCCTTAAGCTTGAGAGCTTCCTCCTCCTGCTCGGGAGTGATGCGCTTTATGTATTCGTCAATCTCAACGCACCAGGTGTGGAACTTGCCGTCCTTGTGAGCGATGTGCTTTTTAATCTGAGTTTCGGGCTCGTTCATGCCGATAACATAGCCCTCGGGATGAGCGTCAACTGCCGCAAATGCCTCGTCCATTGCGCACAAATCCTTGAGCATGGGAAGTCTGCCGAGGATGGGGTGCTTCTTGAGATCGGGCTTGAAGCCGCAATGCTCGATGTAACCCTTGCCGACGATAGGACCGGTGAGCATACCTGCCCAGCTTATTGCGCGGGCAGATGAGCCCATTGCCTTGCCGAGCGTAATTGCGATGACGCTTGCAAGCTGTCCGAAGTACTTGACATTGCCTGCCATTGTCCATGCGACCAGCTTCATGAAATATGCAATGCGGTTGCCGGAGAGAACAGCGTTTTCTGCCGCTCTGTAAAGCCACTGAGGAAGCTGGGGCAGATAACCCATTGCCTGAGTCAGCTCTGCGAAAATCTGAACATCCTCGCGGGGCTCGCCTTCAGCGCGAAGAACGGGCTTTCTTGCCTGGAATACGATTTCGGGGAAGTTGAGTGTAAAGGCGTTGAAGTCACCGCCGCCCTCAAACAGACTCTTGCCGGGAAGAACATAGTCTGCAATGCGGGTAACCTCGGTTTCCTGGCAGTCGATTGCAACCAGAAGCTCGAGGGAGCTGAGCGCCTTCTTCATCATATTGGAATCGGGGTAGCTGCGCAGGGGATTACCCATAGAGGTAATCATTATGCGAATACGGTCCTCGTTGTCGCCGAGAATTTCATCGGGAATGATGCCGACGGGGAATACCTCAAGAACGGGGAAGGTGCCGGTAACGGGAGCTCTCCAGGTCTTCGGGTTGTTTTCGTCGATGGTTTTGCCGCGTTCAATGACACATTCGGGAACAATGCATCCGCCGGGCATAAGGCACATGCCGCAGACAACAGAAAGTAAAATTGCCAGATAGCTGTTGAGAGTGTTGTGGCGACCCATGAACAGACCGAGGTCCTGATGCATACCCCACTTCTTGGTGGTGAGTATTTTTGCGAAGTCCTCTGCCTGCTGTCTGGGGATTGCGCAAACGCGGAGGGATTCATCGATGTTGATGTTTTCAAACCACTTCTTTGTCTTGTCCCAGTCCGCAACATGCTCTGCAATGTATGCCTTGTTCTCCCAACCGTTTTCGAGAATAATGGCAATCAGAGCGCGCATGAACAGAGAGTCGGTGCCCATTGCGGGCATGATATGCATATCCGCCATGCGGGCGGTTTCGGAAAGTCTCGGGTCAATGACGATTACCATCTTCTCGGGATTTTCGGAGAACTCGCGGCAGACCTCTCTTGCACCCTGAATCTGATGCGAAACATAAGAGTTGGAGCCCCAGTAAATAATAACCTCGGAGCCGTTGCCGTCATCGGGCTCAAGGAAGTGCATCTGGTCGCCGAGAATCTTGCCGTGGCTCCACCAGTTGCCCATGAACTCTATGCCGATGGGGTTGAACATATACTGTGAGCCAACAGCCTGAAGCAGAGGCTTTGCGGTTGCATAGGGAGTCTGAGCAGAGCCCAGCGCGCAGCCGAGAATGGAGAAGGAGCGGGGACCGTGCTTGTCGATGATAGCTCTTGCCTTCTCACCGATTTCCTTGTAGGCCTGCTCCCAGCTTATCTGCTCGTAGTGGTCGCCGACCTTTTTCATCGGGTACTTGATACGCTCAGAGTGGTGCTGGAAATACTTTACGGCTCTGCCCTTGCGGCAGCAGTAGCCGTGGGTGCGGGGGCTGTCCTTGTCGGGACGGACATTGATGATTTTGTTGTTTTCGACCTCAAGCTCAAGACCGCAGCTTAAACCGCAGTTGTTGCATTGAGTCTTTTTCCAAACGCCCATATATATTTCCTCCAATAATTTAATTTACACTATGAAAATTTAATGCCTATACCTTAATAAAACAATGTTATTAAAATAACCATTTTAATTCAATTGGCATAAACAACTTTCTAAATATTTCACAAAAAAACTGGAGTGTTTTTAATGACTAAAAGCGGAAAGCTGTTTGACAAAACGCGCAAAATTAAATATAATGTCCATAAAAAACGGACAACCTGTCCGAGAGGGTGATTTGATGGCTGAAGCCAATAAAAAGAACGCAAAGCAGATAATCGAGGTCGCGGTCAAGCTGTTCAGAGAGCGCGGATATGAGAATGTATCCGTCAACGATATATGCAAGGCGGCAGGCATTGCCCGTTCAACCTTTTATCTTACCTTTGCAAGCAAAAAAGAGATTATTGATAAGATACTTTCTGATGTTCGTCTGGACCGTGATGATTTCTTCGGAGATTTCATTGCAGCGGAAAATGACTTCGAGCGTATGTGGATTCTCTGCTGCCGTTATCTTGCCGTTGCAATAAGCTTCGGACCGGAGCTGGCGGGTGCGCTGTTCCGTCTTGAGCTTATGGGCGAGCTGGATATTATGGATACGGTTCATAGCATTGATGAATGGTTTGTTCAGCTGACGAAAAACTGCCAGAAGGCAGGCGTTATTATGAGCAACGAATCTCCCGAAATGCTTGCACCTTTGGGAGTGGATATTGCCTATTACACTACCTATGAGTGGTGCAAGCGCAAGGGCGCGTTTAATCTGCGGCAGACGGTGCGTCGCCGCGCGGAAGCGCTCTACGGGCTTGCTCCCGAATGGCGTATGAGTGAGCAAGAGTGGAATAAGCTTTAACGGCAAGGAGGATGAATATGAGCAGAAAATTAGTGGCATATTTCAGCGCAACGGGCAGAACGGCAGCAGCGGCAAAAAAGCTTGCCGAGGCAGCGGGCGCGGATATCTATGAGATTAAGCCCGAGGTACCCTACACGCGCAGAGACCTCAACTGGATGAACCCTCTGTCGCGCACGACGAAGGAGATGCACAGAAAAGACTTCCGACCGGCAATCGTAAACGATGATGCACATATTGCCGACTACGATGTAATCTTCCTCGGCTTTCCCATATGGTGGTATGTTGCGCCGACAATCGTAAATACCTTCCTTGAGGCATATGATTTTTCGGACAAGAAAATTGTGCTGTTTGCAACCTCGGGCAGCAGCGGCTTCGGCAATACCATTGATGGGCTTAAGCCGAGCGTATCGGCTGCGGCTGAGATGGAAGAGGGCAGAATGATGAAAAAATCCGTCAGCATCGACGAGCTTAAAGCGTGGGCGGAAAAGTATTGATAACAGAAAAGCGGGGGGATAAAAGATGCCGAAATCATCAAACCAGAAGCTCAAGCTTTTGTATCTGATGCAGTTTCTGATGCAGAAGTCCGACGAGGCGCATCCTGTTTCTACGCAGCAGATGATAGATGAGCTTGCGCGAAACGGAATCAAGGCCGAGCGCAAGAGCATATATGACGATATCGAGGCGCTGCGCGTTTTCGGGCTTGACATTGTACAGACCCGAGGCAGGACAACGGGCTATTACATAGGCGCACGCGAGTTTGAGCTGCCCGAGCTTAAGCTGCTTGTGGACAGTGTGCAATCCTCAAAGTTCATCACGCAGAGAAAGACGCTGAGTCTTATAAAGAAAATTGAGAGTCTTGCAAGCGTGTACGATGCGCAGCTTCTGCAGCGTCAGGTGTATGTGCGCAACCGCGTCAAGAGCATGAACGAGAGCGTTTACTACAATGTCGACGAAATCTCAAATGCCATAACGCAGGATAAGGCAATAAGGTTCAGATACTTCGACTACACGATAACCAAGGAACGCGGATTTCGCAAAAACGGTGCATGGTACGAGGTAAGCCCCTATTCGCTGATGTGGGACGATGAAAACTACTATATGCTCGCGTTTGATGCGCAGGTCGGCAGACTCAAGCACTACCGCGTTGACAAGATGACCGAGATATCGGCGCTTGACCGCTTCCGCGACGGCAGGGATATATTTAAGAATGTGGATATGCCCGAGTATTCAAAGCAGGTGTTCGGAATGTTCACGGGTGATGTGCAGACGGTGAAGCTGTGCTTTGCAAACTACCTTGCAGGCGCGGTGATTGACCGCTTCGGTCAGGACATTATCATCGTAGCCGCCGACAGTGAGCATTTCACGGTCAGCGTTGATGTTGCAGTGTCGCCGCAGTTTTATGCGTGGCTGTTCGGCTTCGGCACCGATGTAGAGGTGCTGTCGCCCGAAAGCGTGTGCGAGGAAATGAAGCAGAAAATTAAAGAGCTTGACGGAATGTATTAAGCTCGGAACAGATAATTAAGACATAAGAAAGGTGGACTATCAATGAGAACAAAGTCGCTTACAAAATTGGATGCATTGATTAATGCAAAGCACGATGCCGCCCGGTTTATGATTGACGACATCACAAAAATCTGCACGACCATGCCGAAGCGTGACCCCGGCTCGGAGGGCGAAAAGCAGGTTTGTGAGTATTTTGAAAAAATCTGTATGGAGGAGTATGACTGCACGGAGGCGCACATCGAGCAGTTCAAGGAAAACCCCATGTCCTTCTTCGGCTGGATGTGGATTACCTTCACGATGACGATTATCGCAGCGGTGCTCTGCTTCTTCCAGGTCAAAGCACTTTCCGTTGCAGCAATTGTGCTCACAACGCTCGGCTGGCTGCTTGCACTTTTGCAGTTCGGCATTTACCTGCCCGTTGTCGACTGGGTGTTCCCCGAGAAAACAGGCCATAATATGTGGGCGGTCAAGAAGCCCAAGGGCGAGGTCAAGGCGCGCGTGCTGTTCAACGGCCACTGCGATGCGGTATGGGAATGGCCCGTAAACTATGCCCTCGGCGGCGTAGGCTTTGAAGGTCATATCGTCATTTCCGCAATCGGCACGCTGTACTACCTCGCAATCGCAATCATGCAGCTTGCAGGCGCTAATGCACAGCTTGTACATACCATGTCCATGTGGGGCATCATTTTCCTGCCATTTGAATTCGGTATGTTCTTCATGTGGTCATGGTGGGACCCCAAGAAGGACAAGCGCCACATCGTTGACGGCGCACACGACAACCTCTCGGGCTGCTATATCGGTCTTGCAATTCTCAAGCAGCTTAAAGAGCAGGGCATTGAGCTTGAAAACACCGAGGTCGGTGTTGTAATCACCGGCTCCGAGGAGGCAGGCATTCGCGGCGCAAGAGCATGGTCAAATGCTCACCTGCACGATTTTGACGATGTGCCGACCTACATCTACTCCTACGATACGATTTTTGACCCGAAGTATCTGATGGCAAATTACAGAGACTTAAACGGCACAATGAAGACCGATAAGGCGCTTAACGACCTGTTCATGCAGTCTGCCGAGGAGCTCGGAATTCACTGCATCCACGGCTGGGTACCGCCTTTGGGCGGCTCAACCGACACCGCAGCCTTTACAAAGGCGGGCTTCCGCGCAGGCGGTGTTACGGGCCTTAACCACAAGCTTGAAAACTATTACCACACAAGAAGAGACACCTATGACAATATGAACGAGCAGGGCCTTGCCGACTGCTATGCAGTTTCCTGCAAGGTGCTTGAGCATGTTGAAAACGGTGATATGGAAGGCAAATAAGCAAAAAAGCAGCCTGCGGGAAACCGCAGGCTGCTTTGCGTTTAATCAGATGTACAGAATGTCGTGATGCACGGGCTTGTAGAAAAGCTCCTGAGCTTTCTCAAAGCTGTCAGACTGGGCGAGCACCCACATAAGCTTTGCAAGCACCGCCTCGCTTGTCATATCGTGTGCCTCAAGCACGCAGAGACTGTTTTTCAGAATGCTTCCGACACGGTAGACGGAAAGGTCGCTGCCCTCATTGGGCACCTGAGTGGTCATAACGATAAGCTTGCCCTTGTCAACGGCGTGCTTAATCTGCTGGTAAAAGTCTGAGTATTCCGGCAGACCGCCTACGCCGAAGCTCTCGATCACCAGACCGTCATAGGTGTCGATGGCGTAGCGCATGACGTTGTTGTTCATGCCGGGGGTCAGCTTCAAAAGCCCTACATTGGGGTTGAGATAGTCGTAAAATACGGCGGGACCGTCGATGTGCTCCGGCACATAGCGGATGAGCCGGTCATCCTGCACGCGAGCCAGCTCCGGGAAATTGATGCTGCCAAAGGCGGCGGCACGCTTGGA
>JAZUJB010000038.1:0-2661 GCA_045642545.1 Oscillospiraceae bacterium
GACCGTAAACCCATGCGTCAGGCAGGTAACGGCACATTATCTGCGGATTGGAGCACTTGGTGATGTACTCACCGTCATACCACATGACAGCGCTTGTACCGCCGTCCATATTCATTGCCTGATATGCATCATAGCGCTGCATAATCTTTGTGCATTCGGGAAGGCCGATGCCGAGTGAGCGGCCGATTAATCTGCCCTCAACGATGAGCATCAGCACATCACCGTCGCGTGACTGACCTACGCAGCAGCGCGGCTGAATTGAGCAGAAATCGGAAAGCTCGTCAACGAGCGAAACGCCGTCAACGATAAGTGCGGGACGGAATTCAACGGCATCTCTTGTGCTGGGATTTGTGGTTGAGTTGGAGTCAACGATGTACATCTTGTTGTCGTTGCGAAGCTCCAGACGCTTGCGGTTGTCGGTGAAGTGTTTGCCGTATTCGGTGCCGCTGAACATAGCGTAGCCCTTGATTTTGCCGCCGTTGCCGACACCGTCTTTATCTGAGAATCCGCTTGCGTTAATACCGAGAATACCGTTGTTTCTCGGAACGATGCTTTCCAGTACCTCGCCGATTGAGCCGAGGTTTTCAGCAGGGCAGCATCTGAGCATTGTCGGGTCTTTCAGAACGGCAAGAACGCCGTAATAGCCGCTGCCCTTGACTCTTAATATAAGCAGGCTGTTCTTTGCATCGAGTGCGAGCACCTGGTCGCCCTGTTTTGTCATAATTGAGGTGCCGTCATCGTCAAAGCCTGCCTCGTTTATGTAGATGCTCTTCCAATCACCGCTTTTGCATTCGGGGTGTTCCCTTAAGTATGCCTCAAAGGAAGCCTTGTCAAGCTCGTCAAATACATCGTAGAAGTTATCCTCATCGGATTTCTTCTTGATGTCGTCCTTCCACTTGCTTTCAATACCGGCCTGCTTGTCCTCAGCAGCCCTAAGACGGGCCATAACATCATCGATAACCGACTGCGGGAAGAACCACTCGGCAAGCCACTGGTGTGTCATTGTGGACATTGCGGTTTCTATGTAAGCATCGCGCAGGCTCTTTATAGCGGGAATGTTAGTGTAAACAAGGAAGGTATACATTCCTGCGAGAATAACAAGTATGCTGCTGATTGTAATAATAGCCTTGCGAGCTCTGTGCGGCTTTTTGGCTTTCTTTTTTGCCTTCTTGTCCTTTACTTTCTTTTCGGGAGGCTCAGAAGAGAAAATATCTTTTTCCGGAGTGAGAGGCTCAGCTTCAGAAAGCTTTATTTCCTTAACAGGAGCCTTTTTTTGCTTGGGAGCTTCGTATATATTTTCTGCCTTAGACCTTGACGGTGTGCGGCTGGATTTTGAACTTATTAGTTTGATTTTGTTTCCCTTCTTTCACGGAAATTATTCTTTATCATAACACAGAAACCGCAATTTGTCATCAAGCAATTACAGTAATTTGAAAAATACGACAAATGCTTTATAGCGCTGCCGAAGGCCGGTGTTTATTAATTTATATTTAATAATGTAGGCAATTGTTTGACAAAGGCAATGTGTGTGATATATTATGATAGCTATGGATATTATAACTTCAAGAAAAAACAGAATAATTACCCACCTGCGCTCTGTTGCAAACGACAGAGGCTACAGGCAGGAATGCGGCGAATTTATCTGCGACGGCGAGAAGACCTTGATAGAGGCACTGCACTTCGGTGCGGAGATAAAATATGTGCTCTGGAAGGAAAAAGCAGGGAATATTGAGTTGCCCGAGAGCGTTATGCAGTTCACAGCCCCGGCGGAGCTTTTTGAGTACGCATCACCGCTTAAGTCAAGCGGCGGCCCTGCATTCACCGTTGCAATTCCTGAAAGGGAAGAAGCGGTGAAGGTCGAGCGGGCGATAGTGCTCGAAAATCTTCAGGACCCCGGCAATGTCGGCACGGTAATCAGAACGGCAAACGCTTTTGATATTGACGCCGTTATTCTTGTCGGTGCGTGCGCGGATTTGTATAATCCCAAGACCGTAAGAGCGAGTATGGGTGCAATTTTCCGTCAGAGAGTGCTTGAAATGAGCATAGAAGAGCTTGATGCGTTTACGCAGGCACAGTCATTACCGCTGTTCGGAGCGGCTCTGAGCGACAATGCAGCGGATTTGCGCAATGTGGAAATTCACCGCGCGGCCGTTGCAATCGGAAGCGAGGGCAGAGGCTTAAGCTCTGAACTCCTAAGTGTGTGCGGCGGTGAAATAATAATCCCGATGAATCCCGATTCGGAATCGCTGAACGCAGCGGTTGCGGCGTCGGTGATAATGTGGGAGATGTCAAGATAAATTGTAAGGGGGGAATGGTATGTCTGCAATAAAGTACTGGCTTTGGCTGTCAACATCGGCAAGACTCAGCCCGCGGGCAAAAACTGTTCTTCTCGATTACTACGGCAGTCCCGAGGCAATGTTCAGCGCACCGGCAGGTGAGATTACGCGCCTGCTCGGAAACAGAGCAGAGGGCGCGGAAACCCTCGAAAAGCGTGACCTTGACGAAGCAATGCGAATAATCGACATTTGCGGCAGTCAGGGGGTACGGCTGCTTACTGTTCAGGATGCCGATTATCCCGAAAGACTTAAGAACATTTACGCTCCGCCGTCGATACTGTATGTCAAGGGAAAGCTTCCCGCTGTTGATGAGGAGGCGGCAATT
>JAZUJB010000039.1:0-2330 GCA_045642545.1 Oscillospiraceae bacterium
GCCGGACTCTGCCTGCATCTCCTGAACCTTTACGGTGCTGCCGAAGATGTTCTTCTGACCCTTTGCAGACCACTGGTCAACAAAGTCTGCCATGGGGCTTGACGGGGTGATGGGGTAAATTGCCGCTACCTCGGTAAACGCATAGCTTACATGTGCAGCTGCTTCATTGCCGTCCATCGTTTTGAATTTTCTGGCCATATTTTTTCCTCCAAAACATTTATAATGGTGGGTAAAACTACAAATTGTGATAAATATCACTTTTATTAAAGTAACATAATAATGCCCTGAAATCAACCGATTTCAGGGCATTATATTCTGGAAGTTACAAATTTAACATAGCTTATTTGTGCATTTCGACCAAATGCTGCAGGTGTTCAAATCTGGCCTTTGCGTTCTCCTCGGAGGCGGCAAACAGGCCCTCTGCGCGGTCGGGGAACTCGCGTGTAAGGCGGCTGTAGCGCGCCTCATTCATCAAAAACTCGCGATAGCCGTCTGCAGGGATTTTACTGTCTAAAATGAATTTCCCGTTTTCTTTGGCAGGATTGTATCTAAACAAATTCCAATATCCGCATTTAACGGCTTTATCCATTTCCTTCTGACAGTTGGTCATGCCGCCTTTTATCGAATGCATCTCGCAAGGTGCGTATGCGATGATGAGAGAGGGACCGGGATAGCGCTCAGCCTCGGTTATGGCTGCGAGGGTCTGAACCTTGTTTGCACCCATTGCGATTTGTGCAACATAGACATAGCCGTAAGTCATTGCAATTTCGGCCAAAGACTTGGATTTTATCTCTTTACCTGCTGCAGCAAACTGCGCAACCTGGCCGATGTTGGAGGCCTTGGAGGCCTGACCGCCGGTGTTGGAGTAGACCTCGGTGTTGAATACGAAGATGTTTACATCCTCACCGGATGCGAGGACATGGTCAACGCCGCCGAAGCCTATATCGAATGCCCAGCCGTCACCGCCGAATATCCAGCAGCTCTTCTTGTTGAGGTAATCCTTGCCTGCGAGAATTTCAGCCGCGAGAGTGCAGGCGGGGCAGTCGCAGAACTTTTTGCCCTCGGCCTTGATTGCCTGCATATGTGTGAGCATATCGGCGCACTTTTCACCTAACAACTCTTTTGCGTGCTCGGTGCCGAAGAATGCAATGCAGTCGTCAACGGGGAGAATGCTCTCCTCAAGCACACGGATGTATTCAGCCGCTGCCGCCTGGTTTTCGGTGCCGTCATCGTAGCTTTCGAGCCATGCAGCGCCTGCTTCCTTAAGCTCGGCGCAGCAGCCGGGCAGAGCGATAAGCTCCTCGGTTTTAGCCTTGAGGTCATCGCGAATCTTCTTCTGGCCGAGGTACATGCCGAGGCCATGCTCTGCGTTGTCTTCAAAGAGGCTGTTTGCCCATGCGGGACCCTTGCCTTCCTTGTTGACGGTGTAGGGAGAGGTAGCAGCCGGGCCGCCCCAGATGGAGGAGCAACCGGTAGCGTTGGAGATAATCATGTGGTCGCCGTAAAGCTGAGTGATGAGGCGAGCATAGCTGGTCCCAGCACAGCCTGCGCAGGAGCCGGAAAACTCGAGGTGCGGAGTCTTGAACTGACTGAACTTGACATTGTCGGCCTTGAACATATCGGGCTTGTCGCTGACATTCTTAACGCAGTAGTCAAAGACCTCCTGCTGGTCAAGCTGGGATTCCATCGGTACCATCTCAAGTGCGTGAGTGCCGCACTGGCTTACGCAGACACCGCAGCCCATGCAGTCAAGCGGAGAAACGGTCATTGCAAACTTGTACTTGTTCTTGCCCTTGCCGATTTTGATGGGCAGAAGCTTTGCTGCGGCGGGAGCGTTTGCCGCCTCCTCGTCATCGAGAGCGAAGGGACGCAGCGTTGCGTGGGGGCAGGTGAATGCGCAGTTGTTGCACTGCACGCAGCGATCGGGAATCCACCTGGGCACGCTTACGGAAACGCCGCGCTTCTCGTATGCGGCAGCGCCGAGCTCGAAGGTGCCGTCTGCGTGGTCAGCGAATGCAGATACGGGCAGGGAATCGCCGTCCATCTTGCCGACGGGGTTGAGAATGTTCTTGACCATCTTGACGGTCTTCTCGCGACCGACAAGTGCCTTCTCGTCTGCCTTGTCCTCAGCCTCAGCCCATGCTGCGGGTACCTCGACCTTTACAAATGCGGTTGCACCTGCGTCGATTGCAGCGTGGTTCATGTCAACAATATCCTGGCCCTTCTTCAGGTAGGATGCGGTTGCCTTTTCCTTCATATACTGAATTGCTTCATCCTGGGGGATAACCTTTGCCAGAGTGAAGAATGCAGACTGAAGAATGGTGTTGGTG
>JAZUJB010000040.1:0-9729 GCA_045642545.1 Oscillospiraceae bacterium
TTACGGCTCGGGCAAGACCGAGATTGCAATTAACCTAGCGGTTAAATCCGCGGAAAAGGGACTTAACACACTGGTTATCGACCTCGATAAGGTGAACGATTATTTCCGTATGTCAGATCGAGTTGATGTGCTCAAGGAAAACAAGGTTAACCTCGTATCCCCGACCTTTGCCGGTCAGGGCGTTACCCCAAGCAATATGTCCGCCGCAGTTGCATCTGCGTTTGCGGGTGATTGGGATTTGTGCATTTTCGATGTCGGCGGCGATGCCGCAGGCGCAATGTCGCTCGGCCGTTATTACACGGACTTTGCGGCGCTTGAGCCCGGTCAGCTTGAGGTGTACGACATTGTCAATGTGTTCAGGCCCATGTCCGAAACTCCCGAGAAGATTCTCAAGCTCAAGGAGGATATGGAAAGCTTTGCACGCCTGAAGGTTACGGGCTTTGTCAACAACTCCAATCTTCTCAACTATGCAAGCGCCGACGATATCCGCGCAGGCTACGATGTCCTCAAGGCAACAAGCGAGATGACAGGTATTCCCGTTGCGCATACAACGGGTCGCACGGTTTTCGTCGAGGAGTTCCTCAAGGACGGCAGAGACCCGAAGTATATCGGTGAGCCCATCGGCCTTGAAACCTATATGCACAGGTCATGGGAGGCATTCACGAAGCTCGGCTTATAATGCAATAAAAAATCCGCAGTAATTTTACTGCGGATTTTTTTTATCCCTCCATAATGTGAAGGCTTTTTATTTCACTGTTTTCAATGTGGCTTTGAATGTCAAAGGCGTGCGGCTCAAGATAGTCCCAGCTGCCGCAGGTGAGACCCTGCGCTTTAAGCTCTTTTACAACCTCTGCGCATATATCCTCAATGACCGCGGCCTTGAGCTTAGCGCCGTCCTCGGAATTATCGGCAGTGAGCAGAAATTCGAGCGCATCGGCAAGCGAGGGAAGTGTTTTTAATTCTCGCATTCCGCGCAGCAGCCATTTGTAGTACGGCGCGTGCTCGCGGTTGAGAAGATATACCGCCTCGGCGGCATTTTTTACAAATTCGTTAAGCGCAAGCATAGCCGCGCCTGCCTCGCCGTGCTTAATGCAGCGCGAGTAGTTGTACTGCCCGGACTGCGCCATGAATATCACCCTTGCGGCGAGCTTCTTTTTGCGCACATCCTCGGGCATACCGTGCTTAATCTCCTCGCGGATGCGGGAAAATTCGCCTAAGTCATCGCGGAAGACATCACCGTTTGTTGCCTCCGCCAAGGCGCTTGACGGCAGATAAAGCCACTTGAGCCAGGTGTCGGGTGCAGAGGGCAATCCCGTGTATCTGCGGTAAAAATCGCTCGTGCGAATAACGCCCGTGCCTGCGGTACCGAGCGCAGAGTGTGCGCTTTCGGGGCGGCCGCACAGCTCATGGTAGGCACGGTTTAGCTTTATGCCGATTGAGTCATCGTCCTCATCGGTGAGAAAAAGGCAGAAGCCGCGCTCAAAATCGTGGTCGCGTGAAAGCTCATCGTCAAAGCCGAAGCACTGCGAGCCGCGGCCTGCAAGACCGACGGCAATACGGCCCTCATATTCGGGGAAGCGGCAGTGAATAAGCTCGGCACCCTGCTCGATATACAGTTTTTTGGCTTCGTCAAGCCCTCTCATAATATTCATTCAACCTCGCTTTAAGCTCGCGTGTGTAAAGGAAAAACCCGAAATACTCGAAGGTCGGCAGACATTTCGATACATTAAATGCGTAGTAGGCGTTGTGCGGCAGGTCGGGGGAGGAAAGATATTCAAAGGCATCGTCAAGCATTTTTTCGACCTTGTCCTCAAGTCCCATCTTGCCGTATAGCTCCGCAAGATTGCAGCAGGTAACCGCAAGCTCGTTTTCGGGCCTTTCGCTGTGCTTTATTACGGCAAGCGCCTTCAGAAAATACTGTTCGGCAGTGTCGTATATGCCGCAGTCGGAGTAGGAAAGCGCCATATTGTTGAACAGACCCGCAAAGCGGTAGTCTGTCGGGTCAAGATGCGCCGAAAAAATGCGCGACACATGGGTAAACACGGGAAGCGAGCCTTCGGCGTCGCCGTAAGCCTTCATCGTGGTTGCGGCGTTGAGCAGAATAGTCGCGCCCGATACGGTAGAGCCCAGGCGGTGCTCGCGTATGAGACTAAGCCCGCGGTTTACGGCATTAAGCGCACTTTCTCTGTCATTCGTGCGGCGGTGATAGCCCATAAGCTCGCTTTGAAGCGTAAGCTCAGAGCGCCAGTCGCCGATTTCAGAAGCCTCGGCGCACCAAAAATCCAGGTGTTTGCCTGCCTCGGCCTCCTTGTCGGCATTCAGCAGAGCATCAAAGGAAGCGATAACGCTCTTGATATCAATTGTCGCGGGGCAGGGGGCTGAGTCGGGCTCACCGGTATACATAGCGGGATTAAAGCCGCAGCAGGATTCTTCGTAATCGGATTTATCTATCGGCATATAATTCACCTCATTCCGATATAATTCTACCATTTACAGCGACTCAAACAAGTAGCATATTCTACAGTTTGCGATAGCGGGAAAGGTAAGCCGAGAAATTTGCAAAAAATAGTGCTTGACTTTGCGAAAAATCTGAATTATAATATGCAAGCTGAATATTTTTTTACTCGGAGAAGTCGCGTAGTCCGGCCGAGCGCGCACGATTGGAAATCGTGTAACCGTCAAAAGCGGTTCGAGGGTTCAAATCCCTCCTTCTCCGCCAAAAAATACCCCCGACATAAGTCGGGGGTTTTTTATATCATGGAGGGATTTGAAGCCAAAGTGGGCTTGCGGCGTAAAGAAAATATGCCGGTGGCATATTTTCAGACGCAAGGTCCGCAGAAGCTATGCTTCAAGGACACACGATTTTGCGGTAGCAAAAGCGTTATCCCTCCTTCTCCGCCATAAAAATACCCCCGACAGAGGTCGGGGGTTATTTTTATTTTATGGAGGGATTTGAAGCCAAAGTGGGCTTGCGGCGTAAAGAAAACATGCCGGAAACTGAAAGATGAAATAGAAAGCGGCATCGCTGCAGTCAACCTGACTGTTACGAAGCCGCTTTTTTTGCACTTAACTAATATCGTCTGAGCTTATCAACATAAATATCGCATATCATTTTGGCAAGCTCTGCGGGGTCATCCTTCATACCGCTTATTACCCACTCAGACATGATGCCGAAAAGGGTATTGGCATATGCGATGAACAGATACCGCGAACGGCGGTCGCTCTCGCTCATAAGCGAAAGCCCGAGCTCGCTGCGGATAATCGCATCGCGGATATACCAGCCGAGATTGTTTGTCAGCAGGCAGGCGGCAAGGTCGTTGTAGCGGCGGAAATACTCAAAGCCGAGCAGTACATTCTCGTATCTTATAAACGAGGCGTGCTTTGCGTTGGCATAGACCTCCTTGTGATAGTTGTCGAAGATGCTGCTTATGTACTTTTCGAGTATATCCTCCTTTGAACTGAAATTGCGGTAATAGGTCATGCGCGAAACGCCTGCCTTCTGCGCAATCTCGGCAACTGAGATAGAGGAAAACGGCTTTTCCTTAATCAGCTCAATGAGCGCCTTTGCTATGCATTCGGTAAAGAAAGTGTTTGAATTGCCCATATGTCACCATCCTCTGAACAGTTTGTAACACCCGAAGCAAATAGTGTAACATCGCGGGCGCTGCGTGTAACAGTTGCAGACTGCCGTGTCACTATCACTGCGGAACGACTTGTAAACGAATTAACAATACGATACAATTTGTAACATCAATATATACAATTTTCTGCGATTTGGCAAGATATTTTTCAACATTTATGCTAAGGAGGAAAAGAAAATGGCTAAAAAATCTTTGGACGCAAGACTCAAACAGGCGTGCGAGACGCGGATTTCAGAGGAAGGCAAAATCAATATCTACGAAGAATTTGAGAATGTAGTAAACGAAATAGGACTCAGCTCCGAGGACGCGGGCGGCAAAATCACCTTTGAGGGCGCAGACCCGATAGTAAACAGCACCATCGCACTCGGTACCGGCTCATCCATCTGCCTTATGGCAAAATCACTTGCCGCAACCAAAATCTGGCGTATGCGCGGCGGCGAGGGTCAGGATATGTCCATTGATATATCCAAGGGCATCAGCAGACTCAGCGCACTTTACAAGATGCAGGAAATGCTCAACGGCTACAATCCCGATGTGCCCGATGTAAACCTCGGCGGACTTATGCTGCTCATGCGTACCGCTGACGGCAGCTTCGTATGCCCCGACAACAATATGCCCAAGCTGCGCGACAGAATGCAGGACATGATTGGCTGCAACAACAATATCCCCAGCGTCGTAAAGAAGCTCCTCTTCAAAAACGGCACAAAGCTCGAGGAAAAATGCGCTGAAGAGGGCATCATCATGGGCAGACTGCGCACTCTGCAGGAGTTCATGCAGGAGCCCGTTTACAAGGATTATCTCAGCAAGCTGCCTCTGGTAGAGATTGAGAAGATAGGCGAGAGCGAGCCCGAACCGCTTTCCATGAATCCGAAAACCCCGCTCGAGGGTGTACGCGCTCTCGGTATGGGCCATATCATCGCAGGCGCAGGCCTCGGCCGCGCACTTGCATGCCACGGCGCAGATGTTCTGAACATCTGGAAGCCCGATGAATTTGAATACGACTCAACCTACATCTCCGCAGATGTCGGTATGCGCTCCTGCAGAATTCAGTACAAGGAGGAGAAGGGTCAGAAGCAGGTCAAGGAGCTGCTGAAGGATGCCGATATCTTCTTTGCAAACCGCCGTCCGAAGCTGATGGAGAATGTCGGCCTGACCGCAAAGGAATGCGCCGAGATTAGACCCGGCATAATCTACTGTAACACCTCGTTTGCAGGCGATGCAGGTCCGTGGAGAGACCGCGTCGGCTATGACCAGGTTGCAGGCTGTGTAACCGGTATGGCAATGTTCGAGGGCACTCCCGAGGAGCCCCGTCTGCCCGTAATCAATGTCGTAAACGACTTCCTCGTCAGCTGGCTTGCTGCCGCAGGCGTAATGGAAGCGCTTGCACGCAGAGCAAAAGAAGGCGGCAGCTACCGCGTTCAGGTATCTCTGTGCCGCGTTTCTCTGTGGCTGATGAGCATGGGCATCTTTGATAAGGACTTTGTCAAGGCAAACTTCGGCAAGGGCATCCACGAAGAAAAGGACCCCGACCTGTTCCATGCAAAGACTCCGCTCGGCTACTACCAGGGCTACACCGACCAGGTACATATGTCCGTCCTCAAGGAGGAATACAACCCCGTGCTCGTACCGCGCGGCTCAAGCGCACCCGTCTGGCTTGTTGACGGCAAGGAGCCGGATTGGATTCCCTTGGATGCTATGGAGAACATAAAGATTACGCCCGTTGAGGCATATCAGAATCAGATTTACGACACCTACCGCAAGCTGCCGAAGATTCTGTTCAAGGTATTGAAGCTATTCAGCTGAGTCTTAGTACACAGCGAATTGTTATTCTCCGTATGAAGACACCCCCGACAATTTTCGGGGGTGTCTTTTTTATTAAAAAGTTGCATATGCGGTAAAATGATGCTAACCTTGGTGTATACAGTACAAGGAGGTGCGATAATGAAAAGAGTAATAGCATTGTTTATGGCGATTGCTATGCTGTTTTTGCTTTGCGCCTGCAATTATTGCTATGAGGCTGAGAAGGGAAGCCTCACAATAATGTACGGCACTTATCTGCCGATTCCGATATCGATAAACCCCGACGGCGCAAGCGCCTGCCTGTACACATGGGACGGCGATGAGAGTAATACGGACATCGTCATACCCGATGAATATGATTCGCATACGATTAAAAAGCTTGGCGGCTGCTACGGCAGAGGCGCGCCGGCACCATTTTACATAGACGATATCTCGTGGATGAACCTGCACGATGATGGGGAAGCTGACGGAGATGGCGCTATGGCGGTGGAGTATGATATGTTTGATGAGTTTTCCGATGAGTGGTCGGAAATCGTATATCACGACTTCAAGCTGTATTTAGGCAAAAGCATTGACGGAATTTTCGCCACTCCCTGCGCCGTGGTGTATACGGTCGACGGAGTCAAAACCGCGTACTGCCCGAGAGTAACGGTGTACTGCGATGAGGAGAACGACACCTTCTATTCAGAAAACGGCAGACTGTATTACCGCGAAAACGGTGCGCTTGTGGAGTCGTTCATATATGCAGAATAAAAATATCCCCCTGCGAATAGCAGGGGGATGTTTTGCGTTATATAAATCTTACTTTTCGGGAACTGCGAGACGGAGTGCGCCTTCGACTATTTCAATGCTGAACTTGTCCTCGTAGATAATCTCGCCGTCGAGGGAGTAGGCAAAGCCTTCAGGTGCCTCAACATCGACCTTCTTGGCCTGACGGTAGGTGATTATATCCTGCATATCCTCGCGGTCAAGGTGCTCACCGTTGGTGTAGGGGGTGAGAATTTTTACAAAGCGCAGACGGGAGATGGGCTTGATGAGGCAGACCTCAATCAGACCGTCGTCGGTCTTTGCGCGGGGTGCGCACTTGAAAGAACCGCCGACATACTGGCCGTTTGCAACGGTGCACAGAAGTGCCTTGCCTGACTCGTTGAGCAGCTCGCCGTCAGCCCATACCTTGCATTCATTTTTCATGCTGGTGAGAAGCGCGGTTACAACGCCCTTGGTGTAGGCGTTCTTGTTGCCGTGACCGGTCTTTTCGCGCTCTTTGTTGATGGTGATTGCAACGGTGGTATCGAAGCCGAAGTTGGTAACATTGAAGCTATATCTCTCGCCGACCTTGAGTGCGTCGAGCTTCTGCTCGGGAGCGTGGATAAGGTCTGCAATATCCATGAAGGTATCAGCGCCGCCGAATACCTTTACAAAGTCATTGCCGCTGCCGCAGGGCCAGCAGGTAACGGATACATTCTCAGCGCCGATTGCGCCGGTGAATACCTCGTTGATGGTGCCGTCGCCGCCGCAGGCGATAAAGCGCATCTGCTCACCCTTGCGCTCTGCGCAGGTTGCCTTTACAAACTCGGTTGCATCGCCGACTGCCTTGGTCAGATAGATTTCGCAATCGTCCTTTTCGGGCAGAGCGTCGATTGCCGCGCGGAGTGTCTCCTCAGCACCGCCTGCGCCTGCCATGGGGTTGACAACAAATATATATTTCATGCGTGGTACCTCCTAATGTGATTTATGCAAGTATAGCACATAATGGAAGCTATTTCAATTCAAACAGCCCCGAATGAGTACACAATTTGCCGTTTTTGTTGAAAAAATACGCAGTCCGTGGTATAGTGGTTTAACCAAATAATTATTGGAGAACGAGTATGAAAATTTTCTTTCTGGCGCTTTTCGTGATTTCCAGCATCATTCACCTGTATGCAAGTCTTAAGAGCGATAAAAAGCTGCGCGCATATACCAAGGGCTTTATCCTTATCGGCCTTCTGGGCTGGTACTGCTACTGCGCATCACCCGTGCTTTGCATTGTCGTTGCGGCAATCGCAACAAGCTGGCTGGGCGATGTCCTGCTTATCCCGCACGGCACAAAATGGTTCACCGCAGGCGGCATAAGCTTCCTTGTCTCGCATGTGTGCTTTGCCCTTGCCTATATGGCAAACATCAACTTCGCGGTCATTCCCGTGTGGGCAATAATTGCAATTGCGGTTGTTTACTTCACGATTTCCTGCTTCGTGTTCAAGGGACTGCGACCGCACCTGCCCAAAGCACTGTTCTACCCGATGTTCTTGTATCTGCTTGCAAACGGAACGATGAACTGCTTCGCGTTCTATCAGCTGCTCTCGACTCCCTGCACCGCATCAATCATCACCTTCATCGGCGCGGTAATGTTCTTCATCTCCGACTCCACACTGTTCTATGTGCGCTTCAAGAAGGACTCCATTTTCAAGAACCATTTCATCGTTATGCTTACCTATATTTTTGCGGAATTCCTCATCGTATGGGGCCTGGTTCTGATAGCTGCATAAGCTTGAAATCCGCATCATAAATTAATCCGGAACGGGATATCCCGTTCCGGTTTTGCATTTAAGGGAAGTGCTGATGTTTCAGAATAATAGTCAAAAATTGCGAAAGTGTTGCATTGCATTTTTTTAGGTGAAATTCTTTGGAAAAAATCTGTAAAAAAACTATCATGTAAATATAAATTCGTTAAAATTAGCACATTTGTATAATTGATTTTAATTAAATTGTGTGCTATACTCTATGCGATGCTGTATAAGCATATGCTTTTCATTTGTAAACGTTGGGTGGTTCGGTCGAGGAGGATTGAATCATCATCGTGAAATAAGGAATTACATTTTTAGAAAGGATGTATAAAATGAACGAAAAGTATGCACCTCTATTTACCCCGTTCAAGATCGGCAATGTAGAGATCAAGAACCGCATTGTCCAGTGTTCTATGGGCGGCACCTCTCTGTTTGGTTGGCTGGAGCCTTGCCACTTCGACAAGGAAGCAGCTTACTTCCTGCTCCAGAGAGCACAGAAGGGCGTTGGCCTGGTTCTCCCCGGCATGCAGTGTGTCCGCGACACCATGGGTATGCCCGGTAGACATTGGCTGTATCAGAACAAGAGAATGTTCAAGCAGCTCAAAGAGTACATGGTCGAGTTCCACAAGACCGGCGCAAAGCTCTCCATCCAGCTGGCAGGCGGCTTCGGCCGTTCCATGGCAGTTACTCCTTGGATGGTAGCTCTGGCAAAGAACGACCTCCTCAACAAGCTCGCAAGCCCCGTTGTTGATGTACAGTATGCTTGCGCATCCGCATCCGAGACTCCTAACCGCTGGGCAGAGGAACTGACCTCCCGTCCCATGACCGTTAAGGAAATCCACGAGATGGTCGATGCATTCGGTAAGACTGCAAAGATGCTCCGCGATGCAGGCGTTGACGGCGTAGAAATCCACGCTGTTCACGAAGGCTATCTGCTTGACCAGTTCACCATGAAGAACTGGAACTGGCGTACCGACGAGTACGGCGGCTCTTTCGAAAACAGATATCGCTTCCCCGTTGAAGTTGTACAGTGCATCAAGAGATACGCTGGCGAAGACTTCCCCGTATCCCTCCGTTACTCCGCAGTTTCCTACTGCGCAGGCTGGGGCAAGGGCATTGTTCCCGAAGACAAAGAGACTCCCGAGTTCGGCCGTGACATGGAAGAATCCGAGAAGGCTATCAAGTACCTCGGCGACATGGGTTACGACTTCTTCAACACCGATAACGGTACTTACGACTCCTGGTACTGGGCACATCCGCCTCAGTACATGCCCGATAACTGCAACCTCGCAGATGTAGAGCATGTTAAGAAGTTCACCGACAAGCCCGTTGCATGTGCTGGTCGTATGACTCCTGAAGTTGCTGCAGAAGAAATCGCAGCAGGCCGTCTTGACGCAGTTGCAGTTGCTCGTCAGAACCTTTGTGACCCCGACTGGATCCTGAAGATCCTCGACGGCAAAGAAGACGAGATCAAGCCCTGCATCCGCTGCCACAATGGCTGCTTCAACTTTGCTAAGTACAGAGGCACCGCAAACATCCAGGCTCTGGAAGACTCCCTCCACCTTGGCCGTTGCGCACTTACTCCTCCCACCATGCAGCACAACCGCTACAAGATCGTTCCCACCAAGAACCCCAAGAAGGTTGCTATCGTTGGAGCCGGTATCGGCGGCGTAGAGGCAGCTCTGGTTCTGGAGCAGCGCGGCCACAAGGCGGTTGTCTTTGAGGAGGCCGACAAGATCGGCGGG
>JAZUJB010000041.1:0-6010 GCA_045642545.1 Oscillospiraceae bacterium
CAGTATAACGAAATAAAGCAGCAGCATCAGGATTGCCTGCTGTTCTTCCGCCTCGGCGATTTCTACGAGATGTTCGACGATGACGCAAAGGTCGCCTCAAAGGAGCTTGACCTTGCGCTTACCACGCGCGACAGAGCCGTCGAGGACCCCGAGCTGCGCACACCGATGTGCGGAGTTCCGTATCACAGCGCGCAGACCTACATAGCAAGGCTCATCGCAAAGGGCTACAAGGTCGCAATCTGCGAGCAGATTGAGGACCCTGCCACCGCAAAGGGACTTGTAAAGCGCGATGTAATCCGCATCATCACTCCCGGCACTGTTACCGATGCGGCAATGCTCGAGGAGGGCAAGAGCAACTACCTCGGCTCGGTTTATTTTGAGTCAGGCCACGGTGGTGTCGCGTTCTGCGATATCTCAACGGGCGAGTTCTGCGTTGCGGCATTCGACACCGAGGCGGTGAGCCATATCCTCAACGAATTAGGCCGTTTTGCACCGCGCGAGCTTGTCATGAACAAGGGCGCGGCAGAGTCCGGGGACATTCCCGATTTTGCAATCAAGCGTATCGGCTGTATGCTCGAGATGGGCGGCGACTATGAGTTTATGGTCTGCGCTGCCCGCGTGTGCGAGCAGTTCAATCTTCCCGACCTCGACAGAGCGGGACTGGGCGATATGCCTGCTGCAGTCTGCGCCGCAGGTGCGCTGCTGCAGTACATTGACGAAACGCAGAAGCTCGATATGGCGCATATCCGCGATATCGACATTTTCTCCGACAACAGATATATGGAGATGGACTGGGCAACACGCCGCTCGCTGGAGCTTACGGAATCTCTCCGCACGGGTGAAAAGCGCGGCTCGCTTCTGTGGGTGCTTGACAAGACACGCACGCCCATGGGCAGCCGCCTTATGAGAGCGTGGATTGAAAGACCGCTGCTCTCCCCGATTGCGATTAAGCGCAGACTCTCAGCCGGTGACGAGCTTTACCGCGACAATGTTACGCGCGGCGAGCTTATCGAGGCTATGCGCGGCATCGGCGATATGCAAAGACTCATCGGCAGAATAGTCTACGGCACGGCAAACGGCAGAGACCTTGTAAGCCTTGCCGACTGCGCGCGCGCCCTGCCGAAAATTACGGCGCTTCTGGGCGACTTCAAGAGCGCGGCGCTGCGTGAGATTGCCGCACTCGACACCCTTGACGATATACTTATGCGCATCGACTGGGCAATCTGCGATGACCCTCCGTTTTCCGTACGCGAGGGCGGCATACTGCGCAAGGGCTACTCCGAGCAGGTTGACCGACTCCGCGAGATACGCGATAACGGCGCGCAGGCGGTTGCCGAGCTTGAGGCACGCGAGCGCGAGCGCACGGGCATCAAAAAGCTCAAGGTCGGCTATAATAAGGTCTTCGGCTACTTCATCGATGTACCCAAATCCGCGGGCGAGGTCAATATCCCCGAGGACTATATAAGAAAGCAGACGCTCGTTTCGAACGAGAGATATTTCACGCAGGAGCTCAAGGAGCTTGAGAGCACCCTGCTGACCGCAAACGACAAGATAAAGCAGCTTGAGTACGAGTTCTTTATGGACCTGTGCCGCACGATAGCCGAAAAGGTTGCCGAGGTGCAGGCAAGCGCCGACGCGGTGGCAAGGCTCGATGTGTTCTGCTCACTTGCCGAGGTTGCGGTACGCAACAACTACTGTATGCCCGAGGTTGACGCATCGGGCGAGCTTATAATCAACGAGGGCAGACACCCCGTTGTCGAGCAGACTCTCAGCGAGATTATGTTCGTGCCGAACGACACGAGCCTTAACTGCGAGGGCAACCGCGTTGCAATCGTAACGGGCCCGAATATGGCAGGTAAGTCGACCTATATGCGCCAGACCGCGCTCATAACCCTTATGGCGCAGATTGGCTCGTTTGTACCTGCGAAAAGCGCCGTAATCGGCGTTGTGGACAGAGTGTTCACGAGAATAGGCGCGAGCGATGACCTTGCCGCAGGTCAGTCGACCTTTATGCTCGAGATGAGCGAGATGGCAAACATTCTGCGCTACGCAACGGGCAGAAGCCTGCTCATTCTTGACGAGATAGGCCGCGGCACCTCTACCTATGACGGTATGGCAATTGCGCGCGCGGTGCTCGAGCATTGTGCGGATAAAAAGAAGCTCGGCGCAAAGACGATGTTTGCAACGCACTACCACGAGCTGAGTGCGCTCGAGGGCGTAATCGACGGCGTGCACAACTTCTCGATAAGCGCAAAGAAGCAGGGCGGCACGCTCGTGTTCCTGCGCAAGATTGTCCCCGGCTCTGCCGATGACAGCTACGGCATCGAGGTTGCAAAGCTTGCGGGCGTTCCCGACAATGTAATCAGCAAGGCAAAGACCTACCTCAAGGAGCTTGAGGCAGGCAAGAGCGAGCTTGCCGTTGAAAAGAAGCAGGACGATGACCAGATAAGTCTTGTTCAGGTCGGCACCGACGAGGTCGGCCGCGCCCTGCGCGCAATGGATATTAACTCACTCACTCCGCTCGAGGCGCTTAATGTGCTCAGCGAGCTTCAGCAGAAAGCGAGAGGCTGATGAGAGATTATCTCAAAAAAAGTGAATTATGGGGCGCGATGATACTGTTTACCGTGCATGTGGTGCTGATTCCCGCTCTTGTCGGCATGATTTCCGTGCTCAAGCCGGGGCTTCTGACCGGCGTGCAGTACAACCTTATTTATTACTGCATAAGCGTCGTGTTGACCGCCGTCATATTCGGCAGATTTCTGCGCCGCAGCTTTGACTCGCTGCTGGATAATTTTATGGGCTGCGTGAGGGCGTTCCTTTTCGGCTGGCTCATACTGTTTGCGCTTTCGATGGCGGTGGGCATTGCGTTTAAGTTGCTCGGTATAACCGGGTCAAGCCCCAACGACGAGGCAATCGGCGTGCTTGTCGGCGAGGACCGCGGAGTGATGCTCGCGCTGTCGCTGTTTGTCGCGCCCGTAGTCGAGGAGTGCATCTTCCGCGGCGGCATCTTCTGCGGACTTTACCGCAAAAACCGACTGCTTGCGTATGCGGCGTCAATTCTTCTGTTTTCGCTTTACCATATCTGGCAGTACATTGCCGTGACGGGCAACTTCGGCTACCTTATATTTATGCTCAGCTATTTCCCTGCATCGTTTGTGCTGTGCTGGGTGTATGAAAAGAGCGGCTCGGTGTGGACAAGCATATTCTTCCACATCTGCAACAACATTTACGCATTTTCGGTGATGATGCAATGAAGGTAAACACAAAGAAAATTATCATAATCGCAATGCTTGTGGCGTTTGATGTCATCTTCTCGAGGCTGCTCGCCGTAAATGTGCTGATTGCGAAGGTCGGGCTCGGCTTTGCGGCAATCGGTGTGTGCGCAATGCTCTACGGCCCTGCGTGGGCGGGTGTTTGCGCGGCACTGAGCGACCTTGTGGGCGCGCTTTTATTCCCGACGGGCGCATACTTCCCCGGCTTCACGGTAACGGCTGCGCTGACGGGCGTTATCTTCGGTCTGTTTCTGTATAAGCAGCGACCGAAGCTTAAACAGTGCTTCCTTGCCGCGCTTACAAACTGCCTGCTGATAATACTTATATGCAACAGCGTTATGATTGCCGTGGTGTTCGGCCCTCCGCTTATGCCGCTTATCGCGACAAGGTCTGTCGAAACCGCCGTTATGCTCGCAATCGAGACCGCAGTTTTAACCGCAATTTCAGCTTCAGACAACCTTTACGGCAAAATTATTGAAATAGGTCGATAAAATTAAAAAAACCCTTGACAAGCAAGGAAATATTTGATATTTTATTTGAGCGCTCCAAAGACAGCAGGTGCCGCAAGGCATAAATCCTGCCGAGGATAGCATCAATATTATTGATTGCTTACTGCCTCTGTGTCTTCGGATACAGAGGTTTTTCTTATGAGCGTGAACATTAGTGTGGAGGTGAAAAAACACACATGCCGAACGCAAAAGTTCTCAGCGAAAAGCAGGCGATAGTAGAGGCTCTCGTCGAGCGTATCAACGGAGCAAGCGCAGGTATCTTTGTTGACTATCAGGGTATCACCGTAGCAGAAGACACCGCACTTCGTACCGAGATGCGTAAGGAAGAGGTTAACTACACAGTCGTCAAGAACACCCTTACCAGAATTGCTCTTGATAAGGTCGGAATGAGCGAGCTCGACTCCGTCCTCAACGGAAGCACTTCTCTGGCAACCAGCAATGATGACCCCATTGCTCCTTTCCGCATCATCAGCGATTACTCCAAGAAGCTGAACGAGAGATTCAACATCAAGGCAGCATTCATGGAGGGCAAGATCCTGAACGAGCAGGAAATCGCAGAGCTGTCCACCCTGACAAGCAAGAACGACCTGTACGCAAAGCTCGCAGGTTCTCTTAACGCAATCATGGGCGGTCTTGCAGTATGCCTGACCGAGGTCATCGAAAAGAACGGCGGCGCAGCAGAAGCCGCACCCGAAGCAGCAGAATAATCGCTGCAAACAAACATTGTTTATTATTGGAGGAAAATTAAAATGAGCGAAAAAATTACCGCTATGATCGAAGAGATCAAGGCTCTTTCCGTTCTCGAGCTTAAGGAGCTCGTAGACGCAATTTGTGAGACCTTCGGCGTTTCCGCAGTTGCAGCAGCAGCACCCGCAGCAGGCGGCGCAGCAGAAGCAGCAGCAGAGAAGACCGAGTTCGACGTTGTCATGACTTCTTTCGGCGCAGAGAAGATCAAGGTCATCAAGGAAATCCGCGGCATCACCGGCCTGGGCCTCGCAGAAGCAAAGGCAATGGTAGAAGCAGTTCCCGCAAAGGTCAAGGAAGGCGTTTCCAAGGAAGACGCAGAAGCACTCAAGGCTCAGCTCGAGGCTGTTGGCGCATCTGTCGAAATCAAGTAATTTTAATTACAAACATAAAAAAAGCACGGAAGCAAATGCTTCCGTGTTTTTTTGTTTTTCATACGGTGCCTTGGGGGAAAGACACCGTATGAGATGGGGGAAATGAGAAAGGATATAACTTACTTAAGTGAACTCTGAGGCCGTGTGTCGGAAGACGGAAAAACCTTAACCTCTGCCGAAGGCCTTGCTTATAAAGTCGAAGGAGGGAATGTCAATCACGATGTCCGTAATTGTGGGATAAACGGACGATGTCTTGCCCGATGAAGACGACGACGAGGACGAAGACGGTGATGACGAGCCCGTTCCGACGGTTACGCTTACTGTTTTGCTGTACGAGCCGCACTTTACGGTGAGGGTTGCGGTGCCGCTTGCTACGGCCTTGATGGTGAACTGATTTACCTCAACGCCCGTAACCTTGACAACCTTGCTGTTTGAGCTGGTGCAGGTAACCTCGCTCGTTGCGTAAACGGGAGAGGGTGTGCCGGTGAGGGTGGTGCTGCTGCCTGCGGAGAGGCGAATGCTCGATTTATCGACGGTAACGCCCGTGGGCGCAACGCTGTAATAGCTTCTTGAGTCGGAGTAGCTTGTGCCGCCCGTGAAAAGCTGGCACCAGTAGTTTTTGCCGGAGTCGGACTGAGTACGGCCCACGGCCATATGGGTGTACTTGCTGCTGAGCATATTGCTGCGGTGGCCGTCGGATTCCATCCAACCCTTGACAACGGCGCAGGGGGTGGAGTAGCCCGAGGCGATGTTCTCGGCAGCCGAGCCGTAATTGATGTTCTGCGCGGTCAGCGCGGTTTTCCACGAGCTTCCGTTCGGCCTTGTGTGGCTGAAGCTGCGGACAAGCTCGCTTGAGCGTACGCCTGCCGCGTCAACAAGTCTGCTTGAGGTCCTGAGCGCGCTCAGACCGTGTCTTGAACGCTCAACATTTGTCCAGAACAGTACGGCGTTTTCATAGTATGAGGCAGTTGAAGCCGCGTCAACCTTCGGGGTCAGTGCCGCGCACAGCAGGATAATTGCCGCAAGCAGCACACTGAGAAGCCTGAGAGTACGGGTTTTCTGCGATTTTATCATTTTCACACTCCATTTGATTTTTGGGGTCGGGCGCAGC
>JAZUJB010000042.1:0-10443 GCA_045642545.1 Oscillospiraceae bacterium
GATGCATATCAGGCAATGAATATGGACGGCGGTACAAGCGCTGTCATGTGGTATGACGGTGAGTACATCACCAAGTGCTCCAATCCGCAGATAATGTGCCGTTACCTGCCTGACGCATGGGTTTACGGTCAGAAATAAATATTAAAAAATCCCGTAATACATTGTATTACGGGATTTTTATATATTCTTTGTTTGCAGATTTACAATTGCAGCAGTTAATCAGAGATTAAGGCTGACATCGATTTATTATATTACGAATTCATAGCCTTATTTTACCTGCTCGACCGCGCCGTTATATTTCAGCACAACTCCGCCTAAACGCTTTATCTATTTGCGATTTCGGTGATTTTCTCTATTCCGTCAAATGTTATCTTATACATACTTGCTTCGTTTTCAAACAAACGGACCTGAATTGTCTTTTCAGCAGGATTTACAACCTCAGTAAAAGTTGATTCCCAATATGTGTTCTGTGCCTGCTTCTCTTCTCTGGACAACGAATTTATATATTCACCCGTCTGTGTCAGGTATGCGGAAATCAGTTCTTCAGTTTTTGCATCCATAACGAAATCGTATGTCAGATCAATGCCCGCATCGTTTTCTTCACCGATGATTTCACTTCTCGGGTCAAAGTGATTCTTTTTACAGTCATCATAATCAGAATAGAACCATGAATAAGATATTTTTTTCATGAGCTCGTAGAGCTCTTTCTCGTTATTCACATCTTTAATTCCGCTCATGATGGTGTCGTATCTGCCAAGACCTGTCTTGATGTCCTCTTTTGCATTGCATTCTTCGTTAACGTAAAAGTTTGTCTGCGCTACAACGCCGTTTTCGTCTTTTTCTACCCAATAATACTTTCCGTTGCCAAACTCAAGAAGTGCACTGTTGCCTTTTGCGTCGGTAATGACAAATGCATAGCTCCAATAATTCTTCTGCGTATAAACATCAACATCTTTTTCAAGGTATTCTCTGACAGCATCAAGATCCTTGCAATTCAAAGCAATGTACTGTCCGAGATTAAAGACATAAACTCTGTCCGACGCGTTTTTATTTGTATGCTCTACACCGAAAATATCGTTTCCGTTTTCGTCTGTCTCACCGTGTCTCATATTGATTTCAATATGAAGTCCCTCGCTGTTAACAACATCATCGCACATAAACGGAAGAATCTTCTCAAATGTGTCTCCGAGTCCGTCCTTCTTAACAACCTCATAGTCGGGAGAAATATCTCTGAATGTGTATGCAAGTCCGAATGTTTCGTACTTGCCCGAAATATCTGTACGAACAACATAAGCGCACTTGTTGGATATGTTCAGGTCCATATTTCTGCCGACAAGCCGTGTTCCGTTTATATCTGCCGAAACGGCTGAACAGCCGCCGCCCCAATTGTCATTATTTTCGGCAAAATAGTCGTTAACAAAATCATAATCAAGTGAGGTGTAGGTTCCCACCTCATAAAAATAATCATCAATTCTACGCACTTCAAACGGCTTTTTGCCGCACGCGCTCAGTGTTCCGACCAGCAGAACAACCATCAGGAAAGCACAGATAGCTCTCTTAATATTCTTATTTCGTGATTTTTCCATATATCGTTCCCTCAGCTTTGCAATGTTGTCTTTTTGTCCTTGCTTCTTATATCAGCCCTGTGTCAGTTATCAGCATATAGCTTTGCGTTGACTATGATCCTCATAATAATGCTGATCGGTACAACGCAAAATGATAAGCGGCTACTGAAAAAATGCTTTTGCAAAAAGCCCCGCAGGTTATTCTGCAGGGCTATACGATTAATCCAAAGGCTTCATTGTCGGGAACAGAATTACATCGCGGATGGAATTCATTCCCGTAAGAAGCATTACGCAGCGGTCAATACCGATGCCGAGGCCGCCCGTGGGAGGCATACCATACTCAAGAGCATTGATGAAGTCATCATCCATCATGCCCGCCTCGTCATCGCCCTTTGCGCGAAGCTCAACCTGCTTCATGAAGCGCTGCTTCTGGTCGATGGGGTCATTCAGCTCGGAGAATGCATTGCCCATCTCGCTGTGGCAGATGAAGAGCTCGAAGCGCTCGGTAAGTCTGGGGTCTGCGGGGCTGCGCTTTGCAAGAGGAGATACATCAACGGGGTGCATGGTGATAAAGGTCGGCTGAATGAGCTTCTCCTCTACCTTCTGGTCAAAGCACTCGTACAGAGCATGGCCCCATGTTGCCTCAACCTTTTCCATGTCAACGCCTGCTGCCTTTGCAGCTGCAACTGCCTCAGCGTCATCGGTGATTTCCATGAAGTCAACGCCGACATACTTCTTGACAGCCTCTGCCATGGTCAGGCGCTCCCAGCCGGGAGTGAGGTCGATGGTCTCACCCTGCCACTGACACTCATAGGTGCCGAGGATATCCATTGCTGCGCCTGAGAGAAGGTCCTCAAACAGGTCCATCATATCGTTGAAGTCTGCATAAGACTGGTAAAGCTCAACTGTGGTGAACTCGGGGTTATGCTTTGTATCCATACCCTCGTTACGGAAGATACGGCCAATCTCGTAAACGCGCTCAATGCCGCCTACGATGAGACGCTTGAGGTTGAGCTCAGTTGCAATGCGCAGGAACATATCAATGTCAAGGGTATTGTGATGAGTGATGAAGGGGCGTGCGGTTGCACCGCCGGAAATGGTGTTGAGAACGGGAGTCTCAACCTCCATGTAGCCGCGTCCGTCAAGGAAGGAGCGGACATAGCTGATGAACTTTGAACGAATCTCAAAGTTGCGGCGGCTTTCATCGCTCATAATGAGGTCAACATAGCGCTGACGGTACTTGAGCTCGGTGCTGGTCATGCCGTGGAACTTCTCAGGCAGAGGACGCAGGCTCTTGGAAAGCAGCACAACGCTCTCAACATGAACGGAAATTTCCTCGGTCTTGGTCTTGAATACATAACCGGAAACACCGATGATATCGCCGATATCGTACTTGCGGAAATCTGCAAATTCCTGCTCGGTTACTGCATCCTTGCGGATGTAAAGCTGAATCTGTCCTCGGTCGTCCTTGATGTGGCAGAATATTGCCTTGCCCATGCCGCGCTTGGACATAATTCTGCCTGCAACCTGTACGGGCTTTTCTTCAAAAGCATCATAGTCTGCCTTGATTTCGGCGGAATACGCACTTCTTACAAATCTGGTCTGCTGGAAGGGGTCTCTTCCCTCTTCCTGAAGGTTTGCCAGCTTGTCACGGCGCACCTGCAGAATTTCGGAAAGCTCCTGCTCCTGTGCAACCGCTTCGTTTGTCTTAATCTCGCTCATATACTATCCTCTATCAGTCGTTTTCTACGGAAATAATCTCATAATGCAGCTCGCCTGCGGGTGCGTCGACCTTAATCTTGTCGCCTGCAACATGGCCGTAGAGGCCTCTGCCGAAGGGAGAATCGTCGGATACTCTGTATTCCATGGGGTTTGCTTCCTGAGAGCCAACGATTGTATAAGTTTCTTCATAGCCTTCATCAAGGTCGCGAACCTTGACCTTGCTGCCGAGGGTTACAGCGCCCTTAACTGCACCGTTGTCTGTTTTGTCAACAATCTCAGCGTTCTCAATGAGGTTCTTAATCTCTGCAATTTTGGAATAGAGCTTGCCCTGCTCGGTCTTTGCTTCATCATATTCGCTGTTCTCGGACAGGTCGCCGAAGCTGCGTGCTTCCTTAATCTGCTCGGATACTTCCTTTGCCTTATCTGTTTCAAGATACTGCAGCTCTGCTTTCAGCGCTTCAAGGCGCTCCTGACTCATTTTGAATCTGCTTTCGGTAGCCATTATTACGGTCTCCTTTATTTTCAAATTTGTCCTATTACCAATTTATATAAACATTGAGTTTAACCCAATGCCTTAATTGCCGCTTCAAGCTGGGTATCGCTCTCGGACTCGCCTATCGTCGCCTTGATATCGGGCGATACGCCGCCGACCTCAGCGAGGTCAACTCTGTTCGGAGTGAGGTACTTGTGGGTCGAGATATGCACTGCACCGCCGTCGGAAAGCTCGATTGTAACCTGACTGCGTGCCTTGCCGGTGGTGTTCTCGCCTACTATTGTTGCCCAGTTATACTCCTGCAGTGCAGCTGCAAAAAACTCCGCTGCGCTATAGGTGTTGCCGTTTACGATGACAGCCATCTTATTTCTCAGGCTGACCTTATCGGAAACCTCAACGGACTCGTTGCCATTCTTGTCAACGCTGACAAAAAGGTCACCGTCGGGAAGGATATAGTCGAGAAGCTTCATAAGTTCACTGAGAAGTCCGCCGGGATTGTTTCGAACATCAAAGATGAACGAATCAGCTCCGGCTGAAATAAGCTGCTCAATGGCCTTAATGGTATTCTCGCTTGAGCCTGCCTCGAAATTGTTGATTTTGATATAGCCGATATTGCCCTCAAGAAGTCTTGAGCTTATGGGATTTCTGTAGGTAATCTCGCAGCCGATGGTAACGCTTCTTTCGTCGCCGTCATTGTCTAAAACGACCATATCAAAGTCCTTGTTTACCTTGGAACGAATGAGAAGGCTTACATCCTCAAGGCTTTTATCCTTGACAGGCTCGCCGTCAATGGAGACAATGCGTTGTCCGACTGCAAGACCTGCTTCTGAGGCGGGAGTTCCCTCATCAACAGAGAAAATCTCAAACTCGCCCTTATCGTTGAGCTTTACGCTGACACCGATGCCTGCGTACTCATTTGCTGTCATGAGCTTATATGCCTCGTATTCCTCGGCGCTCATATAGTAGCTCCACTTATCGTCAATGCTGTTTACCATCGCCTTAGCCGCTGCGTCGTAGAGGTCGTCAGTGTCGGCAAAGCCAATGTAATTCTCATTAATGATTTTCTCTATCTCAACATACTTTTTTGCATCGTCAAGATACTGCCTTGCACCGAAGCCGCCGATTACCGCAAGATAAGTGAGTGCTGCGGTAACAGCAACAACAATCAGGCAGATAATTATAAGGTGCGACAGCTTGATTTGTTTATCGAATTTTGGAAGCTTGGGCTTTTTCAAGTTGAGTTCCCCTTTCCCGATATACAGCACGATTGACTGGCAGTCTCAATGACTGCCAGTCAATATATTTTTCATTGAATCATTCAGAACACACACTTGTGACCACAGCCTTTGCATTTTCGCAGTGGCTGCCCTCGCCCGAAAAACCGTCAGCCCTTGCCTTGGTGGGAATGACGGACATCACAAGGCTGAGCACCATTGTGAGTACGAGAAGAATCGCAAGTATTGATACAACTAATTTTCTATTCATTTTTCAACTCCTCAGACCTTGAGGTAATTTCTGATGGCGATTGCGCCGCCGAATGCACCGACAATAACGCCAACTGCCATGAAGATTATGAGAACAAAGGGCCACAGCTGCGTAAACGGTACAACCTCTACGAAGGAAATCGCAAGGCTCTGTGCAATCTTTGCCTCGAGTGCTCTGTAAAGTCCCCACTGTGCAAGGAATGCAAGTCCGCCACCAACTATACCGAGAACAAGACCTTCAACTATGAAGGGGCAACGAATGAAGCTGTTGCTTGCGCCGACCATCTTCATGATTGCAATCTCCTCGCGTCTGCCGAAGGTTGCAAGCTTGATGGTGTTGGACATAATAAACAGAGATACGAACACCAGAATTACGATAAGCGCAAGTGATACAACGCTGACTACATTTCTTACGGAGATGAACTTATCCGCGTAGTCAATGGGGGCGTTAACCTTGACAATACCGTCGATTTCGGAAATTGCAGCCTGAGTATCTGCCATAAGGCTGAGGTCTACAAGCTGAATGACGAAGCGATGACGGAAAACAGTATCGTCGATGCCGTCCATGAGGCTTTCGTCGTACTTTTCCATAAAGTTGTCTTTTGCTTCGCTGCGGCTGACAAATTCGACATTTGCAACATTTTCGATTGCGGAAAGCTTGGTCTGAATCTTTGCGGATGCATCCTGAGCGCTCATGCTCTCGTCGACATATGCAAGAATCTGATTCTGATTGCCGATATCATCGATTATGTTGTTGATGTTTATATCAAGAAGTGTGAAGCTGCCCATTACGATAAGGCAGGCAATTATTATGGTGACGGACGCAAAGGACATAAAGCCATGTGTAAATATATTGCGGAAGCCCTCACCTATCAAATATCCGTATCTATTCAACTTCATAGCTGTAATACCCATCCATTCCGTCACTGATCAGATGACCGCCGTCAATGGCGATAACACGCTTTGAGAATGCGTTGACCAGTTCCTTCTCGTGAGTTACTACCAGAATGGTAGTGCCCATCTCGTTTATCTTCTCAAGCAGGAGCATAAGCTCAAGGCTGCGTACGGGGTCGAGGTTGCCGGTAGGCTCGTCGGCTATAATCATAGTCGGATTGTTGACCAGCGCGCGTGCAATTGCAACACGCTGCTGCTCACCGCCGGAAAGCTCTGCGGGCAGGCGCTTTTCGCGGCCTTCAAGTCCTACAAGCTCAAGCACATGAGGCACTCTTGTCTTGATTTCTCTGTTGGATGCGCCGACAACGCGCATTGCAAATGCAACATTATCATACACGGTCATCTTCTCGATGAGGCGGAAGTCCTGGAAGATTACGCCCAGAGTTCTGCGCATCTTGGGCATCTTGCGGCGCTTCATCTCGCCCATATTGAAGCCGTTGACGATAATCTTGCCGTCCGAGGGTCTGATTTCGCCGGTGAGCAGCTTGATAATCGTGGTCTTACCGGAGCCGGAAGGACCTACGAGGAACGCAAACTCACCCTCATTGATGGTCAGGCTTACATTGTCAAGAGCAGCAACATCGCTGTTCTCGTAAACCATCGTTACATTGTTCATCTGAACCATTGAGTTTTCCTCCTGAGGATTTGAAGGGCAGGCTTACCTGCCGTATTTTCAGCGACCGCCGTTAATTACGGAGTCCAGGTACTGCTTGACCATCATTGCAACCTTGAATACGATTGCGTGGTCAAACTCGCGAAGGTCAAGTCCGGTTATCTTCTTGATTTTTTCAAGACGGTAGACCAGCGTGTTGCGGTGGACATACAGCTTGCGTGAGGTTTCGGATACATTCAGGTTGTTCTCGAAGAACTTGTTGATAGTATCCAGCGTATCCTCGTCAAGAGTCTCAAGCGGATTCTTCTTGAAGACCTCATTAAGGAACATCTCACAAAGAGTTGTCGGAAGCTGATATATGATTCGGCCTATGCCGAGATTTTCATAGCTGATGATTGTTTTCTCAGAGTCGAATACGCGGCCGACATCGATGGCAATCTGTGCCTCCTTGTAGCGGTCGGCAAGCTCTCTGAGGTGCTTTGCGGTAGTACCGATACCGACGATGCACTTAATCTGAAGCTCGTTTCTGAGAACATTTTCAATGTTCTCCGCAATAGCCTTTACCTCGCTGCTGCTGTCGCCGTTGGGCAACTCCTTGATGACGACCATATCAGTTTCGTTGATGCTGATAACAAAGTCGTGCTGCTTATCGGTGAACAGGCTCTGCAGCACCTCAACTGCTGCAACATCGGAGCGTTCAATCTGACGCACAAGCAGGAGTGCTCTCGGAACATCGGGGACAAAATGCAGCTCCTTTGTTCTTACATAGACATCGCCGGGCAGAATATTATCGGAGATTATATTCTTGAGGAAGGCAGCCTTGTTGTACTTTTCCTCATAATTGGTCTTTGCCTCGTTGAATGCAACGGCAGCCATCATGCAGCTGACCTTTGCCATCTCGTCGCAGCCTTCAACAAAGACCGCATAGTCAAACTTTGCATTGCTCGAGCCAAGGGCCTTATAGGTACGCATACCGCTGACGAAAATATGCTCAGAGCTATCAAAGTTAAAATTCTGAAAATCATCAAGGCGGGAGCCTATCATGGGCAGCTCACTGCAGGTGATGACATAGCCCTGGTCATCAATGACACCGATGCATCTGTCAGTGGCTTCCTTTATCTGTATAATGACACTCTGAAAAATTCTGCTGGACATTGCGATTCCTCCCCTATGATTATGGGTATTTTAACGATACTCGTGCAATGATGCTTCCAACATAATAATACTTTTTTGTGCGTTTTTCAATAGAATAATGAGTGAAAATTGTTGACTTTTCAAAAAAACATCTAATTACATATATAAAAGCAACAAAAAACGGCTTGAAATTTAGTTACTTTTTCTTCATCACTCTGCACAATTCATCGCTCGATAATGGGCGAAATTCGCCCGGTTTCAGCCCTTTATCAAGCTCTAAACCGCCAATTTTCAAACGCTTTAACGCCGTTACGGGCTTGCCTCGGGAGGCAAGCATTCGCTTGACCTGATGGTATTTTCCCTCCACAACCTTAACAAGACAGCTGCCGTCATCAAGCAAGCAAAGCCCCGCAGGAAGGCATTTTGTTCCGTCAGCAAGGGTTACTCCCTCTACAAAAGCGCGGACATCCTCCGCATTTACGGGTGCTTCCGTTTCAGCGTGATACACCTTCACAATCTCGGACTTTGGGGAAATCACCTTATGTGCAAACTCACCGTCATCGGTAATAATGAGCAGTCCGGTAGTGTCCTTATCGAGTCTGCCGACAGGAAACAGCCCCATTTTCTGCATCTCGGGCCTGAGCAAATCTATTACTGTTTTCTGTTTACCGTCATCGGTTGCAGACAGAACTCCCGCAGGCTTATTGAGCATATAGTAATGAAATTTTTCATATTTGATTATGTTTCCGTCAAGCACAACAACCGCAGTTTCAGGTTCAAGCTTCTGTTCGGGGGCTTTTGCAACCACACCGTCGACAGTAATTCTGCCGGCCTTTACCATCATTTTGATTTCTCGTCTGCTCGCTATTCCGCATTCGGAAATATACTTATCAAGCCTCATTAATGGCATAAAATCACCGAATTAATTATAACATAAAGTATAGGAAATTTGAATACTTAAAGGCAATAATATGGATATGTTTACAAAATGTTTAATGTTGACGAAAAAGCGCGCGGTGATTATTATCCTCATCGCCGCTGCAATTATGACTGCCGCCGTTGTATTTTGCTCCGCGCCCGGCTGCAGCTTCGGAGCTTCGGAGCTGATAAATGTTTCAAGCGCCGAGGGCAGACAGAAGTATCTTCAAAAGCTCGGCTGGGATATAGATATAGGCAGCGAGGAGAGCAAAACCGTACTTATTCCAAGGCAATTCGAGGGCATTATGGCAGACTATGCCCGCCTGCAGACTGAGCAGGGCTATGATTTTGCTTCGTACGGCGGTCTGGAATGTACGCAGTATACTTACATTGTGACAAACTATACCGATTCGGACAGCACGGTTTATGCAACCGTTTATATAAAAAGCGGTCATGTCATTGGCGGAGATATTCATTCAGCCGCCATTGACGGATTTATGCACGCGCTCAAATAAAAAAAGACTTGGCATAAGCCAAGTCTTTTTTTATAAAACGATATTACTCGTTGATTGCGATAACAACGCCGGAACCGACAGTGCGGCCACCCTCACGGATAGCGAAACGCAGGCCGTTCTCGATTGCGATCGGGGTGATCAGCTCAACGTCCATATCAACGTTGTCGCCGGGCATGCACATCTCGGTGCCTTCGGGGAGGGAGATAACGCCGGTAACGTCAGTGGTACGGAAGTAGAACTGAGGACGGTAGTTATTGAAGAAAGGAGTATGACGGCCGCCTTCGTCCTTGGACAGAACGTAAACCTGACCCTTGAACTTGGTGTAGGGCTTGATGGAGCCGGGAGCTGCCAGAACCTGACCACGCTCTACGTCCTTCTTTGCGATACCACGGAGAAGAGTACCAACATTGTCGCCTGCTTCTGCGAACTCGAGGAGCTTGTGGAACATTTCGGTACCGGTAACGGTGGTCTCAGTGATTTCTTCCTTAAGGCCAACGATCTGAACCTTGTCGCCAACCTTGACGCGGCCACGCTCTACACGACCGGTGGTAACGGTGCCACGGCCAGAGATGGTGAATACGTCCTCGATGGGCATGAGGAAGGGCTGGTCTGCCTTACGGTCGGGAGTGGGAATCCAAGTGTCAACTGCGTCCATGAGTTCCTTGATGCAAGCATACTCGGGAGCTGCAGGATCGGTGGACTCGCATACGAGTGCGTTCAGTGCGGAACCGCGAATGATGGGGGTGTCATCTCCGGGGAAGCCGTAGAAGTCGAGGAGTTCGCGAACTTCCATCTCGACGAGCTCGAGGAGCTCTTCGTCGTCAACCTGGTCACACTTGTTCAGGAATACCAGGATGGAAGGAACGTTAACCTGACGAGCGAGCAGGAGGTGCTCACGAGTCTGAGCCATGGGGCCGTCGGATGCTGCGATAACGAGGATGCCGCCGTCCATCTGAGCTGCGCCGGTGATCATGTTCTTGATGTAGTCAGCGTGGCCCGGGCAGTCAACGTGTGCATAGTGACGGTTTGCGGTCTTGTACTCAAC
>JAZUJB010000043.1:0-30794 GCA_045642545.1 Oscillospiraceae bacterium
TTTCAACCGCAAAGCCTGTCTGATTTCTATTAGGGTTTAGTATGATACAGCAATTTTTCGTACAGACAAATAACAAAATTCCGGTAATACTAGCTATGTATTACCGGAATTTTTTGTGCCGTATGGGCGGAAAAGGGCAGCTCAAAACCTATAAATCACTATGGTGCGCCGCCCTTTATCCGACATTTATACAGTAAACTTTGATTTTTCAATTAATCCTACGATTTGTCCGGAGATAATAACGGTGAGCAGGGAATAAGCAAGCCTCGCTACCGGAATATATGTAATCGAAAGCACGAGAACAATTACATCGCTTACGAGGTATATCCATGCGATTGATATTCCGAGCTTGCGAGATAAGCTCATTGCAAGCGCATCGTCACCGGTAGGCGCTGAGCATATTCTGACGCATAATCCGACACCCACTCCGACGAATACAGCGCCGAGCACTGCGGCAAGCAGGGGATAATCCGCAATCTGCGGCCAGATAGGGTCAAACTGCTCAAATATTGCATAAAACGCCGAAAATCCGCCGCCTGCAAACACTGAATACACAATAAATTCCTTGCCGAGAATTTTCAAACCCAAAAGATAGCAGGCTGCGTTGAGTATAAGTCCCGAAACGGACGGTGATATGCCGAACCAGTTGTGCAGCAGCAGGGTAAGGCCGAGGATACCGCCCTCGGTAACTCCGGAAATGGAGTGAATATTATATAGCCCGAAGGCAAGTATTGCACTGCCTATGAGAGCGATTATGCAGCTTCTGAGCTTTAGCCTTTGAAGCATATCAACAAGACCTTTCATCATTATATCTGCCGTACATCAGTGTGAGCTCTGCAATTTTTTCGGTCAGCTCGGATGTAAGCATATCAGCTGTGAACCGCCACTGCCAGTTGCCTTCGGCAACGCCGGGTGTGTTCATTCTTGCATCAGCGCCAAGACCGAGATAGTCCTGCAGCTGTGCAATGAACAGTGATGCCGATGAGCACATACCGCCGCGGATAATTCCCCAGCTGTAGCCCTCAGCGTCGTTAAGACCGAGGTAGCGCTTTGCAAAGCAGAGCTCCTCTTCATCGGCAGCCTCAAGCCATTGAGTTATAGGCGCATTATCGTGAGTGCCGACATAGCAAACACAGTTTTCTGGGTATTTGTGCGGCAGATAGTCGCTTTCACCGCTCGGCTCAAAGGCAAACTCAAGCACCTTCATTCCGGGAAGTCCGGAGTCACTAAGCAGCTGCTTTACTTCGGGGGTGAGTATGCCGAGGTCCTCTGCAATGAAGCTTACATTATAAAACCAGCTTGTCAGCCTGCCGACAAGGTCCATACCCGGACCCTTTATCCATTTGCCGTTTATTGCGGTTTCCTCGCCGTAGGGTATAGCCCAAAAGCTTTCAAAGCCGCGGAAATGGTCAATTCTGAGCGCATCATAAAGCTTTGATGCGCCATCAACCCTGCGAATCCACCAGCCGTAGCCGTCGCAGCGCATGGTGTCATAGTCGTACAGGGGATTTCCCCAAAGCTGCCCGTCCTTACTGAAATAGTCGGGAGGGACACCCGCAACCGCAGTAGGAACATTTTCCTCATCAAGCAGGAAAAGCTCGGGATTAGCCCACACATCGGCTGAGTCCATTGCAACATATATCGGCAGGTCGCCGATTATGCGAATGCCGTTTTCGTGTGCATACTCACGCAGCTTGCCCCACTGCTTATAGAACAGATACTGAATGCATTCAAAAAGCTCAATGTCATCGCGAAGCAGCTTGCGGTATTTTTCAACGGCATCAGTGCGATGAAGCCTGATTTCCTTGTCGGGCCATTCATTCCACGGCTTCATACCGAAATACCGCTTAAGAGCCATGAAAAGGGAATAATCGCCAAGCCAGCTGCTGTTTTCTTCGATAAATTCGGTAAGCTCGGCGCTTTTATCTGCCAGCAGACGCTTTGCGGCTTTTTCGAGTACGGTAAATCTGTTGATGTATATCTTCTCGTAATCTACGCGTGAGGCATCATTTCCCCAGTCAATGCCCTCAAGCTCGGACTTTTCAAGCAATCCGTCGTTTATAAGCATATCGAGGTCGATAAAATACGGATTTCCCGCATAGGTGGAAAAGCTCTGATAGGGAGAATCTCCGTAGCTTGTCGGGCCTGCGGGCAGAATCTGCCACCACGACTGCTTTGCGGCGGCAAGGAAATCTATAAACTCATATGCTGCCTTGCCGAGCGAGCCAATGCCGTAGGGCGAGGGCAGGGCAGATACGGGCAGGAGTATTCCGCAGCTTCTATCCAATTATTCCACCTCCGAAACCTGTAAAAAAAGATAAAAGCACGCAAATGCGTGCTTGTTAAATGGTGCGGGTAACAGGGGTCGAACCTGCACGCCTCTCAGCACGAGAACCTAAATCTCGCATGTCTGCCAATTCCATCATACCCGCATATGTCAATCATAATAGCACAACACATAATTTTTTGTCAATCTGAGTTTGACACTTGAGAGAACTTGACAATTGACTTTTTTAAATAATAAATTTATGATTGCTTTATAGCAGAAAAAAGGAGAAAAGACAATGATTGCAGCAATAATCAATGCTATCGGAATAGCAATCGGCGGCACCTTCGGAACATTGCTTCGCGGGAAAATTAATGAAAAGCTTGTCCACGCGCTGATGACGGCAATGGGCCTTGTTGTCGTTGTAATCGGCGTTCAGGGCGCTGTAGGCTCTAATGACCTTTTGTGCGTCGTAATAAGCCTTGCAATCGGTGCCATAATCGGCGAACTGCTGCATATTGATGTATTTCTCGACGGAATAGGCGATAAGGTAAAGGCAAAGCTGAGCGGCAAAAAGTTTGCTGAGGGCCGTTTTTCCGAGGGGTTTATAACCGCATCGGTGCTTTTCACCGTAGGCGCTATGGCAATTCTCGGCTCAATTGAGGCCGGCATTAACCATAATTACAGCATTCTGCTCACAAAAACCGTGATGGATACTATCAGTGCGCTTGCACTGTCTGCCGCAATGGGCATAGGTGTTGCTTTTGCGCTTGTCCCCGTGCTTGTATGGCAGGGACTGATTGTCATTCTCGCAACTGCGGTTTCACCGATTCTCAGCCCTGAGGTAATTACCGAGATGTCTGCCGTGGGCGGCGCAATGTTCATTGGTATGGGCATCAATATGACTGATATTGCCGACCGCAAGGTCAATATTGCAAATCTCATACCCGCTCTTTTTATTCCTATTATATATGTACCGCTTTCTGCGTGGCTCGGAGGTCTGTTCTGATGAAGAAAAATAAATATACCTTTGCAGTTATAGGAGCGGGAACACTTTGGGGATTTATGGGCTTTTTCCGCAGAACACTCGACAGTATGGGCGTATCGGCAATTGGTTGTATAGCTGTTCGATGCATTTTTGCTGCGCTGCTTTTTGCGATAACTATACTGTTTACCGACAAAAACGCTTTCAAGGTCAAGCTAAAAGATGCCTGGGTGTTTGTAGGAAGCGGTGTTGTATCGCTGCTTGTGTTCGGCCTTTGCTATTTTAAGGCAATGGACTATATGAGCCTTTCGAATGCCGCAATTTTGCTTTATACCGCGCCGTGCTTTGTAATACTGATATCAGCGGTCCTGTTCAAGGAAAAGCTCACGGGCAAGAAGCTTGCGGCAATGGTCATCGCCTTTGCGGGCTGCTGCCTCGTGTCCGGTATAGGAACGGGCGGGGCAATCAGCTCAACGGGACTTGCGCTTGGACTCGGCTCGGGTTTGTGCTATGCCTTGTACAGCATTTTCAGCCGCTTTGCAATTAACCGTGGCTATTCGACCTTAACAATCAACCTTTATTCCTGTCTCCTTGCAGGTGTTGGAGCAGTATTAATTGGTGGTACGGAGTTTGTTCCCATAATTACAGCGTCAACCGCAGACTTCCTGTTTGCAGTGGCAACGGGACTTGTAACCTGCTTCCTGCCGTATCTACTGTATACATACGGTCTTACGGGGCTTGAAAACGGCAAGGCATCAATAATGGCATCGATTGAACCCGTTGTAGCAACTCTGTGCGGTATGGCTATCTATCACGAAGGTCTTACACTTATGAGTGCAGCAGGTGTTGTACTTGTGCTTTCAGCAATTGTTATGCTGAATGTCAAAACTAAAGATGAAAAAATAAAGGACACTCTGTGAGTGTCCTTTTTGTTATAGCTCAATTTGCAGAGCTTCATTTGTCATAAGGTCAATATCAAGCAGCTTGCCCACAAACTCCGACTTGTTGCCGCTAAGAAGCTTAACCGCCTCGGAAACCTGAAGCGCCGCACATGCAGCGGGAACAAATGACAGTACGCTGTCGCCGTGGTATTCAGGCGGAACGGGAACATCGGATAAAACCGTGCTTTCGGGAGTGAGAAGCCCGACTTGAAGCTTCCACGCACCGATTGCGCCGAAGAGCATATTAATTCCGAGCTTCGAGCAGGCCCTGTGCATGATTTTTCTTGCATCAAAGCTGTCAAATGCATCAATCACAAGGTCGCAGCCGGCAATAATCCGCTCCGCGTTTTCCTCGGTAACATACTCATTGACTGCGATTACATCGACATCTGGATTAATAAGCGCAGCGCGGTTTTTCACCTCAAAAGCCTTGCTTTTTCCAATGGTTTCGGCTGTGCATAACACCTGACGATTCAGGTTTGATGTGTCAAAGCAGTCACCGTCAACGGCAACTATATGCCCTACACCGAGTCTTATGAGATACTCGGCAATATAGCCGCCTAAGCCGCCGCAGCCTGCAATACAGACACGGCTGTTTTTAATCTTTTCGCGTTCGCAATCGCTTATAGAGCTTATGTAGTTCATTAATTACCACCGCCTGCGAGCATCTGAAGTGCATGCTCTAAAGTTCCGATGACTGCACTGAGGTTTTCGCGTGCAGCCTTTTCGCTGCCGGGAAGGTTGATTATTATGCTCTTGTCGCGAATGCCCGCAACTGCGCGCGAAAGCATTGCACGCGGAGTAATCTGCAGGCTGTAGTACAGCATAGCCTGAGGAATAGAGGGAATTTCGCGGTCAAGAATATCAAGTGTTGCCTCGGGGGTTACATCGCGCATTGAAAATCCCGTGCCGCCCGTGGTTATGATGATATCTGCCTCAATTTCATAGCTGCACTTAACAAGCTCGTTGGAGATATCGTCACGCACATCGGGAACTGTGCTTGTATAGATAACATCATAGCCTGCGTCCTTGAGCATGGAAGTAACAGCAGGACCTGCGGTGTCAACGCGCTCTCCCGTGCTGAATCTGTTGCCTACGGTAATTACGGCTGCTTTGTAATTCATGATAACCTTCCTTAACAATTCGAGACGGGCAGCACATCGTTGGTTGTTGTGCTGCCCTTACTCATTGTATTTCCTTTGTGATGCTCTTGAGTGTGCATGCATTATGCATAATTCACACCATCTTTATTGCCTTAACGGGGCAGTGGTCTGCGCACATACCGCAGCCCATGCACTTTTCAGATTCGTGCAGAAATGCGAATGAGAACACATCTCCCTGCGTGCGCGGTCTTGACATTGCAAGCGCATACTCGGGGCAGCTTTCTACACAGAGCATACAGCCGTTGCACAGCTCAAGGTCAATGGAAGGGGACTTCCACTTGGTCTTGGGCAGATGCCTTGCCTGATTTCCGTTATTATCGATAACTGCGCCCTTTTCGCATATTTTACCGCAATGACCGCAGGAAACGCAAAGGTCCGTATCAACCTCGCAGTGAATATGCTCTCCGTCGCGGTGAACGATTATTGCACCCGAGGAGCAGTACGGCGCACAGGCTTCGCAGTCAATGCATTTTTCGTTGAAGCTGTAGGTCATAAGTATCTCCTAAACACGGTCAATCATTTCTATTGCGCCGATGGGGCAGCGGTTCTTGCACTTTTCGCAGCCAATGCACAAATCGGGGTTTGTAAGCTCCACATGAGTTCTTATATCACCGCGGAACTGAGCCTCGCTGATTTTGAGAACATACATGGGGCAGTTTTCAACGCACAGCGAGCAGCCGGTGCAAAGCTCGGTGTTTACCCTGGGAAGCTTCCAATCCTCCCATGAGCAGAATTCTGCCAGCTTACCGCGGTTATCGTAGATTGCCTTGTGCTCGCAGAAATCTGCGCACAGACCGCAGGATACGCACAAATCGGGATCAATTTTATGTTTTCTGTATTGCTCGCCGCTTATTGCCTGCGTGGGACATGTAACTCTGCAGGCATCGCAGCCTTCGCACATTTCAGCCTTTATACTATATGGCATAATTAACCTCCGGCGACAGCGGGAACGAGATAAACGGTATCGCCGTCGTTAAGCTTTGTATTAAATCCAACCTGTTTACCATTGAGCGAAATAATGCAGCCCTTAAGGTCCTTTATGGTAAGCTCGGTTTCGGGGTCGCGCTTTTTAACTTCATCCATAATAAGAGGAAGCATCTGTTTTACTGAGCCAACCTCAAGGTTAAGCTCCTTGATACCGCTGTCAAGGCGGAATGTTCCGAACAGTTTTACAGTAACCATATTGACCTCCTTATTCGATGATTTTAAGCTTGCGAAGCTTCTTGTCGGTCGGCAGACCGTTCTTATCCCAGCCGCGTGCCTGATAGTAAATCTTCTTCATTTCCTCAAGAGGAACCTTTGTTGTGGGGTCCTTCGGGTCCTGAGGAACATGGGTAAGACGCTTGGGAAGAGTGTCGGAGGCTGCAGAAACGCCGAATCTTGCGTTTACCGCACGCTCTGCATTATAGCTTCTTTCGCCGGCACGGATAAACCTTGCAAGGTTCATTTTCATACCGGTTGCAAGCTTGATGGCCTTGGTGTGGGGAATGAGCCACAGATTGAATGAAGCAATCTCGGGAACCTTGTTAAGCAGTCGCAGAACAGGACCTATGAAGGGGACAACCTTATTTACAAGCTTGGTAATAAATCCATTGGGCTTTGAGATAAGGAAGCCGGGGAATACGGCATAGGAGGTAAACAGACACTGACCTCCGAGTGAAACTGCCTCCATCAAGTCCTGCATGAACATGCAGAAATCCGCCTTGCCCTTGGGTGTCTGGGGATCTGCACGCAGACCGAGATTTTCTATAATTACGAGATAGCCGCCGTTAAGATGGCAGCCGCCGCGATTGGATACGGCATAGCCGAGTCCCTGACCGACGGAGCGACGCGGCTCGTATGCAGCAAGCTCAAGACCCTTTGAGTGAATTGCAAAATCCTCACCGCCGTATTTTTTGCTGAGCCAGCGAGTGCCCTCGGCAAGCTCATCGCCTATGCCGCGGCGATATGCAATGTTTTCAAAGGTCTTGGATATAAGTGCGGTTTTGCCGAATTCGAGGCCGTTTTTCCACAGTCCCTTTTCGTTGGCCTCCATTGCCCATGCAATAGTGCTTGAGGCGGAGATGGTATCCATACCGAGCTCGTCAAGCTCGTTATTCCATTTGAAGATTTTTTCAATGTCATCATTGAGAATGCCGCCGCCGAGAAGACCGAGAGTTTCAAGCTCGGGACCCTTGACCTCGTGACCGTTTACCTTAACGGTTCTTGAGCACTTCATAGGGCAGGACATACAGCCCTTGTTGACTATGTTGTATTCCTCTGCGAGAGTCTCGCCGCTGACCTTGTCAAACTCATCGTACTGACCAAGCTCATAGTTCTTAGTAGAGAGAATACCGCGAACCTGCATGGAGCTTACAAGACCGGCTGTGCCCATTTTGGGAAGCTGATTACCGGTGAGAGGGTGCTTGCGCAGCATCTCAATCCACTTAAGATTATGCTTGTTATGTTTCTCAAGATTATCAATCGGAGCCTCGTGGTTGCCGGTTGCAACAACGGCCTTGAGATTCTTTGAGCCGAATACCGCGCCGACGCCGGAACGGCCGGCTGCGCGTTCACCGCTGATAACAGCAGCGTATTTGACGAGATTTTCGCCTGCGGGGCCGATGGATATAATACCGCACTTTACGCGGCAGCCGCGGGCTTCGTCCAGCCTGCGCTGAAGCTCATTGTGGGCAGGGGTAACCTTCATGCCCCAAAGCTCACCGGCCTCGTGGAAGGTAATCTGGCTGTTCTTTATCTCAATCCAGGTAGGCACTTCACACTTGCCCTTGATAATAAGTGCGTCATAGCCTGCTCTTTTCAGGTAGTAGCCGAAGTTACCGCCGCAGTTGGATGAAGTGGTTATTCCGGTAAGGGGGGAAAGGGTTGATATATTAAATCTGTTTGAGCTGGGGGCGCCGGTGCCGGTAAGAGGACCCGTGGAGACAATGATGAGGTTTTCCTCGGAGAAGGGAGTTTCCTCTCCGGTGAAGTTATCAAACATTATCTTGTTGGCCATGCCCTTTGCACCGATATAAAGCTCGCGTTCTTTATCGGACCAAGGATAGTCGCTGACTTCCTTGGTGCTCAGATCAAGCATTATGACCTTGCCCATATAGCCTGAGTATTTAGTCATATTAGTTCCTCACTATTTTAAGATTACCTCAATAATAATATAAAAAGCTTAATAAGGGAAGAACTTTTTGCTATATTTAATTGTCTAAATTTCTACACATAGATATATAAAAGTTATGAAAGGTATATACAAAATCTTATATATGTACAAAAAAGCCGCCATTTGGCGGCTTTTTTACTTTTATTTTTTGAAGCTATCCTTAAGTGCAACGGCGCGGTTAAATACGAGATGCTCGGGGGTGGAATCCTTGCTGTCAACACAGAAGTAACCCATACGCAGGAACTGGAACTGTGCGGGAGCAACGGCGCTTTCAAGCATCTTTTCAATCTTGCAGCCCTGCAGAATTTCAAGGGAGTCGGGATTCATGCACTTGATGTAATCCTTATCTGCTGCATCGGGGTCTTCGTCGATAAACAGATTGCTGTAAAGACGAACCTCAGCCTCAGCACAGTTGTTTGCGTCAACCCAGTGAATGGTTGCGCCCTTGACCTTGCGTCCGTCGGCAGGGTCACCGCCGCGGCTTTCGGGGTCATAGGTAGCAAGGATTTCGGTAATATTGCCGTTTTCGCCCTTGACACAGCGGGTGCAGGTTATGAGGTAAGCGCCCTTGAGTCGGCATTCGGGGCCTTCGGGGTAAAGACGCTTGTACTTGGGAACGGGAACCTCGAGGAAGTCGTCTGCTTCAATAAAGAGATTTCTTGAGAAGCTGACCTGACGGGTGCCTGCTTCGGGGTCATTGGGATTGTTCTCAACGCTGAGCAGCTCGCTCTCGCCCTCGGGATAGTTGGTGATGGTAAGCTTAATCGGACGGAGAACAGCCATTGCGCGCTGTGCGTGCTCATTGAGGTCATCGCGCAGGCAATGCTCAAGGAATGCATATTCAATGGTGCTGGGAACCTTGTTTACGCTGATGCGCTCGCAGAAATTACGAATTGATGCGGGAGTGTAGCCGCGGCGTCGAAGACCGCACAGAGTCGGCATACGGGGGTCATCCCAACCGGAAACGATGCCTTCCTCAACAAGTCTTCTGAGCTTGCGCTTGCTGAGCACGGTGTGATTGATGCCGAGGCGTGCAAACTCAATCTGACGGGGCTTGGAGGGAACGGAAACATTGTTGATAACCCAATTATAAAGCGGACGGTGGTCCTCGTACTCAAGTGAGCACAGGGAGTGGGTGATTCCCTCAAGAGCGTCCTGGATGGGATGAGCAAAGTCATACATGGGGAAGATGCACCATTTTGTACCCTGACGGTGATGCTCGATATAGCGGATGCGGTAGATGACGGGGTCACGCATATTAAAGTTGCCGGACTCAAGGTCAATCTTTGCACGCAGAGTGTACTTGCCCTCGGGGAACTCGCCGTTCTTCATGCGCTGGAACAGGTCGAGGCTTTCCTCAATGGGTCTGTCGCGGTAAGGGCTGATTGCGGGACGAGTAGTATCGCCGCGGTATTCCTTGAACTGCTCGGGAGTCAGCTCACAGACATATGCAAGGCCCTTATTTATAAGCTCAAGAGCATACTCATAGGTTTTTTCGAAATAATCGGAGCCGTAGAAGAAGCGGTCGCCCCAGTCAAAGCCGAGCCAGTGGATATCCTCCTGAATGGCATCGACATACTCGGTGTCCTCCTTTGCGGGGTTGGTATCGTCCATACGCAGATTGCAAAGGCCGCCGTATTTTTCGGCAGTACCGAAGTCAATGATGAGAGCCTTGCAGTGACCGATATGCAGATAGCCGTTGGGCTCAGGCGGGAAACGGGTATGAATCTTCATTCCCTCGCAGCGTCCGCCCTCAGCAAGATCCTCATCTATAAAATTCTCAATAAAATTCTTATTTATCTCTTCCATGGTGTTTGCTCCTAAAAAAAATATATATATTCGGATTATAAACGATAATTGTAGTAATTACAACAAAAAAGTATTATAATAATTGCTACAATGAAGAAAAATGAGGTGAAGAATATGGGCGGAAAATACGACATCATAGTTGTCGGCGGCGGTCCTGCAGGCATTTCGGCAGCGCTTACAGCCGTTAATCGCGGTAAAACTGTTGCTGTAATCGGCAATCCGCCGGAGACAAGCAAGCTCCATCTTGCCGAGAAGGTTACAAACTATCCCGGAATTACAGGCAGCGGCAGTGAAATTCTCGCGGTAATGCGCAAGCAGCTTTCCGAAAGCACGGCCGAGCTGATAAACGGCAAGGTCCTGAGCGTTATGCCGCTTGGAAATACAATAGGCGTTGCTGTCGGCAACGATTTCTGCGAGGCATCGGCAGTCATTCTGGCAACGGGCATCAGCCGTAGACCTCTCTGCGAGGGTGAAACAAAATTCCTCGGCAGAGGCGTAAGCTATTGCGCAACCTGCGACGGAATGCTGTACAGAGGTAAAAATGTTGCTGTCCTCGGTGACAGTGAGGAAGCCGAGCGGGATGCTGATTTCCTGCGCGAGATAGGCTGCAGTGTAACGCAGTTTTCGGGCAAGGGCAAAATTGAAATACTCGGTGATAAAAAGGCGGATACGCTGATTGTCAACGGAGAGGAAATCAAAACAGACTGCATTTTCATTCTTAAGGATACTCTTTCGGCAGAAAACCTTGTTTCCGGCATTGATAATGAAAGAGGCATCATAAAAGCCGACCGCATCGGAAACACTAATATCAAGGGCGTTTTTGCTGCAGGTGATTGCACCGGCGCACCCTATCAGCTTGCAAAAGCAGTAGGTGAGGGCAACATTGCCGCGCTCACCGCTTGTGAATATCTGAGTAAATAACTGAAAAGGAGATATATATTATGGCAGTTATGCATCTTACAAAGGACAATTTCGATTCCATCACATCCTCCGGTCTTGTGCTGGTTGACTTCTGGGCAACCTGGTGCGGCCCCTGCAGAATGCAGGCACCCATCCTTGACCAGCTTGATGAGAAGCTCGGCGACAAGGTTAAGGTATGCAAGGTTGATGTTGACGATGAGCCCGCAATCGCACAGCGCTTTGGCGTGTTCAGCATCCCTACACTCGTAGCATTTCGCAACGGCGAGATGATTAATAAGGAAGTCGGCGTTCACACCCTTGAGCAGCTCGAGGCAATGCTTGGCTAAACAGTAAATAATTGTTGCATTTGCTATTGCACCCGTATATAATTACGGGTGCAATACATTATTAAGGGGTATAATAATGGCTGACTATATTTTGAGCTGCGGTTCAACCGTAGATTTATCCAAGGAGCATCTCGAAAGCCGTAATATCGACTGTGTTTCCTTCAAATATATGCTTGACGATGTTCAGTATATTGATGACCTCGGACAGAGTCTTCCGTACGACGAGTTTTATGCAAAGCTGGTTGCGGGTGCTCAGCCCAAAACCGCACAGATTAACATATACGAATATGCCGAGCATTTCAGACCCTTCCTTGAGGCGGGTCTTGATGTAATACATGTATCCGTATCCGGCGGAATTACCGGAACAAATAACTCCGCAGGCATTGCCGCAAATATGCTCAGAGAGGAGTTTCCCGACAGAAAGCTTATCATCGTCGATTCTCTCGGCGCATCCTCGGGCAGCGGACTTATCGTTGATACGCTTGCCGATATGCGCGATGAGGGTAAGAGCATTGACGAGCTTTATGAGTGGGTTGAAGCAAATAAGCTCAGACTGCATCATTGGTTCTTCTCAACCGACCTCAGCTTCTATGTCAAGGGCGGCAGAATTACCAAGACAGAGGGCTTCTTCGGCAGCATGCTGAGCATCTGCCCGCTGTGCAATATGGATAATCTCGGCAGACTCATTCCCCGTGAGAAAATCCGCACCAAAAAGCGTGTTATCAACGAAATTGTCAAGCGCATGGAGGAACACGCAGAAAACGGCCTTGACTATTCAGGCAAGTGCTTTATCTCGCAGTCGGCATGCTATGATGATGCCCGCGCAGTTGCTGACCTCATCGAGGAGCGCTTTACCAAGCTCAACGGCAAGGTAGTAATTAACAGTATCGGCCCCACAATCGGCAGCCATACCGGCCCAGGTACTGTTGCACTGTTCTTCTGGGGCGATGAGCGCAAGGAATAATCTTGACAAATCAAGCCATTAACTTTATAATATTTGCTTGTTAAAACAGCTGTGAAAAGCAGGAGTAAGCCAAACATCGAAGTCAGAGAGAAAACGGTTGGTGCGAGTTTTCGGAGATGTCGCTGAAGGTCGGCTTTGAGCTGCCGCGCTGAAGTCAGTAGGTGCGGACGGGTGCTCCCGTTACAGAGCCAATGAGTGCCGCAATTGCGGAATTCAGGTGGTACCGCGTAAATTATTGCGCCCTGAGAATTTCTCAGGGCGCTTTTCTTTTTAGGAGGAAATCATGAAAGAACTACCGAAAGTGTATGACCCCAAATCAGTAGAGAAGAAAATCTATGATATGTGGCAGGAGGGTGGCTACTTCAAGGGCGTTATTGACCCCGATAAGAAGCCGTTTTCCATCGTAATGCCGCCTCCCAATGTAACGGGACAGCTGCACATGGGCCACGCTCTTGACTCCACACTGCAGGATATTCTGACCCGCTACAAGAGAATGCAGGGCTACGCCGCTCTTTGGCTGCCCGGCACTGACCACGCGGGCATTGCAACCCAGATTAAGGTTGAGGAAGAGCTGCGCGTTAAGGAGGGCATAACCCGTTATGACCTCGGTCGCGAAAAGTTCCTCGAAAGAGTATGGGATTGGAAGAACAAGTACGGTAACCGCATAGTTGAACAGCAGAAGGTGCTCGGCGCATCCTGCGATTGGGACAGAAGCGCATTTACTATGGACGCATCACGCGCAAAGTCAGTTCGCGAAACCTTCTGCGAGCTGTATGAAAAGGGCCTGATTTACAAGGGCAGCCGCATCATCAACTGGTGTCCGCATTGCCGTACCGCGCTTTCCGATGCAGAGGTTGAGTACAAGGATATGCCCGGCAGCTTCTGGCCCATCAGATACCCGATTGAGGACTCCGATGAGGAGTTTAACATCGCAACCACCCGTCCCGAAACAATGCACGGTGACTCCGGCGTTGCAGTTCATCCCGAGGATGAGCGCTATCAGCACCTTGTCGGTAAAAACGCAATTCTGCCCCTCGTAGGCAGAAAGCTCCCCATCGTTGCCGACGAATATGTTGAGCTCGGCTTCGGCACAGGCGCTGTTAAGATGACTCCCTGCCACGACCCCAACGACTACGAGGTCGGCCTGCGCCATAATCTTGAGCAGATTCTCGTTATCGATGAGGACGCAAAGATAATAAACGGCGGCAAGTACGACGGTATGGACCGCTACGAGGCACGCAAGGCAATAGTTGCTGACCTTGAGGAGGCAGGCTATCTTGTCAAGGTTGAGCCTTATAACCACAATGTCGGCTGCTGCTACCGCTGCGGCACTGTTGTTGAGCCTCTGACAAGCCCCCAGTGGTTTGTAAAGATGGAGCCTCTCGCAAAGGCTGCAATCGAGGTCGTTAAGGACGGCAGAATCAAGTTCGTTCCCGAGCGTTTCACCAAGACCTATATGAACTGGATGGAAAATGTCCATGACTGGTGCATTTCCCGTCAGCTCTGGTGGGGCCACAGAATCCCCGCATGGTATTGCGCAGATTGCGGCAAGATTACCGTTTCCCGCGAGGATGCACAGGAGTGTGCACACTGCCACAGCAAGAATATCACTCAGGAAGAGGATGTCCTCGATACATGGTTCAGCTCTGCACTTTGGCCCTTCTCAACTATGGGCTGGCCTGATAAGACTCCCGAGCTTGATTACTGGTATCCTACCTCTGTAATGGTAACCGGCTACGATATCATCTTCTTCTGGGTAGCAAGAATGATATTCTCCGGAATGGAGCAGATGAACAAGGAGCCCTTCGGCACCGTATTTATCCACGGCCTTGTCCGCGACTCTCAGGGCCGCAAGATGTCCAAGAGCCTCGGCAACGGTATTGACCCGCTTGAGATGGCTGAAAAGTACGGCGCTGACGCACTGCGCTTCAACCTCATTACCGGTAACAGCCCCGGCAATGATATGCGTTTCTATGTCGAGAAGTGCGAGGCAATGCGCAACTTCTGCAACAAGATTTGGAATGCATCTCGTTTCGTCATGATGAACCTCACCGTTGAGGATAATCATCTGCCCGAAAAGCTCGAGACCGAGGATAAGTGGATTCTCTCCAAGCTCAATCAGGTGAGCAAGGAGGTCTGCGAGAATATGGACAGCTACGAGCTGGGTGTTGCCGCAGGCAAGATTTACGACTTCATCTGGGACAGCTACTGCGACTGGTACATCGAGCTCACAAAGCCTCGTCTCAACGGCGATGACGAAGAGGCAAAGATTGGCGCTCAGCGCGTGCTGCTGTATGTTCTGACCGAAATTCTGAAGCTTCTGCATCCGTTTATGCCGTTTATCACCGAGGAAATCTGGCAGGCACTTCCTCACGAGGGTGAGGCACTTATGATTGCCGAGTATCCCAAGTACAAGGAAGAGCTGCATTTCCCCGAGGACGAAGTAAACTTCGAGATGGTAATGGACGCAATCAAGGCAGTTCGCGCACGCAGAGCAGAGATGAATGTTCCTCCCTCCAGAAAGAGCCACCTCATCATCGTAACCGATAAGGCAAAGGCATTCAATGACGGCGAGAAGTTCATCTGCAAGCTGGCATATGCATCTGAAATCAGCGTTACCGCAGAGCTTCCCGAAAGCAATGACGGTATGGTATCTGTAATTACTGATAATGCCCGTATGTTCATGCCCATGGCAGAACTCGTTGACCTCGAAAAAGAGAGAGCACGCATGGAAAAGGAGCTTGCTAATGCCCGCAAGCAGCTTGACGGACAGAATGCAAAGCTTGCAAATCAGAACTTTGTTTCACGCGCACCCGAGGCAGTTGTAAACATCGAGCGCGAGAAGAAGGCAAAGCTCGAGGCACTCATTGAAAATCTTGAGGAAAGCCTTAAAAATCTGAAGTAAGCTCGACCTGCTTCTTCAAATTACGCATATAAAAACTAATAAACTGGTGTTGTGCAATACGCACGACACCAGTTTTTTTATTTGGGGTGATGCAAATGAAGATATCATCGAGGTACATGGACGGCAGACTGATAATTCGGCCTGACGGCGAGCTTGACCACCACAGCGCACGGCAGACAATGGATGAAATCATCGGGGTAGTAGACAGCACACTACCACGCGAGCTTCTGCTTGATATGAGCAGGCTCAGCTTTATGGATTCCTCGGGAATAGCGGTGATTATCAAAACAAACCGCGCAGTTACGGAAACGGGCGGAAAAATGCTGATTGTAAGTCCACAACCGCAGCCGAAAAAGGTCATAGAAGCCGCGGGGATAGACAGACTCATTGAAATACACAGCAAATGGGAGGTTACAACATGAAAATTACAAATTACATAAAGCTTGAATTTCCGAGCTGCAGCGCAAATGAAAGCTTTGCAAGAGCGGCAGCTGCGGGCTTTGCTGCGCAGCTTGACCCGACACTTGAGGAGCTCGGAGATATCAAAACCGCAGTATCAGAGGCGGTTACAAACTGCATTGTACATGCCTACCCCGAAAGCATAGGCAAGGTGTCAATGCGGCTTAGAATAATTGACGGCGAGAAGCTTGAAATCACAATTCGCGACTGGGGCAAGGGAATAACCGACCTCGAAAAAGCTATGCAGCCGATGTACACCACCGGCGGTGAGGAGCGCAGCGGAATGGGCTTTACCATTATGGAGAGCTTCATGGACAGGCTTAAGGTGAAAACAGCATCGGGCAAGGGGACAACCGTTACTATGCTGCGCACCATTAAGCAGCGCAGGAATTTCCGATGACGGAAAAAACAGTTGAATATCTGCGCAGAGCAAAAAGCGGCGACCGTGAAGCGGCGGAAAGGCTCATTGAGGAAAACTCGGGGCTTATATGGAGCGTAGCGAGGCGCTTTTTCGGCAGAGGCACCGAGCCGGATGACCTCTATCAGCTCGGCTGCGTGGGATTTCTCAAGGCAATTGACGGCTTTGACGAAAATTTCGGTACGCAGTTTTCCACATATGCAGTACCCAAAATTTCGGGTGAAATCCGCAGGTTTCTGCGTGATGACGGAGCAGTCAAGGTCAGCCGAAGCATTAAGGAGCAGGCGCAGCATATTAAAGTGGCAAGAAACGAGCTTGAGCAGCGCTTCGGCAGGGAGCCGTTGTTATCTGAGCTTGCTGCCGAAACGGGCTTTACGCCTGAGGAAATTGCCTTTGCAGAAACCGCAACGGGGCCTGCCGAAAGTCTGCAGCGTGAATCGGGGGAGGACGGTTTTACTCTTGAGCATGTACTGACAGACCTTTACGGTGAGGAAAAAATGCTTGAGCAGGTTTCCCTGCGCTATGCAATTGAACAGCTTCCCGAAAAGGAGAAAAAGGCAATATACCTGCGGTATTTCCACGGAATGACGCAGGAGTCGGCATCTCGAGTGCTTGGAGTGTCGCAGGTGCAGGTGTCGCGCCTTGAGCGCAGAGCGGTGGACAGGCTGAGGGAAGTTCTTGCAGATACTTGTTAATTTTCCGTATTCATGCTAAAATAACTTGTTATGAATACGGATTTTGAAAAAAGATATATTGAAGCAAGAAAAAAGCTGATTGAATCCGATTTTGCCTCGTTAAACCCCATGCAGAGAAAGGCTGTCATGGCGACTGAAGGCCCTTTGCTTATACTGGCAGGTGCGGGCAGCGGCAAAACAACGGTACTCATAAACAGAATTGCAAATCTTCTGCGCTACGGCATTGCGGGCGACAGTAATGAAATACCCGAAAATGCCTGCGAGGAGGATATTGATATTATGCTTGCAGGCGGCGAAAACGCAAGGCAGCTTGCGGCATTTGAGCCTGCTGAGCCTTGGAGAATACTTGCAATCACCTTTACTAACAAGGCAGCTGATGAGCTTAAGGCAAGACTTGAGAAGATGCTCGGCCCCGATGCAAACGACATCTGGGCGTCAACCTTCCATTCTGCCTGCGTAAGAATTCTGCGCCGAAATGCGGACAGACTCGGCTTCCCGAGCAGCTTCACAATATACGATACCTCGGACAGTCTCAGCCTTGTTAAGCGGATTCTCAAGGACTTTGAGCTTGACGATAAGCGCTATCCGCCGAGAATGCTTTTGAGCGAGATAAGCCGCGCAAAGGATGCGCAGCTGACTCCCGATGACCTCTACGCAAGAGCAAAGGCCTCGGGTGATATTCGCAGAGTCAAGATTGCGGAAATCTATGCTGAGTACACACGCCGAGCATTTTCCGCAGGCGCTATGGACTTCGACGACCTTATTTTCTACACTGTAAAGCTTCTTGAGGAGCATGACGATGTATGCGAATACTGGCAGAGAAGATTCAAGTATGTACTTATTGACGAGTATCAGGATACGAACAAGCTTCAGTATCTGCTGGCATCAAAGCTGGCAGGCGGCTGGGGCAACATCTGCGTTGTCGGCGACGATGACCAGAGTATATACAAGTTCCGAGGCGCAACAATTGAGAATATTCTGTCCTTTGAGGACGAGTATAAGGGCTGTCGAGTAATAAGACTTGAGCAAAATTACCGCAGCACCTCGCATATTCTCGACGCTGCAAACGCCGTTATCCGCAACAACCTCGGCAGAAAAGGCAAGGAGCTTTGGACAAACGGCGATAAGGGCGAGATGATTGAGCTTTATGTTGCCGATAACGAGCACGATGAGGCGCGTTATGTTGCATCGCAGATAATGAGTCAGTACGGTAAGGGCGGCTCGTGGAGCGATAATGCGATTCTGTACCGAATGAACGCCCAGTCACATCAGCTCGAGCAGGCGTTCAAGCGCAACGGCATTCCTTATAAGATTTTCGGCGGTACGGGCTTCTTTGACCGCGCCGAGGTCAAGGATATGCTTGCATATCTGTGCGTAATTGCGTCTCCGAACGATGATTTGCGTCTTACGAGAATTATCAACAATCCGCCTCGCGGAATAGGGGATAAGAGCATAGAAACCGCTATGGGCATTGCCGCACAGCTGAATACATCTCTGTTTTCAGTAATCAGCAATGCAGATGCTTATCCCGAGCTTAGCAGAGCAAGCATGCGAATGCGTCTGTTTGCGAATATGATAAGCGAGCTTATAGAGGAATCTAAAGAGCTTGCTCCCGATTTGCTGTACGACCTGCTTCTCGATAAATCAGGCTATCTGAAAATGCTTGAGGAGAAGAATACGGTTGAGGACTCGGCACGCGCAGAAAATGTCAAGGAGCTTAAAACAAGCATTATTAACTACAAGAGCGAAACCGACAATCCCACACTCGAGGGTTATCTTGCCGATGTAGCGCTCTATACCGATATGGATAACTACGACAAGGACCAGGACTGCGTTGTCATGATGACTATGCATTCGGCTAAGGGCCTTGAGTTCAATAATGTTTTCCTTGTCGGTGCAGAGGAGGGAATATTCCCCGGTATCAAGGCAATAGGTGAGCAGGATGAGATGGAGGAGGAGCGCAGACTCTGCTATGTTGCAATAACAAGAGCGAAGAAAAAGCTGTGCATCTCCTGCGCAAAGCAGCGTATGCTGTTCGGTAAGACAACCTCAAACCGAGTATCCCGTTTTGTCGATGAGATTCCGTCGGAGCATATGGAAAAGCGCGGAATTCCGAGAGGCTACGGCTATTCCGACAAATCTCAGGTTCAGCGCGAATTTGCCTCAAAGCCCTTTGCGGCACCTAAGGCGAGACCCGTTGCCGCACCGACACCGAGTAAGCCCAAGGCAAATCCCGCACCCAACTTTGCTGTTGGCGATAAGGTACAGCACAAGGCATTCGGAGCGGGCAGCATCACAAAGATGACTCCGATGGGAAATGACTATCTGATAGAAATAAACTTTGACGGCGGTGTAACCAAGAAGCTTATGCTTCGCGCAGCCGCCCTGCATATGGTGAAGATATAAGCTATGACAAAAATGAATAAAGGTGCAATAGGACGACTTGCACTCATATGCACAACGCTTATATGGGGCAGTTCCTTTGTAATACTCAAGTCCACTCTTGACAGCATAACGCCCTTATGGCTGCTTGCAATCCGCTTCGGCGGCGCTGCGCTGATTATGCTGCTTGCGTGTCTGCCGAAGCTTAAGCAGCTTGATAAGCACTACTTAATCGGCGGCATTCTGATGGGTGCATGCCTCACGGCGGCATATACCGTGCAGACCTACGGACTTGTTTATACAACTCCCGGAAAAAACGCATTTCTGACGGCAACCTATTGCATTCTCGTGCCGTTTCTTTATTGGATAATATATCGCAATAAACCCGATAAATTTAATATCATCGCAGCCGCAATCTGCCTTGTGGGTATGGGCTTTGTGTGTCTTAATGAGGACTTAACAGTTAATATCGGCGATATTCTGACTGCACTTTGCGGTTTGTTCTACGGCCTGCATATAATTGTTACCGCAAGATATGTCGAGGGCAGAAATCCACTGATTCTCACAATGGTTCAGTTTGCGGTAGCCGCAGTGCTTTGCTTCCTGTTCGCGCTTGCGTTTGAGCCTAAGCCGCAGGCAGTTCCCGCAACCTCGTGGTGGGCAATTGCTTACCTGTGCGTAATGTGTACGGGTGTATGCTTCTTCCTGCAGACTGTCGGACAGAAGTTCACTCCGCCGTCTGCCGCTGCGGTAATTATGACGCTTGAGTCTGTATTCGGAACTGCGCTCTCAATAGCAATGGGTCAGGAAAATCTGACCTTCAGCATTGTCCTCGGCTTCTGTCTGATATTTATTGCAATACTGATTTCCGAAACAAAGCTTGAATTTCTGACAAAAAAAGCTGATGCCTGATGGCAATGTGCTGTATTGCGTCAAAAGTATCTTTATCCGGCCCTGTCCTTATGGGACAGGGCTTTTTGAATTTTTAATAAAATAATCCGACAAAGACCAACGAATTACTTGTATATGCTTAATGCTAATGTTATAGTATTATCAACAAAAATTGCCAAAGTTTTTCCACGGTATAGTATGATTTGTCCCGTTGTATTACTAATATCCGGCGGAAGACTATGGGCTGAATAGATTATAGAGGTGTAAATGATGAAAAACAGATTTGTGGGCTTTGCCGCATTCATACTGGTTATTCTTATGATATTGCCCATGCTGACTGCATGCGGTGATAAAGAAGAGCCCCAGAACGCGGTTACAGTTGAAGTTGACGGAGAAAAGATCGTAATAGATAACCCGGAGGGCAAGCCTGTTGCGCAGCTTCTCGAGGAGAACGAAATCGTTCTCGGCGAAGGAGATGTGGCGGTAATTGACCTTGAGAAAAGCGATGATGGTTTTCTTACAGTGAAAGTGCTGAGAAAATGCACTGTTACCGTTGAAGACAAAGCTGAAAACCAGCAATATACGGCAGTCATCGTAGGCGGCACCGTTGAAGACGCAATTAAAGCGGTCGGTATTAAGCTTTCGGAGAATCAGAAAGTAAATCATGAGCTCAAGGCAGTGCTTGAAGACGGCATGAAAATCGTAATCACGGTTCAGGAACCTGAAAACGATGATGAGGGTAATAATACAGCTGCACCGAAACAGAACTCAAGTTCCGGCTATAGCTCCGGTTCCGGTTCCGGCTCTGGTTCCGGTTCCAACTCCAGTTCCAGCTCCGGTTCCAGCTCCGGTTCTGACTCCGGTTCTACTTCTACATCTGACTCAGGCTCAAGCAGATCTGTGGTGAGCACTGAAAACTATGATGATCCTGACGGCTCCGGTCACGGTGTCAGGGTTATAACCTACTCCGATGGCAGCCAGGAGGAGGTAGAATACTAAAATGAATTCAAATGTCCAAGACAAAAATTTGAAATTCAGAATATGTGCTGTTTTATTAGCATTGCTTTTTTTAGTTTCACCCTTGTCCGCGACCACAACTTACGCAGATGGTGCAGACACTGCAAAGCAGACTGAAAACCATGTAAAGAGCGGACTGATTGAAGAAAACGGCAAGCTCTACTATTATTCAGAAGGCGGCAGCCTTTTCAAGAACGGCTACAAAGAAGTAACAGTTGACGGTAAAACTCAGTACTACTACTTTACTGAAGACGGAAGTGCCTATACCGGGGGCTATAAGCAGTTTACAAAGAACGGAAAAAAGGTGTACTACTACTTCCAAAAGGACGGTACGGCATATACTTCCGGATATCTGAACTTTTCCATGAACGGAAAGCAGTATTACTTCTATTTCACTAATGACGGAAGCGCATACACCTCCGGCTATAAAGAAGTTGAAATCGACGGCAAAAGCTACGGATTCTATTTTTTGCCCAACGGCCAGGCCTTCAACACCGGCTACAAGACGGTAATGCTTGACGGAGTGAAGCGATATTTCTACTTCGGAAGCAACGGCAGGGCAGTGACCGATAGCCTTAAGGCAATATCCTTCGGCTCACGAACCGCATATTTCCTTTTCCAGAAAAACGGAATGGCCTATACTGACGGCTACAAGGAAATCGCCAGTAACGGTAAGACATCTTATTACTACTTTCTGAGGAACGGCCAGGCATATACCACAGGCTACAAGACCGTTAAAATCGACGGGAAAACATACTATTTCTTCTTTGGTAATGACGGTAAAGCCTTTACCGGCGGTCTGAAATCAGTAAAATTCGGATCAACTACATATAAGTATTACTTCCAGAACAACGGCAGAGCATATACAGCAGGATGGAAAGAAGTTAGCGGAAAACGCTATTACTTCCAGACAAACGGACAAATGGCTACTAATGCCAAGGTCGGCGGAAGCTATGTGGACGCCAATGGAGTATGGGAGCCCACATATGATTCCATGCTCAAGAAAGCACAGGGCTATTCCAGTTCAACAAAGTATCTGCTTCTCGTAGATACCAATGCGTGCCGTGTCGGCGTATATGAAAAGAACGGCAGCGAATGGGCCAATAAATATTATTGGCAGTGTGCTCCGGGCGCGGAATCAACACCCACCATTAAGGGCACATTCACAGTTGCCGAAAAAGGTTATTTCTTCGACTCCGGCAGCAGCAGATGCTTCTACTATACCCAGTTTTCCGGAAACTATCTGTTCCATTCGGTTCTCTACACTCAGAAGAGCACAGACCCGGCCAAAGCCGGAGTAATAGACGGAACCATTGGCAAAAAGGCATCCCATGGCTGTGTAAGACTGCAGATAGAAAACGCAAAGTGGATATATGACAATGTACCTCGGGGAACCAAGGTTGTAACTTACTGATATAAAATTCAAAAAGGTGCAAGCTCAATAAGAGCTTGCACCTTTTACTTTCATTTCAGCTTTTTGATAAATTATGCTTCAACTTCAGCGTCCTTCTTGAGCTTCTTCTGAAGCCAATCCTTGCCGTTTACGAAACGCTCAACGATGAAGGATGCAACATAGTCGCCTGCTGCGTTAACCATGGTTGCGGGAGGATCGACGAGATTGCCGAGTGCAAGAGCGATGGGGAATGCAACTGCGAGCTGGTCGGGGAAGAACAGGGAGCAGAGAACTAGCTCGCCGGTACCGCCGCCGCCGGGAATGCCGCTCATTGCAACGGAGGAGAATACTGCAACAACGATTGCAAGGATTACCTGACCGGGCTCAGCATTGATGCCGAAGAAGCCGAACAGGAACAGAACCTTGACGATTGCGCTCATTGAAGAGCCGTCCATATGCATTGTTGCACCCATGGGGAGAACAACATTTGTAACCTCGCGGGAAATGCCGGTTTCCTCTGCAACCTCCATGTTGGTGGGAATGGTTGCAACGGAGGAACAGGTGCCGAAGGAAACGGCTGCGGGTCTGAGCAGATGCTTGAACATTACCTTTGCGCCGCCCTTGCCGCCGCCGAAGCGTGCGTAAATGGGGAAGAAGATGAACATGTAAACAAAGCAGACCGAGTAGTAGATGATAAGTGTCTTGCTGTACTGGCCGATAAGGTCGGGACCATATGCAGCAACGAGGGATGCGAAGAAGCCGAGGAAGCCGATGGGAGCGTAGTAGGTAACAATCTTCATCATCTTCAGAATGCAGTTTGTTACATCCTCAAGAATTTTAGCAGTGAGAGTCTCCTTGCCGCCGGACTTCTGAACACCGAAGCCGAAGAGAATGGAGAAAACAATAAGAGGGAGAATTGCCTTGCGGCTGAGAAGCTCGAAGAAGTCGGGCTTTGTAAAGAAGTTTACAACCATATCGGCAAAGCCGAGGCCGGTAACTTCAACGCTTTCCTCAACAATCTGCTTGGTGGTGATGGGGAAGATAAGCAGAACTATGTACATAAATACTGCTGCGATAGCTGCGGTTACAAGGAAGGTACCGACGGTGACACCCATCAGCTTACCTGCACGCTTTGCACCGGATGCGTTTGCGATTGCAGAAGAGATAGAGAAGAAAACCAGAGGCACAACTATGCAGAACATGAGGTTAATGAATACTGTGCCGAGAGGCTCAAGCTTTGCACCGAGCTCAGGTGAAAGAGCACCGATGAGGCAGCCGCATACAATACCGAGCAGCATGAAAATTATAAATCCATATGCTTTGAAAAATGACTTCTTTGTCATAACGCACACTCCTATAATTTAACTTGTAATAAAATTATATTCTGAAAAAATTACCATGTAAATTGAATAATGTGCTTGAAACCTTGCAAAAAGTGCTGTATAATCAATTCACATAACATTACGGGGTCAAAACAATGACAGAACGGTATAAATATAACCGCGAAGGTTACCTTAATGAAAATTTCCGTATGTTCCACCTGCGCGATTCAGCAGGTCAGGAGCGAGATTTTCACTTCCACGAATTTGATAAAATCGTAATTCTTATAAGCGGCAGCGTTAACTATATGGTAGAGGGCACGGATTACAGTCTCAAGCCCTGGGACATATTGCTCGTGCGCCATCATATGATTCATAAGGCGGTAATCGATGTTACCGAGCCTTATGAGAGAATTATTATATACCTTGACTCAGCGTATGTTGACCGATTTGCACCCGAGGGCGGCCTCATGGATTGCTTTGCTGCAGCCGAGCAACGGCGCTTCTGCCTGATTCGCCCCGAGCAATGCGAAATTGACGAGCTCAGCGGAAGTCTTGAAAGACTTGAGGGCACGATTAACGATACTGCCTTCGGCGCTGAGCTTATGCGCGGCACTATGCTCACGCAGCTTTTAGTGCAGCTAAACCGCATTATGCAGCGCGATACAAGCAGAGAAAGCGGAACTGTTGAATATAATGAAAAAATCGCCCTTGCGCTGTCGTACATAAACGAAAACCTCACTAAGCAGATGAGCGTTGATGAGCTTGCGGCAATGTGTTACTTAAGCCGTTATCATTTTATGCGCTTGTTCAAATCACAAACCGGCTGCACGGTACACAATTATATAAGACAGAAAAGGCTTGTGCTTGCAGCACGGCTTATTCGAGAGGGAATGAGCGCATCAAATGCGGCGGCTGAATGCGGCTTTTCTGACTATTCTGCCTTCCACAGGGCATTTACACAGACCTTCGGCGTTAGTCCGGGGAAAATCAAAGGAATAAATATTATGTAAACCGCAGAGTAATCTCTGCGGTCTTTTTTTATCAGCCCTGAGAAGCGAATTTCTGCTTAAGCTGATTTATCTGCTGAGGCTGTGCCTGCTCGGTTGAATACCAGCCGTGGCTCTGCATTTCCTTGTAGATGTTATCCTGCATGCAGAGGCTGTCGTTGAGTGCGGTGTTGAATGCCTGGTGAACATTTGCGGTTGAAGATTCCAGGGTACCGTGCATATACAGGTCGCAAACACCCTTGGTGGTGAGAAGAAGATTCTCCATAATATCTCTGTCGCTCATCATTGTTCCTCCTTAAACAAGATTGTAGAACTGGTCAAACAGCTTCTGATTGCCGTTTACAAACTGCTGAACGCGCTGCTTAAGTGTGGGGTCGGAAAGGCGGGTAATTGCCTCGTTGCACTGAGTCATCAAAAACTTGGTGTGACCGAGTGCATCTTCAATATAAAGTAATTCCTTCGGTGTCATAATAAATCCTCCAATTTTATTTGAGCTTTTGCCCGATAATATTATCTGCAAGCTGACCGAAGTTATGCTGACAAATGATTTCATAAGGCAGTATTTGAATTAGCTGCGCGTACTTGCTATAAAAGTCAAAATGTGCTAAAATTCAAGAACACTAACTGTGAGGTTAAGAAGATGACTCAATCGCAAAATAAACTGCCGCGACTGGCTGCAATACATGACTTGTCGGGCTTCGGCAAATGCTCACTTACTGTGGCATTGCCTATTGTGTCGGCAAGCGGTGTCGAGTGCTGTTGCATTCCGACTGCGCTGCTTTCAACACATACCGGCGGATTTTCGGGTTGGACTTTTAATGATTTGTCCGATGATATTGTGCCTATTGCGCGCCATTGGAATGAGCTTAATATAGAATTTGACGCAATCTATTCGGGATATCTTGCTTCTGAAGCGCAGGGTAAGCTGCTTGAAAATGCAATAGAACTGCTGAAAAATGATAACACTCTCGTAATCGTTGACCCGGCAATGGCCGATAACGGTAAATTTTATGCAAATCTTGATGACGGAATGGTTCGCTGCTTCAGAGGTCTTATAGAAAAAGCGGATATAATTACGCCGAACATCACCGAAGCCTGCTTCCTTACGGATACCGAGTATATTGACGGACCGCACGAGATGAAGTTTGTTGAGAAGCTGCTCGATAAGCTGTCGCAGCTTGGCCCGAAGGTTGTTGCAATAACGGGCGTGCGCCTTGATGAGAACAGTGTCGGAATTGTTGCACGCGACAATGAAAGCGGGAAAACCTGCACCGTAATGAACGAGGCAAGGGAAGGAACCTTCCACGGCTCAGGTGATGTGTTCGCATCTTCGTTTGCAGCACTTCTTACAAGAGGCGCTTCACTTGAGGCGGCTCTGAATACTGCGGAGGGCTTTGTTGCCGATTGCATAGAGCGCACCGCTCAGCGCGGAACACCGCGACATTACGGACTTGACTTTGAGGGTGCGTTACCCGAATATATAAGAAACATAGAGAGAATAATCTGATGAACAGAGTCGCGTAGATTAACACGCGGCTCTGTTATTTTTTACAAAAATTGAAAAAGTTGATAATACGCAACAAAAATGTGGCAAAGTGTATTGTAAACACAGCAAAAACAATTGTCATAACATTGACATTTGCCACCGGTGTTTAGTATAATTACGATAAAGCAAGGTGCATTTATATGTGAAAGTGCGCCCAAAATACGAAAAGCAAAAAATTCAAATAAAGCGGAAGGGGTTGCAAATGAAAGACCTAAAACATCTGATCTACTTTGAAAATCTGCTTCAGGAAGCCCAGAACGAGCTGGTAACCAAAGCAGTAGAAGACGGGCAGATAGCTCTTGGCTACAACTGCTACTACATACCTGAGGTTCTGCTTAACCTCGAGGGATGCTTCTCGACAAGACTCCGCGCACCCGGCAGTGAATCCACCGACATTGCAGACTACTACATGACCACCAGAAACTGCCCCTATGTCCGTTCGATTCTCGAGCGCGGCATCGAAGGCGGCTACAACTATCTCAGCGCACTGTTCGGAGCGGAAAACTGCGCAACGATGGACCGTATGGAGCAGCACTTCTGGCTGCTCAATGTTGTAAAGAACGACAAGTTCTTTGTAACTCAGATTGACCCTCCCATGAAGGGCGACAAGACAAATCTCGATTACTACAAGGTCGAACTTAAGCTGAAGGTCGTTGACGAGCTGAACAAGCGCTTCGGCATTGATACCTCCGACGCAGCAATGCGCAAGGCAATCGAGCAGTTCAACGAAGTCTGCCGCGTTGTAAAGGAAATCGGCGATTTCCGCAAGCTCGAGAATCCTCCCATCACCGGCTACGAGTTCCATGTTATAGAGCTTGTATCTCAGGTTTGCCCGCACAAGCTCATTCTTCCTTACCTCAAGGAAACCCTCGAAGAGCTCAAGAAGCGTAAGCCCGAGAAGGAATTCCCGTTCCGCGCACGCGTAGTGCTTGCCGGTTCCGAGGTCGATGACCCCGAGTTCACCAAGCTCATTGAAATGTGCGGCGCAATGGTAGTTGCAGACCGTTACTGCTTCGGCTCCATTCCCGGCCGTGAGGAAATCGAGATTCTGGAAGGGGAGAGCGCATTTGACGCAATCTGCCGCCACTATCTGTACTGGAACCAGTGCCCGCGTTTCATGGACGGCGCAAAGATTGACCAGCGTCATGAGATGCTTGCAAGCCTCGTAAAGGACTACAAGGCTGACGGTATCATCATTGAAAATATGAAGTTCTGTGAGTTCTGGAGCTACGAAAAGGTTCTTGCAAACCAGATTATGACCAACGAGCTCGGCATTCCTTGCTGCACCATCGAGAAGGAATACAGCCTCGGCGCAGTCGGTCAGCTCCGTACACGCTTCCAGGCATTCATCGAATCTCTGGAAATTAAGTCCATTCAGGGAGGTAAGTAAGAATGTTAGATAAGATTATTGCACCCATTGACAAAGCGCTTCAGCGTTTTGACCCGATTTGGATGGCTGAAAACGGCAAGGGCGGTCAGCGCACCCGTTACATTGACAAGACCGGCGTTGCAAAGTACCGTGAGTGGCGTGGCGTTAAGGACACCATGTTTGACTACTTCTGCTGGCTGAAGAATCTTGCGGCAATGGCAAAGATGGTTGCATCTGCTCCCGTGGCTTGCCTCAAGGGCTTCTGGGAATATCGTTGGATGGGCTCCTACCTCGGCACATTCATGTTCATCGACAGACTGTTTGAGGGCTACCGCGGAGCAGAGCTGAGAATTGCTCATATGCATATGTACGGCATCGTTCAGTCCCTCACCAAGAAGATTGCGTTTATTCTTTCCAACGACGAGCGTCTTGGCGGCGGTAAGTACACCGATAAGATGATTCCCCATGACGAAACCATCACTCCTTTGTTCCTGACAGGCTTCAAAGACCTGTATCCTGTACCTCTGCAGACTCTTCCCGAATTCATTATCTGCGATATCGACCAGCACATCGAGCCCTACTATATCGATGTTGCTGAGTCTTTCGGTCTTCCCGCAGATGTATGCTCCCGCTGCTCTGCAGAAACCGGCGTAACTCTCGATGACGCATTCCCCATTGTCGGCAAGGCAATGATTTCCACCAATATGCCCTGCAACGCATCTGAGGCAACCTCAATGTTCCAGCGCCGCCGTATCGGCAAGCCCGACTTTGCGGCAACTCTCGCAATGCAGCACAATGAGCCCGAGGCACTGCCTTATTCCAGACAGGTGCTCAAGGATACCATTGCATTCGTAGAAGAGCAGTACGGTGTAAAGTATGACTGGAACGAGCTTTTCAAGCACGCAGAGCTTATGAACGAGCAGAACACAATCGAGCTTGAGAAGTGGGATCTGTTCAAGACCCCGTATTCTCCTCTGAGCGGCATTTCCGAGACTCTTTACAAGCTGTATGAGTGGCAGTCCGTTAACGGAACCGATCCCTATTTCAATAAGGTTGACCGCAAGGTTATCAAGATCATGCGCAAGTGCTATGAGGATAAGTACGAGCCCTTCGGCGGCAAGACCCGCCATCGTGCATTCCTGTGGGGACCCTCTGCAGTTTACTACACTGACTTCCCGACCTGGACTCAGAACTGCTGGGGTATCACAATTGTTCTGAACATGGACTCCACCATGGGCTACAACATGATCAATACCGAGGATCCCGAAATTGCAATGGATGACCTGACCCGCTTCACCGAAAAGGCATGTATGCGCCATATGGCAGTCGGCGGCTGGGATAATATCAACTCAGTTTGGGACTGGGCAAAGAACTTCAACTGCGATATGGTTCTGTTCAACGACAATGTTGCATGTAAGGGCATGAACGGTGTTCACGCTCTCATGGAGGAGCAGGCAAGAGAGCTCGGCTTCCACTTCGTATTCATTGAGCACGACCTCGAGGACAGCCGTACCATCTCCCGCCAGGATATGAGAAAGTGCGTCAACAACTATATGTCCGTTGTTCTCAACGAAGAGCCCCTTGACCCGACTATCGTTGAATTCGACGATACTCAGGCATACTGATTAACGGAGGTAAAATCTATGAAAACTGTTGCAAAAATAGGTGTAAAAGTCAGCAAGCTTGCACTTCTCGCATTTGTAGGCACCTTCGGTATGTATATGTTTAATCTTGAGAACAAGCTGATATACTATGTCATTCGTCCTCTTCTGAACAAGCATTACGATTCTCAGGTAAGAGACCGCAGGATTGTCTGAGCAAAAATTGAAAATTTGTTTAACATTGCAAAAGGAGCCGTTTATACGGCTCCTTTTTTGCATTTTTACTCAAAAAAAGTGAGTGAAAGGGAAGGATAATTGCTTGCAAAATCACATAGTTTGTGTTAAACTGTTATCAAAATGCGCAAGGTATGCAATTGCGCAAGGCGAAGGGGGGAAACATTATTGGAAAGTAAAGCAAAAATTATTGCAGTTGCAGGTAAAGGCGGCGTCGGTAAGACCTCAATTTCTGCTTCAATCGTAAGACTTCTTGTAGAAAAATATCCCGATAAGAAGATACTTGCTATCGATGCAGACCCCGCGGTCGGTCTGTCTGTTGCTCTCGGTGTTGATGTCAAGCTCACTCTTGACGATATCCGTATGAGCATAGTAGACAGTGTTGAAAACGGCGATACCAGAGAAGCTCTTGAGCTGCTCAGCGAGGCACGCTTCAAAATCTTTGATGCACTCGTAGAAATGCCCGGATTTGCATTTCTCGGTATCGGCAGACCCGAAAGCTCCGGTTGCTACTGCAAGGTAAACTCTTATCTCAAAGAGGTTATCGGAATTTTGGCAAACAGTTTCGACTATGTTGTTATTGACGGTGAGGCTGGTATCGCAAAGATTCAGCGTCGCGTAATGGATAAGGTAACCCATCTGCTTCTTGTCACCGACCAGAGCAAGAAGGGCTGTCAGGTTATTTCCACCATCAAAGGTGTTGCTGATGACCTTATTGTATACGACAAGCTCGGAGCGATAATCAATCGCATGACCAATCCTGAGCTCGCGGAGCTCATCAGTGTGCCCGGTGTTGACATCGTGGCATTTATCCCTGCTGACAGTGCTTTTGCCGCCAACGATATTAAGGGCAAGAGCGTGCTCAATCTGCCTGCAGATTCACTTATGCTCAATGGAGTAAAGGAAGCACTCCAAAAAATAGAAATTCTTTGAAGAAGAGGTGTAACATTTGAAAGATCTTAAGCATCTGATCTACTTCGAAAGTCTTCTTGAGAATGCCAACAACGAGCTGGTAAAGCAGGCTCA
>JAZUJB010000044.1:0-7222 GCA_045642545.1 Oscillospiraceae bacterium
GAATGCCGAGGTGCAGATTGGCTCCGTAATTTTTGCCAACAAGCCCGGCGACGGCTCGGCACGCGAGCAGGCGGCGTCCTGCCAGAGAATTCTCGGCGGCTGCGCAAACATCTGCTATGGGTACGCAACCAAGCGCTACCGCCCCAATTGCATCAACTGGGGTATGGTGCCGTATACAATTGACGAAGGTGAAAGCTTTGACTACGCCCCCGGTGATTTTGTCTATGTTCCCGAGGTACGCAAGGCAGTGCTTAACGGCGAAAGCCGCATTGCGGCAAAGGTCGCAGCCGCTGACGGAGTGCACGATATTACTCTGTGCCTTGCTCCCCTCACCGCAGAGGAAAAGCAGATTATTGCCGACGGCTGCCTTATGAACTACTACGCAGCCGAGAAAACAAGAGGATAACAGATGGAAAAGATAAAAATGCAAAACCCCGTCGTTGAGATGGACGGGGATGAAATGGCAAGGGTTTTGTGGCAGTGCATAAAATCCGAGCTTATTGAGCCGTTTGTTGAGCTTAACACCGAGTACTACGACCTCGGCTTAAAGCACCGCGATGAAACCTCGGACGAGGTTACCGTGCAGGCGGCAAATGCCATAAAGAAGTGGCATGTCGGCGTTAAATGCGCGACCATTACCCCCAACGCAAAGCGTATGGAGGAATACTCCCTGCATAAGATGTGGAAAAGCCCTAACGGCACGATACGCGGTATTCTTGACGGCACGGTGTTCCGCACCCCCATTCTGCTTGAGCGCGTATCACCCGTTGTGAAAAACTGGCGCAAGCCTATCACAATTGCGCGACACGCCTACGGCGATATCTACAAGGCCGTCGAATATAAGGTGCCGTCCGCAGGCAAGGCAGAGCTTGTGTTCACAGACGAAAACGGCAAGGAGCTGTACCGCAGCGAGGTTCACAGCTTTGACGGCGCGGGTATGCTCTTAGCTCAGCACAACACCGAAAAGTCCGTCTGCTCCTTTGCAAGAGCCTGCTTTGAATATGCGCTTAGCGTTAAGCAGGACCTGTGGTTTGCCGCAAAGGACACCATCTCCAAGGAATATGACGGACGCTTCCGCGAGATATTCGAGAGCATTTTCGAGAGCGAATACAAGGCTCGTTTCGAGGAGGCGGGTATAAAATATCTCTACACCCTCATCGACGATGCGGTTGCAAGAGTTGTCCGCTCCGAGGGCGGCTTTATCTGGGCGTGCAAGAACTACGACGGCGATGTTATGAGCGATATGCTCTCTGCCGCCTTCGGCTCTCTTGCGATGATGACAAGCGTGCTCGTTTCGCCTGACGGCAACTACGAGTTTGAGGCGGCGCACGGCACAATCACCCGCCACTACTACCGCTATCTCAAGGGCGAGATGACCTCATCAAACCCCGTTGCGATGATATTTGCGTGGGCAGGTGCGCTTTCAAAGCGCGGTGATCTTGACGGCAACTGTGAGCTTGCCGACTTCGGCGAAAAGCTGAAAAAGGCTACCCTTGAAACAATTAACGGCGGTGTTATGACCGGCGACCTTGCCGCACTTTGCGACGGCGATGATATCAAGGCCGTAAGCTATGTTGATTTCCTTGCAGCAATCAAGGCAAAGCTTGCATAAGCTTAACAGTAAAAGCCCTTCGCGGCTGTAATATAACAAAAAGCGGGTACAGAGCAGAAACTCTGTACCCGTTTTTTATTTTACTGTTATTACTTAAGTCTGGAATCAACCTGAATGGTCAGGTCAGAGAGAGGATATGCCGAGCAGGGATGGAAGTAGCCCACATCCTTGTCTGCTGCTCTTACGCCGTCAGACTGCGGACGCTGCCATACCTCGCCCTCAAGCAGCAGGCTGCGGCACCAGCCGCAAGCGCCGCTGCGGCAATGGGTGTCGGGTGCGATGCCCGCTTTTTCAAGGGATACAACGACAGTATCGGTTGCCTTTGCATCGATGACCTTTTCGTCAAGACCGAAGATGACCTTAATCTTGAAGGTTTCGTTTTCCTTGCCTGCGGGATAGAGCGGTGAACGGGTGATATCGTCTGTCTCACCGTACTCTTCCTTGCGGATGAACTTCTCACGGATGCCCATCTTTGCAAACTCGCCGTCGAGGAAGTCATACATGGGCTGGGGGCCGCTGACGAAGTAGCTGACCTTGTCCCAATCGGGAACGAGCTTCTTAATCATTTCAGCGCCGATGAAGCCTGTCTCGCCCTGCCAGCTTTCGCCGGGTTCGGAGAGAATGTTATATACCTCGATTGCGCCATTGGATTCCTTTGCAAGCTCATTGAGCTCGTCAAAGAAGATGATATCGTTTTCGTTCTTTGAGCCGTAGAGAATGGTGAACTTCTCAGGGCGGTGGGAAACGAGCATTTCTCTTGCGATGGAGCGGAATGCGGTTATGCCCGAGCCGCCTGCGATGCCGACAAGGTGCTTGGTGTCGCGGATTGAGGACCAGTAGCCCTCACCGAATGCGCCGTCAAACTTGACCTCGGTGCCTTCCTTCCAGTTATCCCATACCCAGCTTGTTACATAGCCGCCGGGCTTTTTGCGCAGGGTAATCTGCAGGATGCCGTCGTCGGTATCTCTCGGTGCGGAGGATACGGAGAAGGGACGGGTTACCCAGTTGCCGTTGATGCAGAACTTGACGCTAATGTGCTGACCTGCGTAGAAGTAGGGCAGCTTGTAGCCTTCAATTGCCTTGAAGGTGAAGGTCTTGGTGGAGGGAGTTTCGTCCTTTACGGATGCGATAACTGCCTTGGTGATGACGGGGTGCAGCTCCTTTGCGAGGTCTGCTGCGTGGTCGGAGAGGTCAAACTTAATCTCTGCGGAATCAATCCATGCCTCTCTTGCCTTCATAAGTCCGAACCAGCCCTTGAGGTCCTTTACAAAGCCGCGAACTTTAACTTTTGCTTTCTTTGCCATTATTTTGCACCTCCCAGTTTTGCCAGTACCACACCTGCGGCCTGGTAGCCGTTGGTGATAACGCTGGAGTAGCCATGAGCGCGGAAGCCTGCGCTGCCGACGAAGTCGAGGCCGGGTATAAATCTCTCCTGCTCCTGATTGATGGTTCTGGTTACAGCGCCGTCAATTGCAGTGCAGGCATAGCCGTAGATGTTGCCGCGGAATGCCTCGGCATAGCGGGTGAAGGTTGCGGGAGTTGCGATTGCAATCTCTTCGATGTGGTCGCGGATTTTTGCGCCGGTGAATTCTTCGAACGCATCTATCATGCAGTTTGCAAAGCGCTCGTTCTCGGGCAGATAGTCGTACTTGGAAAGCTCCGAATTGTTCATTGCGTCGGGGCTGTACATACTGGTCAGATTAATCTGGCAGCGGTCGGGACCGGAGAAGCCGGGAATTGCAACATCGGGGCAGGTTGCGGATACTCTGTGGTGGCATACCCAGTTGTTGGTGGTGTTGAATATGCGCTCGGTATCCATATTCTCGCCGACGAAGTACTCGTAGCTCTCAATGCCCATTTCCTGAGGCAGTGCGTCAAGGCCGAGATATACAACAAAGGGAGTTGCGAGCATCTTTCTTGCGCTTGCAAGCTTGAGTGCCTTCTCGGGAACCTGCTCCTTGTCCATCATTGCGGCAAGTGCCTTGGTGGGGTTGCCGTTGGAGATGACGAACTTTGCTCTGATTTCGGTGCCGTCCTCGGTCTTTACGCCGACGCAGCGTCCGTCCTCGAGCAGGTACTCTGCAACCTTGACATTGGTCTCAACCTGACCGCCGAAGCGGCGGAATGCAGCCTCAAGAGAGGTGGCAATCTCGTGAGAGGTCTTGGTGGGGATATGTGCGCCGTCGCGCAGGTACATATAAATCATCTGTGCCCATACAGTGAAGCTTGCCTCGCTGAGGTGGCGGCTGATATAGCCGTAGTATGCGTTGAGAACCTCGTTGGTCTTGGGGCCGAACTTGAAGGACTTATTGACCTCGTCAACCTCGTATGCTGCGGTGCGCAGGAAGGAGGAATACTTTGTGGCCATAACCTTGGGCTCGGGGCCTTCCTTGCCGCAGGAGCCTATGTACTCAAGTGCGTCATTGATTTCCTCGAACAGCTTGAAGTAGTTGCGGACCTTCTTGCCGTTGCCCTTTTCGAGCTTCTCGATTGCTTCAATGCAGTTTTCAATGCCGAAGGGCATTGTGAAGTCAATGTTCTGGTCGGAGAGAATTACTCTGTATGCGTCGGGTACCTTGACCCATTCCATATCAATTCCCAGATCGTCAAACATTGCTCTGCAGGGGCCGTAGCCGCAGCCGTCCTTGCCATCGCCGAATTCGCAGGCCTCGTGAAGACTTACCTCGAACTCATAGCGTCCGCGTACAAAGCTGGTTGCGTAGCCGCCTGTCATGTTGTGCTTTTCAAGCAAAAGCACCTTCTTGCCGGCCTTTGCGAGTCTTGCCGCAGCAGTCAGTCCGCCCATACCTGCGCCGACGACTACGACATCATACTCCGGCAAAAATCTTTTTTCTGTGCTCATATAAACCTCCTGTTAAATTTGTTTTTATACACTTTATCTGATTTGTATTATATACTTTGTTACAACAATGTCAACCGCACAAGTTATTATTTGGTGGAACAAAAAATATTGCCATAATTTTGACATTATGATATAAATGTAATTATAGTACAGAGCAAATGTGCATACAGCACCTGTTCTGCGCCTGAAAGGCTTCGGATAAACTAAAATAAAGGGAGGACATTTACATGGAAGTAAGGCAAAACCTGGTCGAGCTGTGCGAAAAGATAAACGACGGCCACTACAAAATCACGCCTGACTGTGCAGAGTACAGAGCGTTTGAAAAGTGGATGACCGACGAGCAGATTGCACTGCTTATGCAGATTAAAGGCACTATGAAAATCAACACCCTGAGCGGCATTGCAAAGCGCGCAGGGATGGATAAGGAAAAAGCCCGCGCAATGCTGCACGAGCTGACAGAGATAGGTATGCTGGTGCAGGTCATTATCCCCAAGGTCAACATCGAGCTGTACCTTCAGCCGCTGTACACCCCCGGCGTTTTTGAGTTCCTGCTTCTGAACGAAAAGTTCTGCAGAGCGCATCCCGAAATTGCCTACGCATTTGAGCAGCACGCCACCGACAGTCAGGTGGAGCATGCGATGAACACCCCCATGGGTGCTGGCATCATGCGCGTTATCCCCGTTGAGAGCGCAATTCCCGCAGGCACCGAGCAGATTGACAACGAAAGAGTCAGTATGTACATAGAGAAGAACGAGGGTCATCTGTGCGCTCTTCCCTGCCAGTGCCGCCGCGTACGCAAGCTTATGGGCGAGGGTGCAGGCGATATGGACGAGAACTTCTGTCTGTTCATGGGTCACCCCGCAGATATGTTCATCCGTCTCGGCAGAGGCAAGGCCCTCACCAAGCAGGAGGCATATGACCTCATCAAGCATGTTGAGGACATCGGCTGCGTGCACCAGATTACCACACTGGAGAACGGCCAGACCTTTGCAATATGCAACTGCCAGCCCGAAAGCTGCCTTGCACTCGGCGTAACTCAGTATTTCAACACCCCCAAGGCCTCTCAGAGCAACTATGTGGCTGAGATTGACAAGGAAAAGTGCGTAGCCTGCGGTCAGTGTACAGATAAGTGCGCAAACAACGCAATCAAGATGGGACAGAAGCTCTGCACCAAGGAGCCCGTTGTTTACGAGCAGGCTGAGCTTCCCGATGACCTCGAGTGGGGTCCCGAAAAGTGGAACACCGAGCATCGCTCCAACCGCAAATATGTCTTTGAAAGCGGCACTGCGCCCTGCAAGACCGCATGTCCTGCACACATCGCAGTTCAGGGCTACATCAAGCTTGCAGCTCAGGGCAGATACACCGAGGCTCTTGAGCTTATCAAGAAGGAAAACCCCTTCCCCGCAATATGCGGCCGCATCTGCAACCGCCGCTGCGAGGACGAATGCACCCGCGGCAGCATAGACAAGGCTGTTGCAATTGACGAGATTAAGAAGTTCATTGCAGACAAGGAGCTTGACAAGGAAAGCCGCTTTGTTCCCAAGAAGCTGCATGACTTCAGCGATAAGAAGATTGCCGTTATCGGCGCAGGCCCTGCAGGTATGGCATGTGCATACTATCTTGCAGCCGATAACTACAAGGTAACCGTATTCGACAAGAACGCGCTGCCCGGCGGTATGCTCCGCTACGGCATCCCCGCATTCAGACTCGAGAAGGACATTCTCGATGCTGAAATTGAGGTTCTCAAGGAGCTCGGCGTTGAGTTCAAGTGCGGCGTTGAAATCGGCAAGGACATCACCATCCAGCAGCTGCGCGAGGAAGGCTTTGAGGCATTCTACCTCGGCATCGGCGCTCAGAAGGCCGCTCCTCTCGGCATCAAGGGTGAGGACCTCAAGGGCGTATTCGGCGGCATCGACTTCCTGCGCGCTGTAAATGCAGGCGAGAAGGTCGAGCTCGGCAAGAAGGTCATCGGTGTCGGCGGCGGCAATGTTGCAATGGATGTTGCCCGCGCTGCAGTTCGTCTCGGCGCAGATGTAACCGTTGCTTACCGCAGAAAAGAAAGCGATATGCCCGCTGACCCCGCAGAGGTTGCAGAGGCCAAGGCAGAGGGCGTAAAGTTCATGTTCGAGTATAAGCCCGTGGAAATCAAGGGCGCTAAGGGCAAGGTCACCGAGCTTGTCTGCGAGGCAGGCAGCATCAAGTGCAACGCAGTCATCGCGGCAATCGGTCAGGCAATCGACTGGGGCAAGCTTGATATCGGCGAGCTCAAGACAAATGCAAAGGGCCGCGCAGAGGCTGACGGCTTTACCTATCAGACGGCTCAGCCCGACATTTTCGTCGGCGGCGATGTCTACACCGGCCCGAAGTTTGCAATCGACGCAATTGCAGCAGGCAAGCAGGGTGCAATCTCCATTCACAGATTTGTCCAGGAGGGTCAGAGCCTCACTCTCGGCAGAGACCTCCTTGCATACAAGGCACTCGACAAGGGCAATCTCGACCTTGACGGAATCAAGGAAAGCTACGACAACACTCCCAGACAGATTCCCGAAACGATTGATGTTGCTGAATTCAAGGACGGCAGAAAGACCTTCACCGAGGAGCAGCTGAAGAAGGAACCCGCTCGCTGCCTCGGCTGCGGCGCAAGCGTTGTTGACCCCAACAAGTGTCTCGGCTGCGGTATCTGCACCACAAAGTGCAAGTTCGATGCAATTCATCTGAAAAAGCGTACAAATGTTGAGAGCCTTGCT
>JAZUJB010000045.1:0-6935 GCA_045642545.1 Oscillospiraceae bacterium
AAAAATAGGCGCAAAAATACCAGCCTTGATTTATGGGGCCGGTATAAACCTATCGTACAAGCATTGCCACCTTTCTCTCCGGGAGGTTGGCGTGCGGTCATCGGGCTTGTCCCTCGCGCATCTCTTATAGGGTATTTTGTTGTAATCCGTGCACTGATTGTGGACTTAGCATAGCACGGCTTCAATATTTTGTCAAATATCCCCCTCCTTACGCGTGCGCGTGTGCACGAAAACCGCGCGCGGACGCGAGCATTCACCTACGGTGAAAAAAGTGAAATTTCCCTCTTGACTGTTTTCACGCGCGCGTATCGCGATAATAGAAAGTGCAGGCGGCGTTGACAACCGAAATGTTTTCTGCCGAAAAGAAGGATTTTCAAAAACAGCGGTGTATATAGCACATCGCGGACAAATGAGAACTACTATGTATTGCCGCAGAAGTGTATATGGCAATCGAGAGAAAGGGGCTTTTGATATGAAATACTGCAATCGTCTGCCGCTGCTGACAACCTTGGACGACATCACTCTGACTGAGCGCGAGCGGCAGCTTGCCGGTGCTATCATAGGCGAGATTGTTGACATCTATCTCAACTACAAGGCATTGGTATTCGACTATCATCGCAAGGAGAATGTGTCCTGGCACGAAGCACGCGTTAAGGCAAGACGGTGGATATACAACCGCCGCCTGACCGGTCTTTTTTTCTGATTCTTGTAATAAGGCTCGGACGAGCTTCCGCACAGCATTCACCCCGAATCACAAAGCACAAGGAGGAACCACAATGGAAAACATAAGAACTCTTACCGATGCGGATATCACCGCAATCAAAAACGCAATCATCTGCGATGAGCTGAAGATATTCCGCCGACTGCTCAAGGCTTCCGGGCTTGGCGGTTTTGACAATGCTCTCGACCGCTATGCCGCAAAGGAAATCGAAACCCGCGGCGGAGATTTAAGAGTATTTTGAGAAAACAAAAAAGTCAACCTAACCAAAAGGGGTTGCCGCACTGACTGTCCGGGACTTCCAGATGGTGGTTGACTTATGCTTAAACCTTACAACAACACACAGGCTATTGTCAAGTATTAACATTGCTTAGTAAGGAAGGGCGCAATAACCAAAGATATTGCAGGCTACTCCGCATTTGTAGTCTTGTTGAGGATTAGGAGGTAATATGGCAGATATTTTTTTTGTAGACGGAATGGGCAACGCAGTAATGAGTGTCATCAAGGCCGGCTGGGCAGAGCGTCCCGAGTATGTGTATAGCTGCGTCAGGGCGTATGATATCCCCGAATGCACGATGGAGGAGGTACGTGAGAGCCTTGAGCGACTGACCGCACAGAAAAAGCTGAAAGTAATGAAAGGCTACTACGCCATTCCCACACTTGACCGTGCAGGCTTCAGGCGCTTTATCTACGAAGGATAAAAAATAATCCCCGGGGCAGCAGAAATGCTGTTCCGGGGCAATTTTTATTTTTTTCAGCTCGCCGATGATTTCGTGATTAATTATCCTGCAGCATAAAAGTTTTTGCCTTCATGCCTCAAATATGCCACAAATTGTGATTTTCTTCCAGCTCCGAAGAAAGTGAAAACCCTGGAAGCATTGAACTTCCAGGGGATTTTGGTTGGGGAGGAGGGATTTGAACCCACGCCCTTCGGGTTATGAGCCCGACGAGCTACCGGACTGCTCCACTCCGCGATATCCGGCTCTTTTGAGCTTATACATAATACCACAGCCGCCGGCGCAAGTCAATACCCACGCGAAAATTTTCGTGCGACACAATTCGATGACAAAAACAGTTGATTTTTCGAAATATTATTGTATAATTAATGTGTATATTTATCTGCAGCGTCGGATTCTTGCCCGCTGCCTCACTTTAACAATTGTCACCGGCTTTTGCCGTTATCTCGACCGGAGGTCATCATATGAAGAAGCTTACCAGAATAATTGCCGCAATTCTTATCGTCGCAAGCCTGCTGACGATAGGCGCATTTGCCAAGCCCGGCGACGGAATGAATGCGTTTGAGAAGATCTCTAACATGAACACCTACACCTTTAGCGATCTTGTCAGCAATCACTGGGCATTCTCAGGCATCAAAATCTGCTACGACAGAGGCATTCTCGTCGGCTATCCCGACGGCACCTTCCACCCTGAAGAGAATGTTACCTGGTCTCACGCAGTTACCATTGCCGCACGCGTACACTCCGCTTACCACGGCAACAACTTCGATGCAACCGAGCGCTCCGGCGAATACTGGTACAGCCCCTACTACAAGTACTGCTCAAACAACAGCCTTCTTCCCTCCAGCTGCCCCAAGCTCTCCAAGCTCGACAGCACCGACATTTCCCGTTATGACCTCGCTTACATCTTCAGCCGCCTGCTGAACGCTGAGGATATGCCCGCAATAAGCAACCAGCAGATTCCCGACAAAAACGAAATTCCTTCTACATATCTCAAGTCCGTTCAGACCATGTATGCCGCAGGCATCATGAACGGCATGGACGGTAACGAATTCCGCGGCGACGACTTCGCAACCCGCGCACAGATTGCAGCAGTTGTTTCAAGACTGCTTATCCCCTCCGAGCGCTCCGGCTATGACAGCAAGGCAAACCTCGCAATGGAGCCCTACCAGGCAAACCTTGAAAACGACAGCGTAACAGTTCAGGTTGGCAACGATTACTACTGCATCTACAAGTTCCGCACCGACGCCTCCACCGAGGAATACGCACTCTACCGCACCGACGGCAAAGACCTCTGCCAGCAGATTTGCAGATACGAAAACGGCTTCTACCTCAGCAACATCAGCGTTTACAACGGCAAGGTTTACTTCTGCAAGTCCACCCGCGGCACCGCAAGCGGCTCGCTTATGTGCTACAACCCCGCAACGCAGGACCTCTCCGTTGTCTACTCCGGCAACATTGTTGAGTCCTACTGCTTCTACAACGGCAGCATCTACGCTCTGCTGTTCACAGATTACTCCTCCGAGGTTTCCGGCTACAGATATGCCTTCGGTAAGATTTCCGGCGGCAGCTTCTCCGCAATCCATAAGGATTACACCTACTACGAGGTAATGCACTTCCAGCCCTACGGTTGGAACGGCAAGATTTACTTCAAGCTTTCCTCCAAGGACGGCCCCACAAATCTGTACGCCTACAACATTTCCGACAAGACCAGCGAAAAGGTTCTCGATGTCAACATCAACACCAGCCTGTTTGACGGCCATGTTCTGTACTTCCTCGCATACGACTCCGAGGGCGATTACGACCGCAACCTCTACGCTGTTTCCGTTCAGGCACCCGGCGTCATCTACTGCGTCGGCGAGTTCCCCGTAGCAACCGTTTCCGGTCTCAGGTCTCTGTACAAGTACGGCGACACTCTGTACTGCCTGTCCTACTACAACCACAATCTTTACAGCATGGACAAATCCGGCAACACCAGAATTGCTCTGATGACCGGCGGCACCTACAAGCACATCTGCTTCACCAAGGATAAGGCAATCCTCGTTCCGAGTGACCTCGCCTCTCCTGCAACAAACGCAAACGAGCTGAAGGTTTACAACACCAGAACCCTCGCCTCCCGTGAGCTTTACGGCGATTGGATTGGCCTTAGCTGCTACTATGTCGGCGCACGCTTCGTTCCCGAGGACGGTCAGACCGTCTATAAGTCCGAGGACAGCGTCAGCACCGTCGGCAACCTGCCCATCACCGTAACTCAGGCATTCTTCCGCGGCGATGACTTCATTATCCGCGCAAAGTACCTGAACAACACCGACAGCGACATTCGCCTGCGCTCCTATGTCATCAACATTGCGGCAAACGGACAGCTTGTTGCTCGCGATGTAAACCGTATGGCAGGCTTCGAGATGGACCAGCACGATATTCAGACCTTCACCTTTGTAATACCTGCTGACGAGATTACAAAGAGCTTCAACCTCGACAAGGACAATATCCAGATTGAGATTATGCCCACCTTTGATATCGTCGTTGTCAATAAGGATGATGTAAAATAACCTAACGCAACAATTTACCGGACCGGCTATGTCGGTCCGGTTTTGCTTGTGCCGTATGGGCGGAAAAGGGCAGGTCAAAACCTATAAATCCCTATGATGCGCCGCCCTTTCGGTCCGGTTTTGCTTGTGCGCCTGTATTGACGGAATAATCAGGCTATGATATACTGATTTTCAATTTACATTAATTAGATTTTAGGAGTGTGTTAGTCCGAAATGGATGATGGCAGTCGATTGTCACTGATAATCGTAATTCTTCTCTTGCTGTGCGCTGCATATTTTGCAGTGGCGGAAACCGCATTCGCCTCAGTTTCCCGCGTGAAGATTAAGGTCCGCGCAGAAAAGGGCGAGGCTCGCGCTATCCGTGCGCTCGAGGTGCTTGATAACTTCGACCGCGCAATCAGCAGCATTCTTATCTGTACAAACATCGTGCATATCACCGCGGCAAGCATTGTCACCGTTACGGTTACGCGTATATGGGGCTTGAGCGCCGTTACCTTAAGCACGATTATTATGACCGTTGCGGTCTTCTTCTTAGGCGAAATGCTTCCGAAGAGCATAGCAAAAAAATACAGCGAGCGACTGTCATTGGCAGTTGCCGGTTCGCTGTGCTTTTTTATGTCCGTTTTGAAGCCCGTATCCTCGCTTCTGTCCGCAATCGGCAACTACGCTGCACGCTTTGTGAAGGCTGACCCCGAGATATCCGTCACCGAGGACGAGATTTACGACATCATCGAGGATATGACCGAGGACGGCAGCCTTGACGAGGAGCGCGGTGAGCTTATCTCCTCGGCACTGCAGTTCGGCGAGACCACCGTTGAGAGCATACTCACCTCGCGCGTTGACCTCGCGGCAATCGATGTTGCAGACTCGCCCGAGGAAATCCTCGCCTATATCCGCGAGCAGAAGCACAGCCGCCTGCCCGTCTACGAGGGCAGCATCGACAATGTCATCGGCATTCTCTCGATACGCAAATACATAAAGGCGTATCTGCACGAGTGCGAGAAGGTCAATCTGCGTGCGCTGCTCGACGAGGCGTATTTTGTCCACCAGTCAACAAATATCGACGACCTTCTGCCCGTAATGAGCAAGCGTCGTCTTAATATGGCCGTCGTTACCGACAACTACGGCGGCACCCTCGGCATCGTAACCGTTGAGGACATTCTTGAGGAGCTTGTCGGCGAGATTTGGGACGAGGACGATGTTGTCGAGGAGCCCTTTATCGCCCGCGAGGACGGCAGCTGGGACTGCGATGCGGAGATGGCCGTCAGCGATGTGTTCGAGCTTCTGGAGTTTGACGACCCCGAGGAGGACGACGAGTTTACAAACAAGCTGCTCGGCGAATGGGCTTATGAGCAGTTCGCATCAATCCCCAAGGTCGGCTCACGCTTTGAATACCACGGTGTGTGCGTAACCGTGTCCGAGATGCAGCACAACCGCATACTGCGGCTTGTTGTCTGCCTCCGCGAAGAGGGAGGTGCTGAGTAATGAATATCTATATCTACATCTATGTTATCGGCATTATCCTCTGCATAATCGGCTCAAACTACTTCTCAGCCTCTGAAATGGCTTACTCCTCCTGCAACCGTATGCGCCTTGAAAACGCGCGCGACGCCGGCTCAAAGCGCGCTGCCGTTGCGGTTAAGATTGTCGACCGCTTTGACGACACGCTCTCGGCAATACTCATCGGCAACAACCTCGTCAACATCGCAGCCTCGTCAATCGCCTCGGTGCTTACCATCCTGGTCGCAGGCAGCGACGAATATGCGTGGGTTGCAACGCTGAGCATCACCGTGCTGATTATCATCTTCGGCGAGGCGATGCCCAAGATAATCGCAAAGAACAGCGCAAACCGTCTTGCGCTCAGCCACGCAAGATTTATCCGCGCACTCACAATCGTGCTGATGCCGCTTATATGGCTTGTCGTGGGCCTTGTAAAGCTTCTGACCGTCGGTCTCAAGGGCGAGGCCGAGGACACCGACGAGGAGGCCGCGGCAATGGAGCTTGCCTCCATAATCGAAACCGCCGAGGACGAGGAAGTGCTCGACGAGGACCGCTCCGAGCTTGTTCAGGCGGCAATCGCCTTCTCCGATGTTATGGCCTACGAGGTTATGACCGCGCGAGTCGATGTTGTTGCGCTCGACATTGACGACGACTGGAACGAGCAGCTTGCGGTCATTGAATCCGCGCCCTACTCACGCATTCCCGTTTACGAGGACAGCGTGGACAATATAATCGGCGTTCTGTATCTCAACCACTTCCTGAAGGCGCTCACGGGCGAGGAAAACCCCGATATCCGCAGCCTGCTGATGCCTCCCTGCTATGTCTACAAAACAGTAAAAATGCCTGCAGTGCTCAACGAGCTGCGCCGCGCAAAGCAGCACCTTGCAATCGTTACCGACGAATACGGCGGCACGCTCGGCGTTGTGTCGATGGAAGATGTGCTTGAGCAGCTTGTAGGCGAGATTTGGGACGACACCGACGAGATTGAAGAGGAAATCGTTGAGCGCAACGACGGCGAATATGAGCTCGACGGCGATATGGTGATTTCCGACTTCCTCGAGCTTGTCGGCATAAACGAGAGAGATTTTGAGGCTGAAAGCGAAACCGTCGGCGGCTGGACAATCGAAATGTTCGGCGCATTCCCCGAGGTAAACGCAAGCTTTGAATACGAAAATTTGACCGTTACCGTGCTTGAAATGGACGGCCTGCGAGTGGAAAAGATACTCGTCAAAAAGCTTCCCGACGAGGAAGAATAACGGTCTTTGACCCTTCCGCCTCTTTCAAGGCAATAAAAAATACTCACAGTTCAAACGAACTGTGAGTATTTCTTTTTGCTTTTATTCGTCCTCGGGGATGTGGATTTCCTTTATCATGAAATCCGTACCCGACAGGACCTGCTTTTCAAAGCTACCGCAGTTGGGGCAATAGCCC
>JAZUJB010000046.1:0-9726 GCA_045642545.1 Oscillospiraceae bacterium
TAGTCGTACTCATCACTTGAAAGTCCGTAAGTGTACTTTGTCATGTTCAGCGTTCCGTTACCACGGATTCTAATCCGGCTATCAGCACCGTAACCGCCGCTTCTCGTCTCGGCATACAATGCGCCGTATGTGCCATCGCTCAGCACGCCGCCGGACAGATAATTCGTACCGCTGAGTACAATGTTCATGCAGGGTGCGTCATCGTCGCCGTAGTAGCCGCCGGGGATAGCCTGAATCGTTTTGCCGTTAAAATTATTGAGCTTCAATGTTGAACCATCAAAGGTCAGCGTGCCATTTTGGGCATAGCTGGCCGATGTCGAATACTTTACGCCATCAACATAGAGTGTCCATGTACATTCCTGTGCAAATGCCACTGACGGAATCAGCGACAGCACCATTACGAGGCACAGCAAAAGAGATAAAACGCGTTTTTTCATTTTATGGACCTCCTTGTTTCGCGTCAGTGGTTAGCGGATGGTTTGACCGTGCGCATTGTATTTTCCGCTTCCCCACATTTGTACATGCATATTATACATATTCCCTTCGCGCCGCGCATCTGCTAAGTGGCATATTTCTTGCAAAAATTCAATGTTTTTTCACAAAAACGGTTGTGCGTAAGTACATCCGTTTTTAGTTTTTGCTGAGTTTTGTAAAGATGCCAAAGATAAAGCTCAAAAGCAAAAAAAGCATTGGAACTCCAATGCTTTTCAACGAAAAGTCGGCGTAGAAACTTCTTTACTTGAACTGTAAAGATCAAATTTCTACACCGATTCATCCGAATGGTATTGAACAAATTGTCAATTTACTGCTTCGACTTGGCGCTTTCCGTCAATGTATTGACATACTGCTCCAGATGTTCCATCTGCGGCAGGATATAGTTTCTGCATTGCAGTGTTTCGGTATGGATATCCGCCTCATAGCCGGTCACAATAGAGCGTGAGACCAGCGCGCGCATATCAAAGGGCAGACTGACATATTCCACCATCATCTCAAGCACCGCATTCCAATAGGAGCCGTACTCGCCGAACATCAGGTACGCGGTCATCAACAGTTCACCGGATGATGCTGCGTTGAAATGTTCTGTTAATTCGTTGCGCAAAGAGGCAGTAGCGTCGGACAAGCCGACCGGCTCGAAGGGATCTAATGCGTTGCGCAGATAGAACCACATATTTTTGTCCAGTATGCGGAACCATGTATTCAATTCCAGAACGGTGGGCTGGATATCCCTCTCCCAGTTTTGAATCGTGCGTTCACTCTTGTTCAGCGCCTTCGCCATATACTTTTGCGATACATTGCTGCTGATGCGGGATTCTCGCAAAATAGTCGCAGTAACATAGGTGATAGGCAAATTATAAAACCCGACCATATAGCCACTATTGTTATTCAGAATTGACTTTTTTGCGGCGCTGATAGCGCCCTGCACAAGTACATGCTCGGGGTCTGCAAACGGGAGCGGCTTTGCAGTATAATTCGCTTTGCATATATCATATGCCATATGAATCATTTCCACAACATGATGCCGCTTCAATAGCGTCAGATGGGCATACGCACAGTATAGCTCCAGCAAATAATTCCAATCTTGTGATGAACCCTGAAACATAATGTGGTAGAGTCGCTGCACCTCTATTTCGCCTGCAATCTCATCGATATATAGCGACAAGGCTTTGCGCAAATCAGCCTCGCTGCTATTTGCGCTCAATGCGGCAAAGGTATCCGGCCACAAGAAATTCAGCAATGACCGGAACATATTACAGCCGGTCACCTCAAACCATTCCAGCATGACAGACAGCGTGGGTGAGCCGTCACCGCTTTCCCACGCCTTAATCGTACTCTCGGAAAAGCCAATTTTTTCGGACATTTCCCTTCGGCTCAGGTCTGCCTTTGCACGGCATTTGGAAAGAATCTGGCCGCAGAGCTCTGCGTTTCTGATAAGCTGATTGAAATAGCTGTCCACTTTCTCCACTCCACCCATAAAACAAATCAGATATTGATACCGTCGTCATTGTCTTGCTATTTTCATTATAGAGAATTGATAGTATTTTTCAAGCAATATTTCCCATATGGCTTATGCTATTCTTGTGGTATCTAACTGCATACCGACGGTCAGCTTATCCACTATTTGAGAAACAAATTCGGAATTGGTGGGTTTCCCACGATTCGGGTCAACGGTGTAGCCAAAATATTCTTCCAGAATTTCTATATTTCCTCTGTTCCACATCACTTCGATGGCATGGCGCATGGCACGCTCCACACCGGTGGCTGTTGCGTGAAATTCTCTGGCAACATGCGGATACAGTTTTTTTGTTATGGCTCGAAGGATTTCCGGGTTTCTTACCGCAGCGTGAATGGCAAAGCGAAAGTATTGATATCCCAACAGATTGGCCGGCATACCAAGCTCGCGCAGGGTTTGCGAAATTTCTGCAAGGCCGGGTGTGTTCCTGCCGCTCTGCATTGGAGCCTCCTCGCAGATAACCTGCCCGTTGCAATGCGGTGCATTATCTGCAATATCCGTCAATGCCGTTCTCAGCAGCCGACAAAGCTCCTCTCCGTCGATGTTATCCGGCAGTTGGTCAAAAAACAAGATGCCGGTCAGATTTTTGGAGAACTTTTCATCGGTACAAATAAATGTCTGTGTAACATGCATTTTTCATCATCCTCGTTTTCATTTTTTCTCCCCCCAAAAAAGATAGCATATTCCAATTTATTTGTACTTTCTAAATTTTTCGACTTTCTTGTATAATTTTACCGATGAGCAAGACTATGTTCAGGATGAAATTTTTCTTCGGATTTTCTCGCATTATCTGCGCAAATATTTCGTTGGACAGAAGTCTTATGCAAACACATCCGGCGTTTCCACAAAAATTTCATAAAAAGCCGTTGAAACAACATAAAAAGCACATGTCAATTGTTCAAAGTAGTACAAATGACATGTGCTTATAATTATTAATTCAAAACATATTATCTGTTGTAAAAAAGTTCAGGTCTTTTCTATAACAACTATGATATCATTCCAAGATTAAGTAGCCCTGCGAGCGTAAGTGCTCGTAGATAAGCTCGATGTGTCTGTAATCGCGTGTCTCAAGGACCAAATGTACCGCGCATGAGCCGAGTGCCGTCCTGGGATTGCTACGCTCGTGGTTGACCTCAAGGATATTTGCGCCGAGGTCGGAAACGATGTTCAGAAGTCCGACAAGAGTCTTGGGCTTATCTGGCAGAACCGTCGTGAAGCTCATAGTGCGTCCCGCCTTGCCGAGTCCGCTTGCAATAATGCGCTCGAGCATTGTCACATCGACATTGCCGCCGGAAAGAACTGCACAGACGCTCTTGCCGCGCAGATCAATTCCTCCGTACATTGCCGCAGCAATACCGACAGCGCCCGCTCCCTCTGCAACAAGCTTCTGCTTTTCAAGAGTTGTGAGTATAGCCGAAGCAATCTCACTTTCGGAAACGGTAACTATGTCGTCTACATACTTGCGGCACAGGTCAAATGTCAGGTTGCCGGGGGTTTTGACCTTGATACCGTCTGCAATGGTGTCCACACTGTCGAGTGTTATGATGCGGTCTGTGCGCACGGACTTGTACATACTCGGTGCGCCAGCCGCCTGAACGCCAATGACCTTGCACTCAGGCTTGAGCTTTTTGATTGCATAGGCAATACCGCTTATCAGTCCGCCGCCTCCGATGGGAACAAACACGATATCAACATCGGGAAGCTGGTCGATTATCTCAAGGCCGATGGTGCCCTGACCTGCCATGACGCAGTAGTCATCAAAGGGATGGATAAAGGTCAGCCCCTGCTCATCGCGCAGACGGCAGGCCTCGTTGTAGGCATCGTCATATACGCCGGGTACGAGTACAACATTTGCGCCGTAGCTTCTTGTTGCCTCAATCTTTGAGATGGGTGCGCCATTGGGGATGCAGATGGTCGCCTGAATACCCATATCTCTCGCGGCAAAGGCAACGCCCTGCGCATGGTTGCCTGCAGAGCAGGCAATAACGCCGCGCGCCTTCTCCTCATCGGATAGCGTGGCAATCTTGTAGTAGGCTCCGCGGAGCTTGAAAGCGCCTGTTTTCTGCAGGCACTCAGCTTTCAGATAGAATTTGCAATCCTGAACGAAGCCCTTTGCCGGAATCATCGGTGTCTGATTTATTACGGGCGAGAGTACGCGCTGCGCATCGTGCAGTAAATCCATAGTAAGCATAGCAAAAACTCCTGTTCGTGTGATATGGACAATTTAAAAATTTGTTTTTCTGGTACGCACACAGAATATCACATAATTCAAAAATGTCAATCAGCAATGTGAGTTTTCTGAGGGAAAATAATCACCCCGAATTACAATCTCGCATATTACGCAGGATTATAACAGATAAATCTTATACTTTAAACCCACCCAAAGCTTGAGTTTTCTCACCGGTTGCGGTTTTTGATATAATAACTCCTCAAATTGATTTAAATGACCCAACGCAAACGATAAGCCCATAAAGCAAACCATTACTTTTCATGAAGCCCGCTGCGGCAACCGAAAAAAGAAAAGCTCGTCCTGGAAATGACTCCGAGGCGGGTTGCTTTATGCCTTGAATTGCTGAAAATCCCTTAAAATCAAAGGATTTTGGGCAAAAAAGAACAGCGGATATTTCTATCAATATCTGCTGTCTATTATGGATTTGGGCTTAATACTTAATACAATGCGCCCTCTTAAACGATAGGGTGCATTCGCATTTTTTATATATCGAGTGGATGTAACGGATTTCCGTTACATCCACTTTTGCTTGGTTGTCATTAAGTTCAAGCCGCCGCTGCAGTATTTCTGCCGCTTCAGCATCTTATTAATGATGGAGGATTTTCACTTGCGCGGGTTTACTTTACATACTCGCCGGGAATTACGATGGTTATGTCGGACAGCGCAAAGCTGGCGCAGGGGTGAATCTCGGTGCACTGCTTGTCGCCCCATCTTCTGCCATCGGTTTCGGCAGGGATAAATACCTCGCCGGAAATGACACGGCTGCGGCACCAACCACACTCACCGCTGCGGCAGCGGGAGGGAGCCTTAATGCCTGCACGCTCAATGGCTGTCAGAATAGGCTCGTTGGCAGGGCAGTCGCACACGGTCTCGGTGGCACCCTGACGAACGGTGAGCTTGAACACCTTATCCTTCTTATCTGCGGGATAGCCGGGCTGTTCCCAGACGGTCTTTGTGGTACCCAGCAGCTCCTGGCGGACATACTTCTTCTCAAGACCGAGCTTTGCGACCTCGCCGGAAACAAAGCGGTACATGGATTCGGGACCGCAGATGAACACGCTGTAGGTTTCGGGAGCATACTTTCTGATAAGCTCTGCGGTAATGTGGCCGTGCTCGTAGCCCTCCTTTTCCTCACGGGAAAGGACATGGACTATCTTAACCTTATCGGTAGCAGCGCAGATATCCTCAAACTCCTTCTTGAAGAGGATGGAGTCCTCGGTGCGGGAGTTGAAAAGAACGGTGAGATTAAAGTCCTCGATGCCGTCACGGATGGCATATGCCATGGACAGGAACGGAGTAATGCCGCTGCCGCCTGCAACTGCGATAACATCCTTTGCGTCGCGGTACTTCTCATAGAAGAAGTGACCCAGACCCTCGGAGCCATATACGGTGTCACCGACCTTGAAATTCTGCAGAATCCAGTTGGATGCAAAGCCGTCAGGGACAGCCTTTACGGTTATGGCAACCTTGCCCTCCAGTGCCAGCTTGGGAGAGGAGGAGAAGGAATAGGGGCGTGTGACGAAGCTGTCGCCGATAGGGAGCTTCAGGGAGATATACTGACCTGCTCTGAAATAGGAAGCATTCTTTCCGTCGGCTCTTTTCAGAACATAGCTCTTGGCACCCGCAGCAGCGTGCTCGATAATCTCGTCAACGACAAAGGTCTGATAATCAGGGTGCATTTCCTTTGCAAAGTTGTTGATGGGGTAGTTTGCGGTAATTTCCTCTGCAGCTGAAGCGGCAATGACCTGCTCACGCTTTTTAGCGAGGTTTGCAAACTTTACCATATCCAAAAGGCCGATACGGCCGACTTTTACATTAAGTGCCATTATTCTTTGCCTCCTTCATCGATTTCCGCACAGGCAAGGCAGGCGGTCATATCACCGTTTATCCATGTTGAGGAATAGCCGTCACCGAAGAAGGAGCCGGCACCGATGTGACGCAGGCCCTTAACATTAAAGTCTGCCTCAACATCTGTCATTCTGGCTATAACACCGTCCCAATCGCAGACCTCGAAGCCGTAGGGTGTGCCGTCCGGTGTACCCAGATAACGAGCAAAGGTCATGGGAGTTGCAACCTCTACCTCCTCGATATAGGGAGTGATGTCGATGTTGAGCTTGGTCTTTACATCCTCAATGCACTTGGCAATCATCTTGTCCTTAACCTTGTAATATTCCTCGGGACTCAGCTTTGCCCAGTCGTCGGGAGCGGTGAAAAGCTTGGTGAAGCTGATGACACAGGTTCCCTCGGGGGAGAAATCGGGAATAAGATTGTTGTAGCTTATGAGAATGTTATAATCATTGTCTATGCTCTTGAGATTGTTGTACTCCTTGCGGGAGTCGGCTGTGCCTGCGAAGAAGACACAGTAGTCGGTAAGTCCAAGCTCCTGGCAGCTCTTGTTCAGCGCGAAGTAAATCATGCAGAACTTGGTACCGATTTTGTCCTTGCGGGCAGCTGCAAGCTTCTTCTCGCGCAGGGGAACAAGCTCCTTGGGCATCATATTGGCATAGATGATATTGGGGTTGATGTTTGCCAGCACCTGCTTGCACTCAATGTCGCCCATATTGGTGCGGACACCGCAGACCTTGTCGCCGTCAAAGAGGAACTCCTCTGCGCGGCAGTTGAACCATGCCTCACCGCCGAGCTCATAGAAGCGATTCATGAAGTTCATGGTAATCTCATGAGAGGTATGATGGGGAATTACTGCCTGACGGGTTACATACATATCAATCATGTTGCCGAAGTGGAAGAAGTTTACCTCGTCAATAGGAACACCGAGATAAGGCCAGTACACAGCCATAATATCAATCGCCTTCTGGGGCATCTTCAGTGCCTTCAGTACAGAAAGAGTATCATAGCCGCAGGTCTTCAGTGTGTTCGGAAAGTGTTTGCGCATATACTTGGGGTCATTGGGAGTGCCGTCAAACATATATACCTTGGCATCGCGGACTTCCTTAACCAAATCAAAGAAGGTCTCCAAGGATTTGCGGGAGCCGGGGACATACTTTTCAATGGCGTCTATATAGGCTTCACGACCGGCAGGGATAACAACATCCATGGGGGTGCCGTCGGAATAGGTGGAGATGCAGCGGTAACAGTCGGGCACAGTAACCCAGTTAACCTTGACACCGTTTTTCTCCATAATAAGACGAACATGTCCCTTGTCGTTATCATCGCCGTAGTCGCAGATTTCATGAACGCTCGGGTCAAACTCAAATCTGCCGCGCTTGAAGCTGGAGGCGACACCGCCGGGAAGATTGTGCTTTTCAATGAGCAGCGTCTTTTTTCCCTGCACCACGCAGGAAACCGCTGCACTCAGTCCCGCATTACCGGAACCGACAACAACTACATCATACTTTGCTGCCATATGTGTTCTCCTTGTTAAATAAAAAGTATTATTTGCAAAGCCCCTGTGCCTTATACCACGATTATCAGTCTTTCTCGTGTTACCTGCAAAGGGGTAAGAAGCAATGCAGTCTGCATTCTGTTTTGCATTTGAAGCAGAGCCTTAATTTTAATTAAGCTCTGCTTCAAAGCAAGTCTGAGCTTTTATTTGTTGGCGTATTTAATCTTATTGGCAACGACCTTGCCGATTTTTGCGGGAGCACCTGCGTAGATGCTTCCTATGTTCTTGAAGTAAGCCTTGCCGCAGGCGTCAGTTACGCGCTCGAGGTGAATTGCGTCAAACTTGCACTTGGTGGTGCAGATGCCGCAGCCAACACACATATACTCATCGAGAACAACAGCACCGCAGCCAAGGCAGCGGTCAGCTTCCTTCTTTATCTGCTCCTCGGTAAGAGTGCCGCGGAGGTCCTTGAAGGTCTTCTTTGCGTCCTCAACGGAGCCGCAGGCAGCCTTCTGTCTGGGTGTCTGGTCGAAGGAATCGGCTGAGAAGGAGATGTTCTCTTTGTCAAGTGCTTTATAGTCGCGGTTGTCGCGGCCGAAGGTAAGGGTCTGACCCTCGTGGACATAGCGATGGATGGAGATGGAGGCTTCCTTGCCTGCTGCAATTGCGTCGATTGCGAACTTCGGGCCTGTAACAGCATCGCCGCCTGCAAATACATCGGAAACGCTGGTCTGATAGGTCTTTGCATTTGCAAGGACATTGCCTTTTTCGCCGGTCATGACAACAAATGCGGAAACATCAATCTTCTGACCGATTGCGGCGATAACACTGTCAACCTCGCACTCGTCGCCTTCGCATACGAGCTTGGCTGCCTTGCCGTTTTCGCCCTTGATTTCAACAGGCTTGTGCTCGAAGAGGAACTTTACGCCCTCTGCCTTTGCTTCTGCAACTTCAGCGGGGTCAGCGGGCATATTCTCTTCTTTTCTGCGGTAGCAGACAGTTACATCTGCGCCGAGACGAACAGCAGCACGGGCAACATCAATTGCAACATTGCCGCCGCCGATGACAACGCACTTCTTGCCGATTTCGGGCTTTTCACCCAGGTTGACTGCCTTCAGGAAGTCAATGCCGGAGAACACACCGCCCAGGTCTTCCCCGGGAATGCCCAGGGCAGCGCCCTTCTGTGCGCCGACTGCAAGGTAGAATGCCTTGTAGCCATCTGCGCGGAGAGCATCGAGGGTGATGTCCTTGCCAATCTCAACACCGCATTTGAATTCGACGCCAAGCTCCTTAAGAACATCAATCTCGGAGTTGATAACATCCTTTTCAAGACGGAAGGAGGGAATACCCAGTGTGAGCATGCCGCCCAGAGCCTTTTCCTTCTCGAATACAGTTACGGGGTAGCCCTTGACTGCCAGATAGTAGGCACAGCTCAAGCCTGCGGGGCCTGCGCCGATGACGGCTATCTTCTCGGGATATGCTCTGGCAATCTGGTTGAGCAGCTTGGGAACGAAACGGGTCTCGGAATCGAGGTCCTTTTCGGCAATGAATTTCTTGATATCGTCAATTGCAACTGCCTCGTCAACGGATGCGCGGGTGCAGGCCTCCTCGCATTTCTTGTTGCAGATGCGGCCGCATACTGCGGGGAAGGGATTTTCCTTCTTGATAAGCTCAAGAGCTTCGCGGTAGCGTCCCTCGCCGGCCAGCTTCAGATAGCCCTGAACGGAAATATGTGCGGGGCAGGCAGTCTTGCAGGGAGCGGTGCCGGTGGCTGCAACATCGCTTCTGTTCTCGCGATAATTTACATTGTAGGTCTTCTTGTTGATGAAGGCTTTTTTCTCGGGGATGTGCTCATCCTTGTTTTCGGTGGGCTTAATCTCACAGAGCTTGGTGCCGAGCTTCAGAGCATTGGTCTGGCAGTTTTCAACGCACTGACCGCAGGCAACGCACTTTTCCTTCTCAATAACGGCCTTGTAATTGGAACGGATGCCGTCGGGCTTGCGGAACATATTTGCAATTCGCAGGGAGTAGCAGGAGCAGCCGCAGCAATTGCAGATTGCGCCCGGTGCTTCGTTGAAGCCGAGAGTCTGGTCAACCTCATGGACAAGACCGTTGTCCTCGGCGTTCTTAAGAATCTCGTAG
>JAZUJB010000047.1:0-5621 GCA_045642545.1 Oscillospiraceae bacterium
CCCGACCTGCTAATTTGCGCATTGCCGTTTTTAATAGGAACAACAGCCGAGGTTTCGTTATGGGAATATCTCTTCATAGCTTAACCCTTGATACCTCCCGCCATCATACCGTTCTGGAAATACTTCTGTGCGAAAACATAAATCAATACTATTGGGACCATAGAAATCAACGCGCCTGCCATAAGCACATTATACTCTGTGGAGTACTGTCCGTTCAAAGTTGAAAGTGCGATGGGCAGAGTCATCTTTGCCTTATCTGTCAGCATAAGCAGTGGCCACAGATAGTCGTTCCAGGATTCCATAAAGGTTGTGATAGACAGCGTTGCAAGAGTAGGCGCACACAGAGGCAGCGCCACCTTGAAATAGACATGGAAGTTGCTCGCGCCGTCAATTCTCGCAGCATCGAGGAAGTCGTCGGGTATGGTACGCATCTGCTGCACCAGCAGGAATATGGCAAAGGGTCTGAATATACTCGGCAGAATAACACTGCCGTAGGTGTTAATAAGCGACATCTTATTCATTACCACAAACAGCGGGATAATGGTAACCTGCGTGGGAATCATCATTGTGGCAAGGAAAATCTTTAGCAGCAGGTCTGCCTTGGGAAAGCGCATCTTTGCAAACGCGAATGCCGCCATGGAACCGGAAATCAGCGTGATTACCGTGTAGGTGACGGATATCACAAGGCTGTTGCCGATGGTCTTCATAAAGGGGAACTTGGAGAACACCTTCAGATAGGAATCGAGGGTGGGCTCCTCGGGAATCCACTGAATCGGGATGCTCATAAGAGCACCTCTCGCCTTCAGCGAGGTGGATACCATCCACGCAAAAGGTATCATGGCCATGATGCCTATTATGATAGCAACGGTGTAATAGCTCGCCGTGGATAATCTTCTTTTATGTATCATAGTTCACCCACCGTTTCTGACCGCGCATCTGGATTGCCGTGCAGGTCATGATGATGACAAACAGTATCCATGAGAATGCCGAGGCATAGCCCATGCGGAAGTATCTGAAGCCGTATTTATAAATACGCTCTACCATGACCTGCGTCGCGCCATTCGGGCCGCCGTCGGTCATTATCATTATCTGCGGGAAGAGCTGGAAGGAGTTAATCAGGGATACGATGAGGACATAGAAAATTGCAGGTGTAAGCAGCGGAAGAGTAATCTTGAAGAACTTCTTCCATTTGCTTGCGCCGTCAAGGTCTGCAGCCTCATAGTAGCTGCGGTTTATACCCACAATGCCCGACAGAAGAATGAGGGCGAAAAAGCCCATATCCTTCCACACGCTAACGAGCACGATGGCGGGCATTGCCCACTTCTCGTCTAAAAGCCAGCCGGGGCCCGTAATGCCGAAAATCTCAAGGATTCCGTTCATTGCGCCGTACTGCGGAGCGAGAATGCTGCGCCAGATAAGCGATGCGGCAACCCATGAGGTAAGCACGGGGATATAGTAGACAACGCGGAACGCACCGACACCGGGACGCTTCTGACTCAAAAGAGATGCACCGAGCAGCGATGTGGTAAGCATAAGAGGAAGATAGAGTGCAATGTATTCTGCGGTATTGCCCAGCACCTTCCAGAATTCGTCGCTTCCGAGAATGTCCTTATAGTTCTGTAAGCCTATGAAATGCTCCTTCATAAAGCCTGCAGCGAAAAGCCGGTCAAGACCGTTCCAGTCGGTAAGGCTTATGAAGATGGAGATAATCATAGGAGCGAGATAGAATACCGAAAAGCCGATTATGCTCGGAACAAGGAACGGAGACGCATTGAGAAATCCGTCCTGCCCCAAACCCCGGCTTCTTTTGAACAGTTTCATTTGTCAGGATACCTCCTGTCTGAATGCATTAGGAAGTCCCGAAGGACTCAGCCTTTCTTTTACCGAAAATAGCTTTTCGGCAAAAGAAAGGCCAGGGCATTTCTGCCCTGGCCTGAATTATCGATTAGCCGAGGGAGATCTGTGCTACGCAGTCTGCCTGTGCGGCATTCATTGCTTCTTCAACGGTCATGGTGCCGTCAGCTGCTGCTGCGAGGTACTGGCCGATGATGTCGCTCATAAGTGCGTAATCCTCAATAACGGGAGGCATTACGAGATAGTCGAGGCTCTCGAACACTGCTGCGCGGTTTGCAGGAGGATCGATCTCGAGGTATGCGCTCAGAGCGTTCATATCCTTCAGTGCGGGGAGATCCCAGCCTGCTGCGAGGCGGATGTCAGCGGACTCGGTGGAGCCGGTGAGCCAGGACAGCCATGCTGCAACGGCTTCGGGATTCTTGGTCTCGGGGTTCATAACAACGCAGTTGGAGAAGAAGTGGGTTGCCTTCTGAGTGCTGCCGGGCTCTACAGCGATGTCCCATGCAAAGTCGCAGTTCTCAGTGAAGGTCTGGAATGCCCAGATGCCGGTGGGAATCATGCCCAGCTTGCCGCTCATGAACATATCCCAGTCGCCCATGCCGCCCTGCTGGGTGGTGTTGGGCTGTACATTGGAGTCGATGACGCGGTCAACGAGGGTCTGAACTGCCTTGATGTTCTCGGGGCTGTTGATGGTGAACTCGGTCTTGTCTTCGTTGAGGAGGCTGCCGCCGTACTGTGCAACTACCTTGAAGATTTCGTTATAGGTGATGGGCTGCCAGATGCCGAAGATGTCGTCGCCGAGAGCGCGGATTGCTTCAGCTGCCTTCTGCAGGTCGTCCTGAGTCCAGTCAGCGGTGGGGTACTCTACATTAGCCTTGTCAAAGAGGTCCTTGTTGTAGATAAGAACAACATTGGAGAAGCTCTCGGGAAGGCCGTACTGCTTGCCGTTTACATTGAATGCGTTGAGTGCAGTCTCATTGAGTGCAGAGGTGTCTGCGCCGGTGATTTCGGCGAGGAGACCCTTGTTTGCATATGCTGCGAAGTTCTCGATGTTCAGCTCGTAGCAGTCGGGAGCGGTGCCGCCGGCTACGCGAGTCTGCATCTGAGTGAAGTAATCGTCATATGCGATGGTCTCGATTTTAACGGTGATGTTGGGGTTTGCTTCGTGGAATGCGTCTGCCATTTTCTGCAGGGTTTCTTCGTTGCCGCCGGATGAATTGAAGTTGCAATAAGTAATGGTTACTGCTTCGCCATCATCTGCAGGCTTGTTGCTCTGACCGCAGGCAACAAGGCAGAATACCATAGCCAGGGCAAGAAGAAGTGCGAGATACTTTTTCATACTGTTTTTTCCTCCCAAAAAAAGTTGATTTTCTCACTCACTTCCATTAAAATAATAGTTTATGGAAGAGGAGTGTCTTGCGACGGTCTTTTTCCGCGGTCTGCACGACTTTAGCGAGGGGTGCAGGCCGGTTTTTTACCCTTTGTCTGCCTCAAGTGTCCTTACTGATTCTCGCTCCACCAAGGACAGCGGCAGAATTTCCTCCTGTTTGGTAAGAGTGGGGTCGGCAATGTGCTTCAAAAGCAGCTCAACCGCGCGCTCTCCCTTTAAGGAAATCTGTTGCTTAATACTGGTCAAACCCGGGGTAATATAATTTGCGATCTCGAGATCGTCGAAGCCGATAATTGAGTAGTCCTTCGGAACATTGAGTCCCTTTTTGTACAGACCCTTGATTGCGCCTATGGCGAGGATGTCTGCGGCAGCCACAATAGCCGTTGTGGGCAGCTTTGCATCCACCATGCGTTCGGCAAGCACTATGCCGCTTTCATAGTCCGTCTGTCCCTCGAAAACATAATCCTCGCGGAATTTTATGCCGAACTCGTCCAGCGCCTGCTTATAGCCCACAAGGCGCTTTTTCATAACGCCGTTTTCCTTAACCTGACCTACGAACAGAGCAACCTCTCTGTGTCCGCGCTGAAGCAGATATCGGGTGGCAAGATAGCTGCCATACGCATCGTCTATTCTCACGCTGTGGTAGTAATGGTCTTCACAGTAGCTGTCGATGAGGACAATGGGAATCTGAGTTTTCTTCATCTGCTGGTAAAACTCATCGGGGTACATGCCTATAATAATGATACCGTCGAGGTTTCTCTGCTTTGCAAGGGTGAGGTAGCTTTCGTTTGCATCGGTGGCAGAGATGAGAATGTGGTAGCCCTGACGGCGAGCTTCACACTCGATGCTGCTGAGCACCTCGCCATAGAAGCTGTTTTGAAGCATGAGGCAATCACCGGGCTCGGTCTGCGGTACTACAACGCCGATGAGCTTCGAGTCGCGCATGCTTAAGCTTCGTGCGCTCAAATCGGGGACATAGTCCATCTCCCGAACTGCGCCGAGCACTCTCTCGCGGGTCTGCTCAGAGATGTTGCTCTTTCCGTTAAGCACATAGGACACGGTTGCAACGGACACGCCTGCGCGTTCCGCCACATCTTTAAGTGTGGTTCGAGCCATGAACATCCTCCTTGCAGTTTAATCGTTTAAGTTATCTCACTATAAATAATAGCCGTACAATCTTCGCATGTCAATATATTATTTGCATATTTTTAGTCAAACCGTTAAAACGCCTTGACTTTTTGCCGTTTAATGAGTATGATTTTTAATATAAATGTAGATTAACCGATTAAGTTAAAGGACTGTTTTTATGGAACGATACACCCCAACCGGCAATGAAATGATTTCGCTTCCCACCGTAAATGAGCTTACGGGCGGAATTGAGGCCGTGGGTTTTCTGTCTATGGCGGCCAAGGGGCTTATCGAGCTTCGCGGCTCGGTTGATAAGCCCTTCCTTCTGCCGTTTTTTGAAATTGACGGGCAGAAGGTTGAGCTGAATAATCTGTCGTGGGAGCGCGAGCACTACTGGATTCCCAAAATGCGCGCTGAGTTTTCCTGCGGCACCGTTGCAGTTACCGTGCTCCCTCCCGTAGGCGAGCGCGGCTTTGCCCTGCGCCTTGAGCTTGAGTGCAACAAGGCTTGTCATGCAATTCTGGGGCTTGAGGGCAATTGGTGCGAAACCGTGCACTGTGTCAACGAGGAAAAACCCGTGGAAGGCACAAAGCATTGCTACGAAAGCGGCTGGAACAGCGGCATTATCCTCGACCAGCGCTGCGGCTATCCCCTTTTCGCCATCGCGCCAATGTGCGACAGAGATATGACCTCAAGCTTTGAATGCGGAGAGAGTGTCAGCTTCTGTCTGCGCCATGAGGCAGAGCTTGAGGCAGGCAAGCCCTATGCCGTAACCTTCTTCTGGGGTCTGGGCTTTGAGGAGGTTGCCGCCGCCACCAGCGCAAAGGAAATGCTCCGCAGAACCTGGGAGTGGGAGTATGATAAAACCGCCCGCTGGCTTGATGAGCGCACCGAGGATTTGGGTTCGGCGAAGCTTAACAAAATCTATAATACCAACCTGTTTTTCTGCATGTTTTACGCCACGGGCGTCACCATGGACACAGAGGAGCTTGTCTGCGCCACAAGCCGCAGTCCGAGATACTATGTCTCCGCGGCATATTGGGACCGCGACACTCTGCTGTGGTCCTTCCCCGCAATACTAAAGGCCGACCACGAGCTTGCCCGTGACATGCTTGTGTATGTGTTTACACGGCAGAGCCGCAACATCGGCATTCACTCCCGCTATATTGACGGCACCGTTCTTGAGCCGGGCTTTGAGCTTGATGAGCTTATGGCGCCGATTATCGCGCTTAACAATTATGTCCGCGAG
>JAZUJB010000048.1:0-10669 GCA_045642545.1 Oscillospiraceae bacterium
CCTTGTGTACAAGGGTCATGTGTATACGCAAAGCACTGGTTGGTCGGGTAATGCATCAAAGGTTAAGCATCTCATCGGAGATTACATCGGCGAGGCAAAGGGAACCTTAGACGAATGGTCAACGCAGGACGAGTTTGCAACAGAGCTTGCCTCCACATACACGGGGGCTGTATATACTGTCAAGGGTTACAGCGAGGATTTCAGACTCTGCATATGCGCTAAATCCGATGACGGGGAATGGATACAGTTTCTTGATAACTATGACGGAATAGGACTTGACACGGGCAAGGATTTGTTTGAGGACAGACTGCACATCAAGGGCAATGTAAAGCAGGCAACATTCCTTACGCATTACGATTGGAACAACGCAAGCCCTGAAAGCTATAGCTATCATAAGCTCGATGCAATCACAAACGAGCAGCTTGACGAGTTTGTTGATATACTGTGCAGCAGCCCGTTTGAGAAAATTGACTGCAACGAAAATCCGGACTTCTACGAGGCCGAGAGGCAAGGCCATATGTACCTTGAACTAAACGATGGAACGCAGGTGGAGTTACGACTCATTGACGGCGGCTATGTGGGCTGCCAGGAACTTGGCTGGTTCTTTGTAAAAATGCCCGGAGAAGTGTTTGATGCGGTGCTGAACGCTTGTAATTGAACAAAAAAGCTTTCCGATTATCAATCGGAAAGCTTTTTTTAAGAGGATTAAACATCATAAACGAGATAAAACTGCTGTTGAGATTTAATACTGCTGATGATATAATATCTCTATTCTAAAGTATAAATAAACATAGTGTTTGTAAGGAGAGAGGAAAATGAATATATCAGTAGTCAATAATGCTGAAAAACTGATAATCAAGGTTGCAGGAAGACTTGATACATCTACATACTCACAGCTGCAGGACACTATTGACGGACTTGATTTTTCGTCCGTTGATGTACTGTTCGATTTTAAGGAGCTTCAGTACATTTCCTCCGCAGGTCTGCGCGTTCTGCTTGCCGCAAGAAAAAAGGCTAAAGACGGCAATATGAAGATTGTCAATATGAGCGAGGATGTTTTTGATGTCTTCAAAATGACCGGCTTTGACACGATAATGGACATTGAGCTTGCACAGGAAATAGCTACGCCCGAGGAATTCATGTCCATGTCCTTCAAGGAGCTTATCGCAAAGCTCGCTTCCGATTCTCCGGACAAGGTTTTCCTCAAGCACAAGGGCATTACATACACATGGCAGGAGATTGACCGCTGCTCCGAGATAATTGCCTCCGACCTCAAAAAGCTTGGCGTTAAGAAGGGCTCGCATGTCGGTCTTTGCACTCCCAACTGCGCAAACTGGGCATTTGCGTTCTTTGCAATTCAGAAACTCGGCGCTGTTGCCTGCCTGCTAAACTTCAACTATACCGCCGAGGAGCTTAAGCTTGTTTCAAATGTCGGCGATATTACCCATATTTGCTACGGCGATATAAGCCTTACGCGCGACGGATCTGATTTCCCGAACAATGTTCTCAACCAGCCGGACAGTATGCTCACCCACGCATACGATATCCGCACAAGCATTGATTTCAAGCAGCGCCTTTCGGAATATGATGCTATTGAGGACAAGAAAGGCCCCGAGGTATCATCTGACGATGTATGCGTTATGATATACACCTCCGGCTCCACCGGAACTCCCAAGGGCGTGCTGCTCTCGGCATACAACATTCTCAACTCCTCTGAGATTCGCGCAAAGACCGTTGGCATAAACTCCTCGGATAAGCTCTGCCTTATTCTTCCTCTGTTCCACACCTTCGGAATTTCAGCGGGCTTTTTCTGCAATGCGCTTCACGGCGGCTCAATTGTAATTCCCGATGACAGCCATGTTCACACCGTTCTTGAAACGATAGAGAAGGAAAAGTGTACGCTTTTCCATTCCGTTCCCACAATGATTCTCGCGCTGATGGGCAACAAGAATTTCACATCTGAGAAGGTTTCCTCTCTGCGCTGCATAAATGTCGGCGGTGCATCGTTCTCCAAGGCACAGTTTATTAACGCAAGCAAGGCATTCCCGAATGTTCACTTCATCGTAAGCTACGGTCTGTCTGAGGCAACTCCGTCTACTCTGACCGAGTACAACGACGGCATTGACCGCATCTGCGACTCTGTCGGCAAGCCCATTGCCTGCGTTGAGCTTAAGGTCGTAAACCCCGAAAGCGGTGAGGAATGCCCCGTTGGCACAGCAGGCGAAATTATGGTACGCGGTCAGAACCTTATGTGCTCATACTACAAGCTGCCGCTTGAAAAGCAGGCAATTGACGAATACGGCTGGCTGCACAGCGGCGATATGGGCTGCCTTGACGATGACGGCTATCTGCACTTCCTCGGAAGATACAAGGAGCTCATCATCCGAGGCGGCGAAAACATTATGCCCAACGAGGTCGGCGCTGTTATATCTCAGCACGAGGCCGTGCAGGATGTAAAGGTTGTTGGCGTTCCCGATTATTTCTACGGCGAAGTTGTATGCGCCTGTGTTTCGATGAAAGAGGGCCGCAGCTTCGATGAGAACGAGATGAGAGCCTTCCTTGACGGAAAGCTTTCAAAGCACAAAATTCCCGCATACTTCCTTATCTATGATACCCTGCCCAAGCTTGCAAACGGAAAGCAGGATGCAGTCAGAATGAAGCGCGAGGCGGCCGCAAAATTCGCAAAGCAGGATTAATATCAGAAAAGGTTTTACGGGAGAAATATATGGATTTTAGCAATTACGAAGAAAAAGTTACTTCTGAGATTCCCTATTTTTTTATGGGAAGGGATTCGCAGTTTTCAACGGTTAAATTCACCGTTGTCATGAAAGACGAGGTTGACGGGGAAATTCTCCGCCACGCTGCCGATAAGGCTGCCGCACGCTTTCCGTATCTTTGCGTTAAGCTCGACCTTCGCGATGACGGCTTGTACCTTGTAAGCAATCCGCTGCCGCTGGCCGTAATAGGCACCGATGCCCCCGTCAAGCTGTGCGCAGAGGAGACAAATTATCATCTGCACGCCGTAACCTACACCAAGCACACCATACAGATGCCTGCCTTGCACGCGCTGTATGACGGACTCGGCGGAACACGCTTCCGTCAGACGATTCTGTACTACTACTGTCAGGAAAAATATGATGCCGACCTCAAAGCACCCGAGGGCGCTTACCTGCTCGGCGATGAGATTGACGAAAGCGAGTACAAAAACCCCTTTGCAAGCGAAAAGCTGAACGGCGTTTCAATACCTGCACCGACTGCCGAGGCAGGAGCTGCATACACGGTATTTTCGGATAATGAGCTTACGAAAATAGACCACAGATGCCTGCTGCTGAGGATAAACGAGGAGGACTTTCAGCGCTTTTGCAAGCAGAACGAAACTTCTGTTTTTGCAATGTCCGCAATTATCTATGCAAAGGCAATTAACAGCTTCAGAACAGATAAAAGCAAGCCCGTTGTGATTGGCTATGCTACTAATATCCGCAATATAATAGGTGCTGAAAGAACTGTACGCCCTGCTGTTGTCCCCAACGGCATTGCGTTCACCGATGAGCAGTTCAATATGCCGCTTGCGGAGCTTGGCGCTTATGCAAAGGCGTCAATCAAGAAGAGCATCAGCGAGGATGTGCTGACGCTGTCTGCAGCGAAAACGAAGCAGGAGTATGACGCAATAGCAGATATTCCGGTAAAAGAGGTTTATGAGAAGGCGGGCAGGTATATGAGCTCGGATGAGCCCATTCTGATAAGCTATATGGGCAGATTTCAGTGGGGAGATATGCTCCGATACATAAAATACGGCTTCTCCACGGGCAACTTCCCCTGCTCGATAATCTGCCAGGAAAACTCCATGAACGGATATCTGACGATGGCATTTAACCAGACCATCATGGAGGATAAGTATGTCAGGGCAATATGCGCCGAGCTTGACGAAAACGGTATAAGCTACGAGCTTGAAGCGCTTGATAATGACCCCATAGCATACGCAGACCAGATATTTGACTTCGGCAAATGATGAATAAAAGAGCTACCTGCAAAGGTAGCTCTTTTTTATATGATAAGCATTTTATTTGGCTGCGGATTTGCTGCCGTGCATAGCCAGCAAGCCTTTTGAGGATTTGAGCTTTGCGTAAATGCCCGAACCGACATATCCTGCAACTGCACCGCAAACTGCTGCAAGCAGCATTGCCAGAAGTACGGTGGAGGGCTTGTTGAACGCGAAGGGAGCAAGCAGACCGGGGATAGGTGCCGAGGTGCCGGGTGCGTTGTTTACAATGCCGAGCGTTACGGCAACAATACCGGATAAGCCGCCTGCAAAGAAATTGCTGCTGAAAATCGGTATCGGATTTTTAGTAACAATATCCGCCTGAGTGAGAGGCTCAAGCATAACTCCGAGTACGCTGCTCTTATCGCCGAGTTTAAGGCGCTTGAACACAACGCCGTCGGAGAATGCGCCGCCGAAGCAGGCGACGGAGGCAATGCCCATAGGAAGCCCCGTCAGGCCGAGCATTGCGGTCAGAGCCATTGCGCTGAGCGGAGAAGTGCAAATCATCTTCATAAGGCCGCCGAGCAGGAAGCCCATAAGAATGGGCGACTGCGTGGTTGCAACTGTAATGGAATCACCGACTGTGGATACAACAGCGTTTACTGCAGGGTCAACAAGAAGGGCAAGACCTCTGCCTGCTGCTGCGGCGAACAGAGAGCACAAAATGATGTCGAGGCCTGTCGGCATAATCTTCTCAAGCCATCTGAGGATGAAGTAGAGGATGTATGAGGCGATAAATCCGGGCAGAATTCCGAGACCGCTTACCGCAACTGCGGTTGCCAGCGCATAAACGGGATTTGTGCCCATTGCAAGACCGACGAGCGCTGCGCTTGCCGCGCCGCCCATCGAGCCGCAGGAAGCACCGACCTCGCCGAGAAAGCCTATGCCGAGGAAATCACCGCAGATGTATTTGAGAATTGCTTCAATAAGGAAAGTCGCAACCGCTGCATTTGCAAGGCCGTTCATGGCCTGGTCGCCTTTCGGGAGCTTTATGCTGAACAGTGAGAAACAGGCTAAAGTGAGAAGCAGGGCGCCGATACCTTTGAAAAACATCATTTTACATTGCCTCCATTACAGAACTAAAAGAGTCTGCGGATAATCACCGCAGACTCTTTGCGCGGGATATATTGAGAGAGAATTATGGAATCAGTTTTTAATTGCACAGTTGACGCAGATAAGAAAGCAGGCTGCCGCAACAAATACGAGCACGGAAAAAACAGTAGATACGGGAGCTGGAATAGTTGCCCAAAGGTAAGTAAACAGGACAGTGAGAATCAGACTTGCAATTGTAATAATTATCAGAGCAGTAGATGACAGCTTTCTCATAGTAATATCCTCCAAAGAAAAACGAATGTTTGATATTTGTTTTACCCGGGTTGATTTTATTATAGGCAGATGCTATTATAAAGTAAAGCTACAAAGCGTTAAGCTTGATTTAAGTAAAACTTAAAGGTGAAGACTATGGAAAGTGCAAGATGCAAGGCGTTTATAGCGGCGGCAGAGTGCGGAAGTCTGTCAAAGGCCGCAGAGCAGCTGAACTACACCGCCTCGGGTGTCAGTCAGCTCATATCCGCAATGGAAAGCGATTTCGGCTTCGCGCTGCTGAAAAGAACTACCAAGGGCGTGTCGCTGACGCTTGAGGGCGAACAGATGCTGCCTGCTGTAAGAGCGTTTGTACAGCAGGAAAACCGAATGTATGAGCTCGCTGCGAATATTAACGGCCTGGATATCGGCATTATCAACATTGCGGCCTATTCTTCGATTGCAACGCACTGGCTGCCCAAGGTTATTGCGGGCTTTAAGCAGAAATACCCGAATATCCACATAAATCTTATGGAGGGTGTTCGTCAGGAGGTACTGCGCTGGATGGACGAGGGCAAGGCTGATATCGGACTTTTAAGCGGCGGAGACGATATGCACTATGAGTGGATACCGCTTGCCGAGGACCCGATGATTGCTGTTCTGCCCAAAAACCATCCGCTTGCTGCAGAAAATGAATTTCCGATAAGCCGCTGCGAGAGCGAAAAGTTCATTATGCCCGCAATGGGCAGAGATGACGATGTCGTTAAGATGTTTAGAAGGTATGGCATTGAGCCCGACATTGCATATTCGACAAACGAAAGCTTTTCCGCGTGGTCAATGGTTGAAAACGGCCTCGGAATAAGCATAACGAACGAGCTTCTGATGCACGGCTGGAGCTGCGATGTAGCAAAGGTGCCGATATACCCGCCCGAGAAAATCACGCTCGGAATGATTCTTCCGTCGGTTAAGCACGCATCGCCTGCGGTCAAGCGTTTTGTGAAATATGCGGAAAATGAGCTTAAACAGATTAAAAACAGCTGATAGTATTGTATGCATCTGCCGAAAATTCCGGCAGATGCTTTTTTAATGTTGACAATCCACGGTGGAAAAGTATAATAAGTTATACAAATCATACTTATACAACTTTGAAAGGGCGGTATATATGAAGACACCGAAAGGAAAATACGCATGGACTGCAACAGTAGGCGAAAAGGGACAGATAGTTATTCCCAAGCAGGCAAGGGAGATTTTCGATATAAAACCCGGCGATACGCTTATTCTTTTAGGCGATGAAAAGCGAGGCATTGCCATTCCGCCTAAGGAGAAGTACGAATATTTGTTCGAAAACACCCTCGGGGGTGAAATCGAATGAGTATTGCGGAAATCAGAGGTCTGTGCAAGGAATATCCGGCCTTCCGACTCGACAATGTTTCGTTTGAACTCAAGGAGAGCTGCATCACGGGCTTTATCGGCAGAAACGGCGCAGGCAAAACCACAACGATAAAGTCAATGCTCAACCTCGTTCACGCATCAGCAGGCGAGGTTGTATATTTCGGACTGCCTATGCTTGAAAACGAGGCGGAGATTAAGCAGCGCATCGGCTACTCAACGGGCGCTGTAAACTACTATCCGAAGAAAAAGCTCAAGGAGATTATTGCGGTTACAAAAAGCTTTTATCCGAATTGGGATGATGCCGCCTGCCGCGAGTATATGCGCCTTTTCAAGCTCGATGAGGAGAAAACCCCGTCAGAGCTGTCCGAGGGCATGAAGGTCAAGTGCAACCTGCTGCTTGCGCTTTCGCACAAGGCCGAAATTCTCATTCTTGATGAGCCTACAAGCGGACTTGACCCGTTTTCGAGAGATGAGCTGCTTGAGCTGTTCAAGGTATTAAAGGAGCGCGGCGTTGCCATTTTGTTCTCAACGCACATCACCTCTGACCTTGAAAAATGCGCCGACGATATTGTGTACATAAGAAACGGCGCAATTGTTGCCGCCTCAACAAAAGCAGACTTCCAAAATAAGCTCGGACATAGTGGCGAAACTCTTGAGGAGACGATACTTCGTCTGGAAAGGGAGGCTATGCATGAATAAGCTGCTCAAAAAGGAAATGAAGCTCAGCGCTTCCATTCTGTCATATCTGTTTATAGCCTTCGGTTTTATGACGGTGCTGCCCGGCTACCCCATTCTTGTGGGCGCATTCTTTGTATGCCTCGGCATTTTTCAGTCGTTTCAGTATGCACGAGAGGCAAATGATATCGTGTACTCAGCACTTTTACCCGTGTCTAAGAGCGATGTTGTAAGAAGCAAGTACGCCTTCAGCGTTTTTATTGAGCTTTGCGCGTTTGCGCTTATGGCAGTGCTGACCCTGCTCAGAATGACCGTTTTTAAGGATGCGCCCATTTATCGCGCAAATGTGCTGATGAACGCAAATCTTGTGTTCCTCGGCTTCGCCCTGCTTGTTTTCGGACTTTTCAATGCGGCGTTCATTGGCGGATTTTTCAAAACCGCTTACTACTACGGCAAACCGTTTGTGTGGTTTATCGTAGTGGCGTTCACGGTTATCGGCATAGCCGAAACGCTTCACCATATTCCCGGCTTTGAGGCAGTAAACTCCTTCGGCTTTGAGAATATGGCGCTTCAGCTGTCGGCATTGCTTGCAGGCGCTGTTCTGTATGTGCTGATAACGGTACTGTCAATAAGGCGTTCAATTAAAAAATTCAGCAAAATCGACCTTTAAGCATAATGAGCGGCGGTTAGGTTATCCTCACCGCCGTTGTTTTGCCATCTTGACAAATCGAAGTTTATCGATATAATATAGACATAACAAATAAGCAGAGGAGGTGCAGGAGTGGAGCTTGATGAAAAGAAAATCCCTATCGTATTCAAAGCGCTTTGCGATGAAAACCGCGTGAGAATACTAAAGTATCTGCGCAGCGGCGAAAAATGTGCGTGCAGGCTGCTGGATGATTTGAACATTGCGCAGTCTACGCTCTCGCACCATATGAAAATCCTGACCGATTCCGGACTGGTTACAGGACGCAAGGAAGGCAAGTGGATGCACTATTCAATATCAAAGGAAGGCTTTGAAGCCGCTACCGGATATTTGAACGAACTGAACAGAGAAGAATGCTCCTGCAATGAAAAACCGTGCTGCTGAAATTGATTGTCGCGGCACGGTATTCTTAAAGACAATACATCGATATATTTAGATTTATAAATTGAACGGAGAACAATATGTGGCAATTTATTCAGAATGAAATACTCGGAATGAAGTGGCTGAACAGATTTGTCTGCAATATGCTTGACAGTATCGGGATTGATACGGCAGGCAGAGTTGGAGGAAGCATTCAGTTTTTCATTTACGACTGCATAAAAATAATGCTTCTGCTCGGTGTGCTGATATTTATTATTTCGTATATCCAGAGCTATTTCCCGCCTGAGAGAAGTAAAAGAATACTCGGAAGATTTCACGGCATCGTGGCAAACTGCATTGCCGCCCTTCTGGGAACGGTAACGCCTTTCTGCTCCTGCTCGTCAATTCCGCTGTTTATCGGCTTTACAAGTGCGGGACTGCCTCTTGGTGTAACATTCTCGTTCCTCATTTCGTCGCCTATGGTTGACCTCGGCAGTCTTGTGCTGCTTATGAGCATATTCGGGTGGAAGGTTGCAGTTGCCTATGTCATTTTAGGGCTTGTGATTGCCGTTGCAGGCGGAACGCTGATTGAAAAGCTTCACCTTGATAATCAGGTGGAGGAATTCATCAGAAACGGAAAGGCTATTGATTTGCCGCAGGAGGAGCTGAAATTCGGGGACAGAGCAAAATATGCCTGGGAGCAGGTGCTCGGCACAGCGAAAAAGGTATTTCCCTATGTCCTCATCGGTGTAGGTGTAGGCGCTGTAATACATAACTGGATACCCGAGGAGATTGTTGTAAAGGCGCTTGGTACGGGAAATCCGTTCGGCGTTATTATTGCAACTGCAGCAGGCGTTCCTATGTACGCCGATATTTTCGGAACTATTCCCATTGCCGAAGCGCTTCTTGCAAAGGGCGCACGGCTCGGCGTTGTGCTCAGCTTTATGATGGCAGTTACAACGCTTTCGCTTCCGTCAATGATAATGCTGCGAAAGGCCGTAAAGCCAAAGCTGCTCGGGGGTTTCGCCGCGATATGCACGGTGGGAATTATAGTTGTGGGATATGTATTTAATGCAATTCAATATATTTTAATTTAACGGAGGAAACAAAATGGCACTTTTTAATGTAAGCAAAAAGAAGGAATGCTGCGGAAGGGAAATTGACGGTGTATGCTGCGTCAAAGTGCTTGGCTCAGGCTGCAAAAACTGCCATGCTATGTATGAAAACGCAAAGGAAGCGGTAAAGAACGCAGGACTGGATGTGGAGGTTGAATATATCACAGACCTGCAGAAAATTATGGAATACGGCGTGATGAGTATGCCCGCGCTTGTTGTTAATGAGCGGGTGGTATCGATGGGCAAAGTGCTCAAGACCGCAGAAATTGAAAAAATGCTGAAAATCTGAGGCTTTAATAAAACGGCGGAGAGATTTCCTCACCGCCGTTATTGTTATTGTTCTTTCTGCCACACAACGCAGCCGTTAATAATCGTTGCAACGGCGCAGGAGTCAATCTCCAACGGATTACCGTCATAGACAGCAATGTCTGCATCCTTGCCCACCTCAAGTGTTCCGAGCCTGTGGTCAACGCGGCAGATGCGCGCGGCATTTATCGTTATTGCTTTGAGCGCCTCGTATTTGCCGAGACCTTCCTTTGCGGCTAATGCGGCGCACAAGGGCAGATACTGAATACGGGAAACGGGGTGGTCGGTTGTAAGCGCAACGAGCACGCCCGCGCGGTGCAGTATTCCTGCTGTTTTGAAGTCGGAGTGGCAGACCTCGTTTTTGCTGCGCGAGGCAAGCGACGGGCCGACAATGGCGGGGAAGCCTGCATCCGCAATCTGCTCGGGAATAAGATGCCCCTCGGTGCAGTGGTCAAGCGTGAGACCGAGTCCGAATTCCTCGGCAATGCGGATTGCGGTGAAAATGTCATCGGTGCGGTGAACATGAGCTTTCAGCGGAATTTTACCCTCGAAAAGCTCGCGGTAGCACTCCGTTTCAAACTCCGCAGGACCTGCATTGCCGTTTTTTTCATCATCGAAATACTGCCTTGCAATAAAAAGCTCCTCGCGGATAAGCGATGCAATGCCCATTCTTGTAATCGGCATATTGCCGTTCGTGCCGTAGCAGACCTTGGGGTTTTCACCGAAGGCAAGTCGGAGGCCAAGCGGTCTTAGGAAGGCAAATCCCCACTACAA
>JAZUJB010000049.1:0-47554 GCA_045642545.1 Oscillospiraceae bacterium
AACGATAATAAGGAGCTTACCCCGCGCACTGTCCGTGCAATGGAAAAAGCAATTGAGCAGGGGAAAATTGTTGTGTTTTCAACGGGTAGAGGCATTACAATCGTCCAGCCCTATATCGATATGGTTCGCGGTATGCGATACGCGCTGACGAGCAGCGGCGCAGCGGTAATAGACCTTGAAACGGGCGAGAGACTGCTGCATAAGAAAATTGACGCGGAAACCGTCAAGATGATAATTGCGCAGGTCAGCGGACGGTATGTAATGCCCGTAATATACAATGATGACGCAAGCTACAGCACCGCGTGGTGTGTCGATTGCATTGAGGAATTCGGCCACAAAACCTATGAGCCGATATACCGTCAGTGCCTTACCATAGTTGACGATGCCTTCAACGCATTTATGGAAAACCCAAGGCCGATTGAAAAGCTCAATCTCTTCTTTGCCGACGATAATGAGGCGCAGGAGGTCTATGAAAGCATCAAAAATCTGCCCATTACCTTCACGGGGAAAACCGCAAGAGCGTTTGAAATCAACGCGCAGGGAGTGAGCAAGGCGGAGGGCTTGAAGGTGCTGTGCGAAAGACTCGGCATTGCCCCCTCGGAATGCATCGCGGTGGGCGATTCCAAAAACGATGAAGAGATACTTGCCTGCGCGGGTCTGAAGGTTGCAATGGCAAACGGCAGCGAGCGCGTAAAAGCCCTTGCGGATGTGGTGTGCGCCGACTGCAACAGCGACGGTGTGGCAGGAATTATCGAAGAATATTTACTTGCTTAGAAAAGCTATGTGTAGTATAATAAACTGATTAACTTTGTAAAGAAGTGAATAAAATGGAAGATAAGATTTTACAACTGAAAAAGTGGATAGATGAGAGCGATAATGTCGTGTTTTTCGGCGGCGCAGGCGTGTCCACGGAAAGCGGAATTCCCGACTTTCGCAGTGTTGACGGGCTGTACAATCAGAAGTATAAATATCCTCCTGAGATGATATTAAGTCACTCGTTTTTTGTGAAGAATCCCGAGGAGTATTACAGATTTCACCACGAAAAGCTTGCAATCGGTGATGTCAAGCCCAATACCGCGCATCTGAAGCTTGCCGAGCTTGAACAAAGGGGCAAGCTTAAAGCAGTTGTAACTCAGAATATTGACGGACTTCATCAGGCTGCAGGCAGCAAGAAGGTGCTTGAGCTGCACGGAAGCATACTCCGCAGCTACTGCTGCACCTGCGGCAGACCTTATCCCGCAGATAAGATGAACTACTGCGAGGGCGTGCCCAGATGCAGCTGCGGCGGTGTTATCAGACCTGACATCGTTTTGTACGAGGAGCCGCTTGACGAGCAGATTCTTCAGGAGTCCATTCGCTGCATCTCCGAGGCTGATGTGCTGATAGTAGGCGGCACCTCGCTGAATGTGTACCCCGCAGCGGGACTTATCAATTATTACCGCGGAAATAAGCTCGTGCTTGTAAACTTGAGCAGTACTCCGTACGACAGTGAAGCAGACCTTGTAATCAATGAGAAAATCGGAAAGGTGTTCGGCCGGCTTTGAGCAGAATAAATGTCCTCGGCGTTGAGATTGACAATCTTACAAGACAAAAAGCGCTTGAGCGTGCGCTCTCACTTATTGACGAGCACCGCAGCGCATATATGGTAACGCCCAATCCCGAGATTGTCATGGCAGCCTGGGACTCCGACGAGGTCAGCGCAGCAATAAATAACGCAGACCTTGTAATCCCCGACGGAATCGGGGTAATGAAAGCGGCTGAAATTCTCAGAACACCGCTTGCGGAGCATCTGCCCGGCATTGATGTTGCAACGGAGCTTCTTGAGCGCCTTGCGAAAGACGGCAAATCCGTGTTCCTCTTCGGCGCAAAGCCGGGTGTGGCCGAAAAAGCCGCAGAAAAAATGGCAAAGCAGTTTCCGGGGCTTGTAATCTGCGGTACAAATGACGGCTACGCCGATGATGACGAGGCCGTGGTTGCAAAGATAAATGCCGCAAAACCGGATTTTCTGATTGTCTGCCTCGGCGTTCCCAAGCAGGAGCTTTGGATGGCGCGAAACGCAGCAAAGCTCGATGTCGGACTTATGGCAGGTCTCGGCGGCACGCTTGATGTTTTCTCGGGCGAGGTAAAAAGAGCACCTGCAAGCTGGCAGAGGCTGCATCTTGAGTGGCTTTACCGCTGCTTGGAGGAGCCTAAGCGCTTCAAAAAGATTAAAAAGCTTCCGCTGTTCATATTAAAGGCGTGGCGGGAGAGAACAGGGAATAGTAATGATGAAAAAAGGTAAGCTGATAGTTTTCGAGGGCATAGACGGTAGCGGCAAATCCGCACATTACAGACGCGTGTGCAAGCATCTGGAGGAGGACGGAATTGCCTATAACCACATCGTCTTCCCGAGATACGATAATGAAAGCTCTGCGCTTATCCGTATGTACCTCGGTGGCGAATTTGGCGAAAATCCCGCCGATGTAAACGCATATACCGCGTCAACCTTCTTTGCGGTTGACAGATTTGCCTCGTACAGAAACGACTGGGGCAAGATATACGATGAGGGCGGCTTTATCCTTTCGGACAGATACACGACCTCAAACGCAGTGCATCAGGGTGCAAAGCTTGCAGACTCTGAGCTTGAGCCGTTTTTTAAATGGCTGTACGACCTTGAATATACGAAGATGGGACTTCCTGCGCCTGACCTTGTAATTTACCTTGATGTCGATGTTAAAACCTCGCTTGCAAGAATGCAGCACAGGCAGGAAAAAACCAACACCAGTGCAGATATTCACGAGAAGGATGTAAAGTATCTTGAAAACTGCCTGCGTGTTGCCGACAAGGCAGCCGACTATTACGGCTGGACAAGAATTCCGTTCATGAAGGACGGCGTTGAGCGTGAGCTTGAGGAAAAGCATGAGGAAATCTACTCAATCATCAAAGCTGCGTTGTGATACCGTCGCTCAGAAGGCGGAGCTGAGAAAAAGAAAAGGGGAAGAGCTTGCAGCCCTCCCCGAAAGCTATATAAAAAGCAGCGATGAGCTAATTGCAAAAAAACTCTTTGCAATGCCCGAATATGCTGCGGCAGAAAGAGTCTTTGCCTATTACAGCGTAGGGCGTGAGGTGTCAACGCTTGAGATTATCGAGCATACTCTTTCCTGCGGCAAGCAGCTTGCACTGCCCGTGTGCGAGGCCAAAGGCAAAATGTATTTTGTGCTTGTCAACAGCTTAAGCGAACTGAAATCGGGCCGATACGGCATTCCCGAGCCGCCTGAGGACGGGGAAACGGTAACGCCCACGACAGATGACATTATCATCGTTCCGGCACTTTGTGCTGATAAAAGCAATAACCGCTTAGGTCACGGAGCGGGCTACTATGACCGCTTTCTCAGCCAAACCGAGTGCTTCAGTGTGTGCCTTTGCAGAGCAAGGCTTCTTGAGGACGAGCTTCCCGCGGAGCCTACCGATGTTAAGGTCAGCGCGGTCATAACGGAATAAAAAGAGGCCCCTTTCGGAGCCCCTGTATCGTACTTAGCTGTATTTATCAGTTGCAGCCGCAGCCACAGCCGTTGTTGTCGTTGTTGCAGCCACAGCCGCAGCCGTTACCGCAGCCGAAGAAGAGAATGAGAAGGATGATGATAATCCAAATGCAGCTGTTATTGTTGTTGTTGCAGAACATATTGTAGCCTTTCTCCGCGCAAGAAAATTCCGTGGTCAGTGTCCGGCGCGGCGGACCTTAATGACGCGGCAAGTCAGAAGTCAACACACAGCTAAACCTGTGTCTGAAATATAATATGCAAACCCAATATTATCGGTTACTACACAGAGGAAGGGGATTCCTATGGACGAAAATACAAACAAGGAAATCGAGGAAGTAAAGGCTGAAGACAAGGCTGTCGAGGCACAGCCCGAAGCTAATGCTTTCAATATCAAGATGTCCTCGGAGGCGGCTCATACCGCAGCACCGCAGTACACAGCAAAGAAAAGCAAGGTCAACGGCCTTATGTATTTCATCTTTGTTGTCAGCGTAAGCGTTATACTTGCATGCCTTGCATGGTCAGCGGCAACAGATGTGCTTGCACTTAAGTCGGACAATGTTGAGGCGACCGTAACCCTTGCAAAGGACAGCTTCGATTATTACGATTACGAGGAAAAAACCGAAGACGGCGAAAAGATAACAAAGAAGGCTCACGAGGCTGACATCGGCTATGTTGCCGACCAGCTTAAGGATGCGGGAATAATCAAGTACAAGTGGCTGTTCAAGCTCTACTGCGGCTTCTCACATGCCGACAAGAAGCTTGACCCCGGCACCTATGAGCTCAAGTCCGCCTATGACTACCGCGCACTCATCATGAAGATGCAGTCCGGCTCCGGCGCAATGGTAACCATTAAGATTACCTTCCCCGAGGGCTACACAATGCGTGACATCTTTAAGAAGCTTGATACAGAGGGCGTCTGCGATTATGACGAGCTTATGGACGCAGCGGCAAACGCAACCTTCAACTATGCCTTCCTTGAGGGCACCGAGAAGGGCGATGCAAACCGACTTGAGGGCTTCCTTTTCCCCGATACCTATGAGTTCTACGAGGGAATGCCTGCCTCCAGTGCAATCAACAAGCTGCTTGAGGGCTTCCACTATAAGCTCACTGCCGAAATGCTTGAATGGCAGGCAGAAAGCGGCTACAGCATGAGACAAATCATCACGATTGCATCTATGATTGAGAAGGAAGCAGCCGATAACGCCGACCGCTACAAGATTTCATCGGTCATCTACAACCGCATGAAGAAGGATTGGCCTCTGCAGATTGACTCCACAACCCTTTACGAGTATCCCGACCACGAGGGCGCACCCACCAAGGATATGCTGAATAAGGACACACCCTATAACACCCGTGTCAACAAGGGCCTGCCCCCCACGCCGATTTGCTCACCGGGTCTTGCGTCAATCAAGGCAGCGCTTCAGCCCGATGATACGAACTATATGTTCTATGCACTCAATTCCACAAGCGGAAAGCACGAATACTTTACCAACAGCAGTGCGTTTGACGCATTCGTAGCAAAGCAGAACTATGATTAATAACAAACCCGAATTATTGGCACCTGCCGGTGATATGGAGCGTCTTACAATGGCGCTCCATTACGGCGCTGATGCGGTTTACCTTGCCGGCACACAGTTCGGTATGCGAGCCGCAGCAGGAAACTTCACATTTGAACAGATGAAAAAAGCCGCTGAGCTTGCCCATGAAAAGGGCGCTGCGGTACATATGACCTGCAACACATTGCCCAGAGAGTCGGAGCTGAAGGAGCTTCCCGCGTTTCTGGAAAAGGCGCAGGATGCGGGCATTGATGCGCTTATCATTGCCGACCTCGGTGTTATGGACTATGCGGCGAAATATGCGCCTAAGGTCTCTCGCCATGTCAGCACGCAGCTCGGCGTCATAAACAGTGCAACGGCAAATGTCCTGCACAGCATGGGCGCGGACAGAGTTGTGCTTGCGCGCGAAACTCCGATGAAGGACATTTTTGAGATACGCGCCAATACGCCTAAGGAGCTTGAAATCGAGGCCTTTGTGCACGGCGCAATGTGTGTGTCCTTTTCGGGCAGATGCCTGCTGTCAAACTATCTGACGGGCAGAGACGCAAATCGCGGCGCATGCGCGCAGCCCTGCCGCTGGAAGTATCATCTTGTCGAGGAAAAGCGCCCCGGCGAGTACTTCGAGATTACCGAGGACAAGGGCACGCATATTATGAACTCGCGCGATATGTGTATGATAGAGCATATCCCCGAGCTTATTGAAGCTGGTGTCTCAAGCTTCAAGATTGAGGGCAGGATGAAATCGGCCTACTATGCAGCAGCCGTTACAAACGCCTACCGCCACGCAATTGACTGCGCGGTGAGGGGAGAGGCGCTTCCACAGATATGGCTCGATGAGGTCAATAAGGTCAGTCACAGACCGTATTGCACGGGCTTTTATTACGGAGACCCCGGTCAGCACTTTGCCGAGGCAAGCTATTTTTCCGATGCCGAGGTATGTGCGGTCGTTGAAAGCTGCGATAATGACGGCAATGCCGTACTCACACAGCGCAACCGCTTCTGCATAGGCGATACCGTTGAGCTTCTGACCAACGATAATGAGCCTATCGCGTTCACGGTTGAGAGTATGACCGATGAAAACGGCGAGCCGATAACGGCAACCCCGCACGCAATGATGAAATTCAAGCTGAAGCTGCCTGTAAAGTGCAGTGAACTGTCAATACTAAGAAGGATTAAGTAAGGAGAAACACATGAAAGCATTTGGACTTAACGAGCTGAGAGAAATGTTCCTCAGCTACTTTGAAAGCAAGGGTCATAAGCGTCTGCCGAGCTTTTCGCTCATTCCGCAGAACGACGCAAGCCTTCTGCTCATAAACTCCGGTATGGCACCGATGAAGCCCTACTTCAAGGGCGAGCAGGTACCTCCCTCCAAGCGTGTCTGCACCTGCCAGAAGTGCATCCGCACAGGTGATATCGAGAATATCGGCAAGACCGCACGCCACGGCACTTACTTTGAAATGCTCGGCAACTTCTCCTTCGGCGATTACTTCAAGAAGGAAGCTATTGCATACAGCTGGGAATTTCTCACAAGCCCCGAGTGGGTTGGCATTGACCCCGACAGACTGTACCCCTCCGTCTATGTTGATGACGATGAGGCATGGGAAATCTGGAACAAGCAGATCGGCATTCCCCCCGAGCGCATTTTCAAGTTCGGCAAGGGCGATAACTTCTGGGAGCACGGCGCAGGTCCCTGCGGCCCCTGCTCTGAGATTTACTATGACCGCGGCGAGAAGTACGGCTGCGGTAAGCCCGACTGCACCGTCGGCTGCGATTGCGACCGCTACATTGAGGTCTGGAACAATGTTTTCAGCCAGTTCGACAATGACGGCGAAGGCCACTATTCTGACCTTGCACAGAAGAACATCGACACCGGCATGGGCCTTGAGCGTCTTGCAGTTGTCTGCCAGGGCGTTGACTCTCTGTTCGATGTTGATACAGTTATGAACATCACCAACAAGGTATCCGAGATTACCGGCGCATTCTACGGCAAGACCGCAAAGATGGATGTATCCCTGCGCGTCATCACTGACCATATCCGCAGCGCCTGCTTTATGATTTGCGACGGCGTTCTGCCCTCAAACGAAGGCCGCGGCTATGTCCTCCGCCGTCTGCTCCGCAGAGCAGCACGCCACGGCAAGCTCCTCGGCGTAAACAAGCCCTTCCTGTACGAGGTTGTTGACACCGTCATTCACGAGAACGAGTGCCAGTACCCCGAGCTTCGTGAGAAGCAGGATTACATCACCCGCGTAATCAAGAGCGAGGAGGAAAACTTCGCTAAGACCATCGACGCAGGTATGCAGATTTTCGCATCTATCCTTGCAGAGCATAAGGCAAAGGGCGAAAATGTGTTCTCCGGCGCTGATGCATTCAAGCTTTACGATACCTACGGCTTCCCCATTGACCTCACCGCAGAGATGGTTGAGGACGAGGGAATGCAGCTTGATACCGACGAGTTCAAGCGTCTTATGGAGGAGCAGAGAGTTCGCGCAAGAAAGGCACGCGAGGCACTCGGTGACCTCGGCTGGGCAGGCATTGACCTCGGTCTTGACACCACTCCCACGGAATTTACCGGCTACGACAAGACCACCGATAGAGCAAAGGTTCTTGCTGTTGTATGCGGTGAAGAGCTTGCATATGAAATTCCCGAGGGCTGCGAGGGCATTGTTGTTCTCGATAAGACCCCGTTCTATGCGGAAATGGGCGGACAGCTTGCAGACTTCGGCGATATCGGCTTCTGCCTTGAGGATGTTGCAGAGGGCAAGTTCACCCGCTTCGAGGTAAACAATGTCAAGAAGGATAAGGGCAACAAGTACCTGCACTACGGCGTGATGAAGTCCGGCACACTCAATGTCGGTGATGAGGTTGTCGCATCTGTCGACACCGAGCGCCGTAAGGCAATATCCAGAGCACACTCTGCAACCCATCTGCTGCACAGCGCACTGCGCGAGGTGCTCGGTGACCATGTCCATCAGGCGGGCTCACTTGTTGAGGCAGACCATCTGCGTTTTGACTTTACTCACTTCAACGCACTCAGCCCCGAGGAGCTTATAAAGATTGAAAACGCTGTCAACGAGGCAATCCTTGAAGGTATGGATGTTACCGTCAATGAAATGAGCATCGATGAGGCAAAGGAAATCGGCGCAACCGCACTGTTCGGCGAAAAGTACGGCGATGTAGTCCGCGTAGTTAAGATGGGCGACTACAGCATGGAGCTTTGCGGCGGCACTCATCTTGACAATACCGCAAAGGTCGGTCCCTTCCGCATCATGAACGAAAGCTCAATTGCAAGCGGTGTCCGCAGAATCGAAGCTGTAACCGGCAAGGAATTCCTGCGCATCGCACGCGAGGCAAACCTCAGACTTGCAAAGGCTGCAGAGCTTCTTAAGACCAAGCCTGCAGAACTTGTTACCAAGACCGAGAGCTACATGGCAGAGATGAAGGAGATGCGTCAGAGCATCGACCGCATGAAGGACAAGCTTCTCTACGGCGATGTTGAGCGCTTCCTGTTTGCCGCAAAGGAAATCGGCGGTATGCATGTTCTCACCGCAACCCGCACCGACCTTGATGCAAACGACCTCAGAAAGATTGGCGACTTCCTGCGCGATAAGGATGCCGATGTTGTTGCAGTGCTTGCAACCGCAACCGAGGCAAAGGTAACCTTCGTTGCATCCTGCGGCAAGAACGCAGTTGCTAAGGGCATCAAGGCAGGCGACCTTGTTCGTGCAGTATCCGCTGTTGCAGGCGGCAAGGGCGGCGGCAAGCCCGACTCCGCAATGGGCGGCGGCACTGAGGTTCTCAAGACCGATAACGCACTTGCAATAGTAGACGATTTCGTAGCCGAAAAGCTCGGCATCTGATTGAAAGGAGATTACTATGAACGATTGCCTTTTCTGCAAAATCATAGCAGGTGAGATTCCCTGCACAAAGGTTTACGAGGATGAGTATGTTTTCGCATTCCGCGATATCAATCCTCAGGCACCCGTACATGTTCTCGTACTGCCCAAGGAGCACATCTGCTGCGCAGATGCAATAAACGAGTCAAACTCCATGCTCGTTGCAAAGTGCTTTGAGGCAGTAGCAAAGATTGCAAAGGCCGAGGGCCTTACCAACGGCTACCGCGTTGTTAATAACTGCGGCGAGGACGGTGGTCAGACCGTTAAGCATCTTCACTTCCATATTCTCGGCGGCAAGCAGCTGACCGTAGAAATGGCATAAAAAATATAAAGAAAAAGCAGAAAGCCCTTAGACTTTCTGCTTTTTTGCCTGTTCGGAGATATAGATATGAAGAGCGTCAGAAAGCTGGCAGCCCTCTCAATCGGATATTCGCTGGCGGTGTTTATGGCGCATTACCTTCTGCCGCTTGATGACTTGCTGACGGCAGCGGCAGCCTCGGCGGTAATTGCGGCAGCGAGTCTGCTTTTTAAGGGAAACAAGCGCCTTGTTATCGTGCTTGTAGCTCTGTCGGCGGCATTGGGCTTTGCCGGCTATAGGCAGCATTATATCAACACCGTTGCTGTGTGCGAGCAATACGCGGACAAGACTGTGCTTGTTAGCGCGCAGGTGCTTGATTATCCCGATAAGCTTGAGTACGGAAACCGCGTGTATGTGAAGCTGTGCGGCGAAAACACCCCGCAGTTCAAGGCTGCGTTGTATGATTACGATAACTGCATAGCCGATGTAAAGCCCGGCGATATGCTGAGGGCGGAGGTGAAATTCCGCACGGCAGTCGAGAGATACGGCGAGGAGAGCGACAGCAACATTTCAGACGGAGTGTATATGGTTGCAAACCTCGGTGGCAGTGTTGAGTGCACTCACAGCGGCAAAAGCCTGAGATTTTTGCCGCAGGAGCTGGGAAAGCTCCTGCGCGATGAGATACGCAGCGTTTTCCCCGATGACAGTGCTCCGTTTATGCTTGCGCTGCTTACCGGCGACAAGAGCGATTACTATAAAGACGATGCGCTTTATACGGCAATGAGCATCTCGGGCTTGTCCCATGTTGTTGCCGTTTCGGGTATGCATGTGTCCTTTTTAGTTGCATTTTTGCAGCTTGTTATGGGCAAAAACAGACGAAGCTCGATAGCCTGCCTTGTGCTTATATGGCTGTTTGTTGTAATGTCTGGCTCATCACCGTCGGCAGTCAGAGCGGGACTTATGCTGTCCGTGTGCCTTATGGCACCCGTTTTCAACAGAGAAAACGACAGACTTACAACGCTGAGCTTTGCGCTTGCTCTGATTCTTGCGGTAAATCCGTTTTCTGCAGGCAGTGTTTCGCTGCAGCTTTCGTTCGCGGCAATTGCGGGCATATATATGTTTACCTCGCGGATATTTGACTATCTTTCTGAGCACACACCCGACTTCGGTAAGCTACCGAGACTGAAGGACTATGTAATCGGCACACTTTCAAGCTCACTTGCCGTAACCGCTTTCTCCGTGCCCATGATGGCACTGCACTTCGGATATATATCCCTGCTTGCGCCGATTGCAAATATCCTCTGCCTGTGGGCGGTGTCGCTGCTGTTTGTGGGCGGCTATGCAATATGCCTGCTCGGCTTTGTCCTGAATTTTGCAGCGGTATTTTTAGCGGAAGCGCTGTCGTATCTTGTGCGATACATTGCATTCGTGGTAAAATGTATTGCAAAGCTTCCGCTTGCGGCAGTATATACCGAAAACACCTATGCGGTAATATGGATTGCATTGACATACCTTGTGTTTTTCCTAAGCCGCATCGGCAGGAAAAAATCAAAAAAGCTCAGTCCCTTAATCCCGACGGCAATCAGCCTTGCCGCTCTTACTGCGGTATTTGTGCTGACAAGAACTGCAATGCTGAATGATGGCGGCACGATAGGCGTTATGGATGTCGGCAGCGGACAGTGCATCGCCTTGACCGAGGAAGAGCACACGATTGTAATCGACTGCGGCAGCAAGGGCACTAATGTCAATGCGGGAAGCGAGGTGTCGGGCTACCTGCATGCCCTCGGAAGAACTGAGATTGACTATCTTGTCCTTACGCATCTGCACACTGACCACGCAAAAGGCGCGGTAAGGCTTATTAATTCAATGCAGGTCGATACCTTGATACTGCCCGAAAACGCGGCGGATAATGCAGAAAGCGGCATGCTCGAGAGCATATTGAATGCCGCTGAGCAAAACGGCGTCGAGGTAGCGTACATAACCGAAAATACGGAGCTTGAGGCAGGCGATATGCGCCTTAGCGTCTATGCGGCATTCGACCGCGGAGATAAGAATGAGCGCGGACTTATGCTGATGGCAAGAGTCGGGGATAAGGATATGCTCGTTACGGGCGATGTCGCCGAAAGCACCGAGCGTAAGCTTGTAAGGCAGCAGGACCTTAGCGAAACAGATATTCTGATTGTTGGCCATCACGGCTCAAAGTACTCAACGAGCAAGGAGCTTCTTGAGGAAACCGAGCCCGAGCTTGCAATAATCTCCGTCGGCTATAATTCCTACGGACATCCTACACCCGAGGTGCTCGAAAAGCTCGAGTACTACGGTGTTACAATATACAGAACCGATTTATCGGGAAGAATACAGATTTCAACCGGTGATTAAATGGCTAAAAAATCAAAAAACGAAGAAAAATTCAATTATGCCGAGTCTGTCCGAAAGCTGAGGCAGGAGGGACCCAAGAATCTCTATCTCATATGGGGACCCGAGGACTATCTGTCCGAGCAGTTTTATCAGGAGATAAAGAAGCAGTGCCTCACAAATGAAGCAGATGACTTCAGCTACCGCAAGCTGAATGAGCGCGATTTCAGCGTGCAGGCGCTTACGGAAGCGATTGACTCCGTGCCGTTTCTGTCGGAGAGAAGCTTAGTCGAGGTACGCGGGCTTGACCTTAATAAGCTGCCTGAGTCCGAGGCTGTCATAAAGGCAATAAGCGACATACCCGAATACTGCACGGTTGTGTTTATCTGCGACTCAACCTTTGAGCCTGATAAAAGACTCAAGTTCTACAAGAGTTTTTTCAAGACGGGCGTCGAAATCCATACAACCGCTCAGACGGGCGAGGCGCTTATCAAGTGGATTGTCAAGCGCTTCTCTGCGCAGGATAAGCGCATAGAGCTCAATGCTGCGCAGCGTCTTATTACCGTCAGCGGCGACCTTATGAACAGACTCATTCCCGAAATTAACAAGATTGCGGCTTACACAAAGAGTGACAGAGTAACAATCGAGGATGTAAACGCAGTTGCACACCATATCCCCGAGGCAGTCGTGTTTGATATGACGGAGTGTATGGCGCGCGGTGAGTACAACTCCGCGATGGCTCTTTTAGGCGAGCTTCTTGCCGATAAAAACAACGAGCCGATGATGATTCTTGCAATAATAGGCTCACAAATGCGTCAGCTGTATGTCTGCAGAGTTGCGATTGACGGCAATCTCGGCAAGGACTATGTGATGAAAACCTGCAGCATCAAGTACGAATTTGTTGCGTCAAAGCTCATAAACTCGGCAAGAAGATTTACTACTGCCCAGCTTCGCCGCGCGGTAGAGCTATGCGCTGAGACAGATTACGCAATGAAAAGCAGCAAAACCGAGCCCGTTGAGCTTTTGAAGGAGTGCGTGATGCGCATTGCCGCAGGTGAGTCTGATGAATAGAATTTCCGAGGTAATAGTAGTCGAGGGCAGATACGATAAAAATACGCTCTCGCAGGTCGTCGATGCGGTAATTATCGAAACCTCCGGCTTCGGAGTGTTCAACGACAAGGAAAAGCAGCGCCTTCTGCGTACGCTTGCGGAAAAACGAGGAATGATTGTGTTTACCGACTCTGACGGCGCAGGCTTCGTGATACGCAACTTCATCAAGGGCTGCGTTGACCCTAAGTACTTAAAGCACGCCTATATTCCCGATGTTTACGGCAAGGAAAGACGCAAGGCAAAGCACTCAAAGGAGGGTAAGCTCGGCGTTGAGGGGATGAAACCCGAGGTGCTCTTGGACGCGCTCATTCGAGCGGGAGCAACCGTTGACGGCGAAGCTGCCGATAAAAAGCCTGAAATCAGCAAGGCGGATATGTACGCAATGGGGCTTTCGGGCAGGGCGGACAGCGCTAAAAAGCGCGCAGAGCTATTAAAGCAGCTGCAGCTGCCCGAGCGTATGACTGCCGACGGGCTTTTGCAGGTGCTCAATGCGCTCATGACCCGTGAGGAATTTATGGAATTACAAATAAAATAAAGTAGAAATATCTGATATATTGTGATATAATATATCAGATATTTCTATATACTGATTTTTTGACAAAATTTGAGCATTTGGAGGATAAATCTATGAAATGCCCGTTTTGCGGTTTCCTTGAAAGCAAGGTAATCGACTCTCGCCCCGCAGAGGAAGGCTCGACCATCCGCCGCCGCAGAGAGTGCCTTGCATGTCAGAAGCGTTTTACTACATACGAAATCATTGAGCATCTGCCTTTAGTTGTTGTCAAGCGCGACGGTTCCCGTCAGTCCTTCGACCGCGTAAAGCTCATCAACGGTATGGTTCGTGCGTGCGAAAAGCGCCCCGTATCTCTTGCACAGCTTGAGAAGATTGCCGATGAGATTGAGCAGGAGCTCCAGAGCGCACTTGAGCGCGAAATAAGCACCGTCGATATCGGCGAGATGGTGATGAGAAGACTCAAGGATGTTGACGAGGTTGCATATGTCCGCTTTGCATCTGTTTACCGCAGCTTCAAGGACATTAACACCTTTATGGACGAGCTCACAAAGCTTCTTAGCGACAAATAATCAGAATATACTTCCGATACTGATTTGCTCAATGGTAATCAGCGACTCAAGGTGAGCGTCGAGCTTGTGGTAGCTTCCATCAAGGCTTTTAGCGTTTTCGTCGGAAATGTCTGACAGCATATCGAAAAAGGCATCTGTTGCTGAGTCAATCTCCGTATGCCTTATGAAGATATGCGTGTAGCCGTCAAGCTCCGCCCACTGCTCGGCAGCACCCTCAAGCAGTGATTTTGCGTTGTAGAAATCTCCCTCCTGAGCGCTGCTGTACGCCGCATCAACCTGCGTGCGAAGCTCGCCTATGAGCGTGTCCATAGCGTGAATGTTGTACAGCGAGCCTGCCAATAATGCGATTAGAAGAATGTATGCAGCAATCTCTCTTTTCATTTTGCGTGCTCCTTTCGCTGACAGAAGGTTTTGCCGCTTTCGGTAAGCGTAAGCAGGTAAACATCCTCCGAGGATGACGCACCCTGCCGCTTTAGCTCCTTGTCAAGCCAGCGCCTGTCGCGGCCTAATAGCCTTAGATTGTTGTCAAGAACTCTGCCCTCGTTAATTATGATGTGGGCGTAGCCCTCGCTTTGGGCGGGGATTCCGAGCTGCGAGGGAGTAACCGGCTGGTCTGATGGCTGAAGTATGACATTAAGCTGACCGTTTGTTTCAAGCACGGCGTATTCAATCGTTGTCGTGTCGCTAAGCCCCTGACTGCGAAGCTCCTGCATAAGCTCATCGAGCGTGAAGCGGTTTTTGTGCATTTTCTCGCGGTCAATTTTGCCGTTTTCTATGATGATTTCGGGCTTTCCGAAGATAAACCTGCGCACCTTCATGCTGCGCATGGAAAGTCCTGCAATAATTAGCTCAAGGCTGAACAGCGTCAGAATGGGAATAAGACCGTTTAGCAGAGGAGTACCAATGTCCTGCAGCGGAGTTGCGGCAAGGTCTGCAACAAGCGCCGCAACGATAAATTCCGACAGCTCCATTTCACCGAGCTGCCGCTTGCCCATAATCCGCATTGACACCAGTATCGTAAAATATAATATAAGTGTTCGAATAAAAATAATTGCCAAAATATTCGCCTCCAGCTATAGCTTTTCCACAGAAAAGGCGAATTATAAAGGAAGCGTTAAAAAATGAAGATTATTGTTGACAGCAAAGAGAATATTGCCGCTCGCGTATCGTCAATGATAAGCGGCTATGTCGCGGAAAAGCCCACGGCGGCAATCGCTTTCGTTGCAGGCGATACTCCGCGAGGCATTTATGCCGAGCTTGCAAAGACAAACGCAGACTTTTCCGAGTGCGAGGCATTCAATGTCTGCGAATATGCAGGTCTCAGCACCGATGATGAAAAGTCCTGCGCATATCAGCTTGAAAATGAGCTTTACTCAAAGCTCGGAATAACAAAAATCCACTTACCGAGCGAGTCTGAGCCCGAGGGCTACGATGAGGAGATTGAAGCCTGCGGAGGACTCGACCTTGCCATTCTCGGCATCGGGCTGAACGGTCATATAGGCTTTAACGAGCCTACAACGCTGTACGACTCATATACGCATATTGCACAGCTGACCGACAGCACCAAGAGAATGAAGGCTGCCCACTTCGGCGGTGAGGAAAATGTCCCGTCTCACGCAGTTACAATGGGACTTAAGACAATATGCAATGCGAAAAATGTGATACTTGTTGCATTCGGCGCTGAAAAAGCGGACATTGTCCACAAGCTTGTTTACGGCAAAACCTCTACCTATGTACCTGCGGCAATGCTGCAGATGCATATGAATATGACCCTCTGCCTTGACGAAGAGGCAGCAGCAAAGCTGAACTGAAGGAGAAAGAGTATGGGTAAATATTTCGGAACTGACGGCTTCCGCGGTGAAGCAAATGTCGGTCTTACAGTTATGCACGCATTTGAAATCGGCAGATACCTCGGCTGGTATTACGGCAAGGAGCACAAGGCAAGAATCGTAATCGGCAAGGATACACGCCGCTCAAGCTATATGTTTGAGTCCGCACTGTGCGCAGGTCTGACTGCCTCGGGCGCAGATGCATATCTTCTGCATGTTACCACCACTCCCAGCGTTTCCTACATTGCAAGAGCCGACGATTTTGACTGCGGCATAATGATTTCCGCAAGCCACAACCCCTATTACGACAATGGCATTAAGCTCATTAACGGCCGCGGCGAAAAGATGGGCGACGATATTCTTGACGGCATTGAGGAATACATAGACAAGGCAAATGCAGGTCAGCCTGACAGCCTGCCCTATGCAACCGATGACAAAATCGGCCGCACTGTTGACTATTCAGCAGGCAGAAACCGTTATATCGGCTTCCTCATCTCTCTTGCTACCCGTTCCTATAAGGGCAAGAAAATTGGCCTTGACTGCGCAAACGGCAGCACATGGATGATGGCAAAGAGCGTGTTTGATGCACTCGGCGCCGACACCTATGTAATCAATAATAACCCCGACGGACTCAATATCAATGTCGACTGCGGTTCTACTCATATTGACAAGATGCAGCAGTTTGTACTCGAAAAGGGCCTTGATGTAGGCTTTGCCTTTGACGGTGATGCTGACCGCTGCCTTGCGGTTGACGAAAAGGGCAATGTAATTACCGGTGACCACATTCTCTATGTCTGCGGCAAGTATATGCACGACTGCGGTATGCTCGGAAACAAGAAAATCGTTACCACCGTTATGTCCAATATCGGCCTTTATAAGGCACTCGACCAGCTGGGCATCGGCTATGAAAAGACCGCTGTCGGCGATAAGTATGTTGCTGAAAATATGCGCGCAAACGGCCATATCCTCGGCGGTGAGCAGTCCGGCCACATCATCTTCGGCCGTCTTGCAAACTCCGGCGACGGTATTCTGACCGCAATCAAGATTATGGAGGCAATGTGCGAGAGCAAGCAGCCTCTTTCCGTGCTTGCAGCACCCGTTGTGATGTATCCTCAGCTTCTGAAGAATGTTGTCGTTGACGACAAGGACGGCACTCTCAACTGCACCGAGGTCAAGTCAGCAGTTGCTGAGATTGAAGAGCAGCTCGGCACTGAGGGCAGAGTACTGCTTCGCAAGAGCGGCACCGAGCCTGTCCTGCGTGTAATGGTTGAGGCAACAAGCCACGAAAAGTGCGAGGAATGCGTTGACTATATCATCGGCGCAATGCGTGATTGCGGCAGACTGATTAAGGTGAAGTAAATGCTAAAGATAAACGAACTTCTTGATTTGACAAAGACAATAGCGGCACCGCTTTTCGAGGGCAAGACTTATCCGTGGGAGGTGCTTGCCGATATTAGCGATTTTATCGTTAAGCTCGGCAGCGAGCTGCCCGAGGAAGAGTACGAAAAGCGCGGCGAAAATGTCTGGATTGCAAAGGATGCAAAGGTTTTCCCGTCAGCATATATCGGCGGTCCGTGCATCATTGACCACGGTGCCGAAATTCGCCACTGTGCATTTATCCGCGGCAGCGCAATTGTCGGTAAGAATGCAGTAGTCGGAAACTCAACCGAGCTTAAAAACTCCGTCCTGTTTGATAATGTCCAGACTCCGCATTATAACTATGTCGGCGACTCCGTGCTCGGCTATAAGGCACATATGGGCGCAGGCTCAATCACAAGCAATGTCAAAAGTGATAAGACCCTTGTCGTTATTAAAAGCGCAGAGGAGAGCATTGAAACCGGCCGCAAAAAGGTCGGCGCAATACTCGGCGATTTTGTCGAGATAGGCTGCAACAGCGTGCTCAATCCCGGCACCGTTCTCGGCCGCAATGCAAGCGTTTATCCCACAAGCTGTGTCCGCGGTGTTGTACCCGAAAACAGCATATACAAGGACAAGGACAATATAGTAAAGAGAACATAAGAAAATGCCGTTGGTTTTTACCAACGGCATTGATTTTATACAAGACTCCTGTAGTCCTCGCAGTTATCAACTGAATCGGGCGGGAAAAATTCCTCAACGGGGAAGCGGATGCGTCCGAACATTGTGCAGGGGTCATCCTCACTTGAGCCGATGCATTCCTTCTCGGGCATACAGTAATCATATGCGGGAATGAGCAGCTGAGTGTTGCGCACAAGGCGTATGATAGAAAACTGTCCGAGAGTTACATACAGCTGCCTTGAATTTGCGGTCAGGCTAAGCTCATCACGGAAGTGTTTAAGTATTGATTTGGGAATGGAGCGCTGCTCGATGCAAGGCTCGGGAAGGGGAGCATCGGCAAGATTCATGTGCAGCGCAATGGGGTCTACTGCGTCAACAACTGCGAACGGCATATTGTTGTCGCTGCAGAAATCGCAGCAGTCGTCCGAGGCAAATGATTTTACTCTGCCCTCGCTGCCGAACAGCATAACCCGCTTGTCGAAGATTGCAAGACCCGTTATGGTCTGACCGGAGGGGAAAGCCTCACCGGTGATTTTATAAAAATATGTTACATCTACGGTGTAGTAGCCTCTGTTAAGGCTGATTTCCTTAACATTCACCTCGCAGTGCAGCAGCTCCGCCGAGCGCGGCCGCACACTGAATGCGTTTTCAATGCTGAGCAAAGAGCCCGCAGTAGGATAAACACGCAGGTCCTCAATGCAGTCCTTATCGCGGCATGAATCCATAATCTTTCTTGTATCGATACAGACGGCCTCTCTGATGCTGTCACCGCTGCTTACGGGACCCGGCACAACCCTGTCTGCCATAAACATACCTCCCAGATTGTTTTTGAAGTCAAACTTCAGTACAGTGTATGCACCATAGGCTAAATTGTGAAGTATTGATTTACAAAAAGCGAATACTGTATTATTATAAAAATATAGAATTATCGGAGGTTTCGCTATGGGTAAGAATTTTGCGAAGCTGGTGCTGTTTGTAGAAGCAGTTCTGCTTGCCGCCATGCTTCTTGCGGATTTCGGTATAATTGCAAGCAGTGTTGACCCGCTTTCATCGAAGAGCATAATGCTGCATATTACTGTTGTAATCCTGATTATCGGCTCAGTTGTCGGAATTAAGAAATCAGGCAGCAAGTAGTATTTACACGCATAAAAATCTGGTGTATAATATCTGAATTATACAAGGAGAGAAATCATGGACAGACTCGGATTTATCCACGAAAAGCTCGACATTAAAATACTCATTCTTTTCATACTTCGCCGTCTTCCCGGCGTTGTTGACAGAGATACACTTTCCGACTTCACTCAGTGCGACGGCGGTGTAGGCTATTTTGACTTTTCCGACTGCCTCAGCGAGCTTGTAGATACAGGCCTCGTCATTGAGGAGGAGGGCGGCTACCGCATCAGCGAAAAGGGTGCGGATGCGGGTGAAACCGTTGAGAGCAGCCTGCCTTTTTCCGTACGCAAAAAGGCGGAGAAGATACTTGCGCCCGAGGCTGAGCGCCTGCGCAGACTTTCAATGCTCACTGCCGAGCATAAGGACACCAACGGAAACTGCATGGTCACGCTTGCTATGAATGACGGCAAGGGTGAAATTATGCGCGTTGAGCTTCTTTGCGCAGGTGATGAGCAGGCAAAGCGCATCGAAAAGAATTTTAAGCACAATGCCGAAGCAATTTACGGTCAGCTTATTGAGCTGCTTGATAAATAATTCAGGGTTATAAAATGCCCATCAAACGATGGGCATTTTTTTCATTTAGAAAGGAGAAAGCCATGAAACTATTCATTCCCGAGGGCTATGAAAGCATACTGAGCGTGTATGACACGCAGAAGGCAATCAGCCTGCTGAAGCGACTTTTTGAGGACAGACTCGGTGCGCTGCTCAATCTTTACCGCGTATCCGCGCCCCTTTTTGTTGAGTCCAATTCCGGACTTAACGATAATCTTAACGGCTACGAGCGCCCCGTATCCTTTGACATTCTGCGCTCCGACTCCACTGCACAGGTAGTTCAGTCCCTTGCAAAGTGGAAGCGCCTCGCACTCAAGCGCTACTGCTTCTTCCCCGGAAAGGGCCTTTATACCGATATGAATGCAATCCGCCGTGATGAGGATGAGCTGGATAATCTCCATTCAATATATGTTGACCAGTGGGACTGGGAGAAAGTAATTCTGCCCGAAAACCGCAATCTTGACTACCTCAAGCTGACAGTTATGGACATTGTCAAGGCTGTCTGCGATACGCAGGAAACCATGCAGGCAATCTATCCCCAGCTTCAGCAGCTCGGCAAGCTTGAACGCAGCGTATCCTTCGTAACCTCCCAGGAGCTTGAGGATATGTACCCCGAGATGACATCAAAGGAGAGAGAAAACGCATATCTTAAGGAGCATAAGACCGCATTCATCATCGGCATCGGCGGCGCACTCAAGTCCGGCAAACCCCATGACGGCAGAGCTCCCGACTATGATGACTGGAGTCTTAACGGTGACATTATGTTCTGGTGTGATTGGCTTGATTGCGCAATAGAGCTCAGCTCGATGGGCATCCGCGTTGACCCCAAGTCCCTTGACAAGCAGCTTACCATCGCAAACTGCGATGACCGCCGCGAGCTGCCTTATCACAAGATGCTGCTCAACGGTGAGCTGCCTCTTACCATAGGTGGCGGTATCGGTCAGTCCAGACTTTCAATGCTGCTGCTCGGCAAGGCACATATCGGTGAGGTCCAGGCATCTATCTGGGACAGCGCAACGATGGAACTTTGCGAGGAAAAGAAAGTCATGCTCCTGTAATTTTGCGAATACTATATCTCCTGAGGTATTAGCATGGAATTAATTGAAATCATCAAGGTAATAATACTCGGCATAGTAGAGGGCATCACGGAGTGGCTGCCCATCTCCAGCACGGGACATATGCTGCTTGTCGACGAGTTCATTCAGATGAATGTCAGCGAAGCATTCAAGGAAATGTTCTTTGTTGTCATTCAGCTTGGCGCAATTATGGCGGTTGTGCTGCTGTTCTGGGACAAAATGTGGCCGTTTCAGACCAAAGACAAGACCAAACCCGTAATAAGAAAAGATGTCTTTTCAATGTGGTTCAAGGTCGTTGTTGCCTGCATTCCCGGCGCGGTTGTAACGCTTCTTTTTGACGATTACATAGAAGCCCACCTGCACACTCCTACGGTAATCGCCCTTGCGCTTGTAATCTATGGCGTTGCGTTTATCGTGGTTGAAAACTGGAACAAAACCCGCACACCGCAGGTTATGCAGCTTGAGGATATTAGCTACAAAACCGCATTTTTAATCGGTCTGTTTCAGGTTCTGTCCATCATTCCCGGCACCTCTCGCTCGGGCTCGACCATAATCGGCGCACTGACAATCGGCGTTTCGCGCGTTGCCGCAGCGGAGTTTACATTCTTCCTTGCAGTGCCTGTAATGATAGGCCTCTCGCTTATCAAAATCGTAAAGTTCGGCTTGAGCTTTACAAGCGTGGAGCTTATGACTCTTGCAATTGGCTGCGTTGTGGCATTTGCGGTGTCTGTGCTCGTAATCAAATTCCTCATGAGCTACATAAAAAAGAAGGACTTCAAAATCTTCGGCTGGTACAGAATTGTGCTCGGCATAGTGCTTCTTATGTATTTTCTGTAATTAAAAAGCAAGGCTTCGTTTGAAGCCTTGCTTTTTGTTATATCTTTTTGATGTAAAGCCCGTGCTTGTTGCAGTAGTAATAGATAAACTCCGTCTGGCAAATCTTAAATCTCGCCTCTGCAGGACCTTCGGGATAGAGCTTTTTGATTTCCACACGGTCGCCTGCAACCGCCGCCATAAATGTAATATAGTGGCTCTTTTCCATAGGGTGCTCAATGCTGACATAGTATTCGTCCTCAACCCTTTCAACCTTGAGAGGGAAGGGGCAGTGCTCTCCGGGCGTTTCCGCATCAAGCGGAGGCAGAACGATACCGCAGCAGCTTATGACTGCTTCACCGGAGGCAAAAATTATGTTTCCGCAGATAGGGCATACATAGACCTTTGATTTTTTCATATCGAAGGCGCAATTGCGGTTGGTGATGCTTTCACCGGAAAGCAGCTCTATGGTTGAAATTCCGAGCGCTTTTGCAAGCGGCTCAATTAAGGTGATGTCGGGGTAGCTTCTGCCGGTTTCCCATTTCGATACCGCCTTGTCGCTTACCTTCAGCTCCGCGGCAAGCTCAGCCTGCGTCATTTTTTTCACTTCGCGGCTTTGCTTTATCATTGTTCCTGTAACATACTGATTCATATTTGTTCCTCCTTGTAGGCGGAAAAGCTTTTCCATAATCAGAGCATAGCACAGTTTTTTGAGAATTTGTACCTACCCACGGTAGAGAGTGCTCATAATAGTACAGACAATAATAAAATTCCGGTAAAGCCTCAGATGTTACCGGAATTTTCAGCGTTTTTGGAGCGGGTGAGGGGAATCGAACCCCCGTATTCGGCTTGGGAAGCCGATGTTCTGCCATTGAACTACACCCGCGTTTTTTTGCATTATATCACCGCTGAGTCTGTTTTACAAGCAGACCGCATAAAACAAAAAGTAAACTATACAATTTTACGCTACACTTTTATGGCAATGTGCCGAAAAAAGATGGGCTGATTGACTGGTAAAGGCATCAGTAGTAAAATATATCCATCATAAACAAATATAATTAATATATTAGGAGAGAGTGTATGAAAACAATGAAAAAGCTTCTTTGCTTAGTGCTGGTGCTTGCACTTTCAGTCAGCCTGTTTGTGTTCCCGGCATCTGCAGAGAAAACGGATGCTTCTCAGGCAGAATATCCGTTCATCTTTCTTCATGGCCTTATGGGCTGGGGCGAGAAATCCGACCTTGACCCTATAATGCCTTACTGGGGAATGACCACCGGCAGCCTGATGAAGTATCTCAACGGCAAGGGCTATGAGAGCTATGCCGCACAGGTAGGTCCTTTATCAAGCGCGTGGGACCGCGCATGTGAGCTTTATGCACAGTTAACCGGTACAACCGTTGACTACGGTATTGCCCACTCCGCAGAAAAAGACCATGACCGTTACGGCATTACATATGATAAGCCGCTGTTCGATGGCTGGAGTGCAGATAAAAAGATTAATATTATCGGCCACAGCTTCGGCGGTGCAACCGCTCGTCTGTTCCTTGAGATTCTTGAAAACGGCGCACCCGAAGAGGTCGCAGCCGCAAAGGCAGCGGGCGTTGAGGTATCTCCCTTCTTCGAGGGCGGCAAGGGCGATTGGGTATACTCACTGACCGCAGTTTCCGCACCCCACAACGGCACAACATTTATTGAAAAGTGCGATATTTCCACTGCGGTTGTAACAGATATGATGTACGATATCGGCGCATCACTCGGCATGACCAATCTCAAGGGCGTGTATGCCCTGCAGCTCGAGCAGTTCGGTATCTATCAGAAACCCGGTGAGACTGATATGCAGTACATCCTCAGAGTAATCAATGACCAGAAGTTCATGAGCCATAATGATAATGCTATCTATGACCTCACCATTGACAACGCACTCAAAATCAATGATGGCATTGAAATTCAGGACGATGTGTATTACTTCTCAGTATGCGGCGATGACACTCATTACAGCTCCCTCACCGGCACAGAGCAGCCTGACGCAAATATGTTCGTTGTACTCAAGCCCTTCGGACAGATGATGGGCGGCTACTACAACAAGTACACCGCAGGCGGCTTCTACATTGACAAGAGCTGGCTTCCCAATGACGGCATGGTCAATGTCGTATCCGGACTTTATCCCTTTGACAGTAATCAGCAGTGCCTCAAGAATGACGGCAGCAAGGGCTATGTAGTATATGACGGCCATTCCAAGAAGGAATTCGAGTCCGGCATCTGGAATGTGCTTCCCACTCAGCCCTATGACCATCTGAGCATTGTCGGCGGTGTATTAACCAATACCGCTTCCAATGTAAGACGCCTGTACCTTGACCTCATTGACAATGTTGTCAGCACATATGATGCAGTGCCTGCAACTCCGCTGACCTGCCCGTTCATCGATGTAACCAAGGACCTCTGGAGCTATGATTACATCAATCAGATGTTCCAGCTCGGCGTTGTCAACGGCAGAGACGGTAAGACCTTTGACCCGGGTGACGATATTACCCGTGGCGAGTTTGTAAAGATGATTGCATGCCTTGACGGCGTAGATGTAAGCTCAATTACAACCTGCCGCTTTAAGGATGTTGCAGATGATGACTTCTTCGCTCCCTACATTGAATGGGCAGCACAGAACGGCATCGTTCTCGGCTACTCCGATGACCAGTTCGGCCCGTATGACACCATCAGCCGCGAGCAGATGGCAACCATCGTTTGCCGCTATGCCGAATACGCAGGCATCCAGCTCGACAACAGTGTTGAAGCAGCTAATTTCACCGATGCATCCTGCATATCCGACTATGCAGCAGGCTGCGTTAAGGCACTGCAGCAGGCAGGCGTAATCTGCGGCATACTCAACGATGACGGCAGCTTCTGCTATGCACCGCAGGATCCCGCAACCCGCGACCAGGCATGCAAGATTCTCAGCCTCATCTGATTGAACATCAAAAGTTAACAAACCTTAAAAACCACGGCTCTGCCGTGGTTTTTTGTTGAAAACAGATGTTGCGTTTAGTATAATAAAAGCTAATAACTTTCAGAGGTGCAGCTATGTCCGCATATGTTCAGTTTGAAAATGTAAGGAAAGTGTATCAGATGGGTGAGGTGCAGATTGAAGCGCTCAAAGATGCAAGCTTTGAGATAGAAAAGGGCGAGATTTGCGTCATTGTCGGTGCTTCGGGTGCAGGCAAAACAACCCTGCTGAATATCATCGGCGGAATGGATGCGCTCACCTCGGGCAGAGTAGTGCTTGACGGGCAGGAGATATCCTCCTATAACTCAAAGCAGCTCACCACATATCGCCGCTACGATGTCGGCTTTGTGTTCCAGTTTTATAATTTGGTTCAGAATCTGACGGCGCTTGAAAATGTTGAGCTTGCTGCGCAGATTTGCCGTGACCCCATGGATGCTGCCGAGGTAATAGAGCTTGTCGGTCTTGCCGAACGGGCAAACAATTTCCCCGCACAGCTTTCGGGCGGTGAGCAGCAGCGAGTTGCAATAGCAAGAGCACTCGCAAAAAATCCGAAGCTTCTTCTGTGCGATGAGCCTACGGGCGCGCTTGACTACAATACCGGTAAGGCGGTGCTGAAGCTTCTTCAGGACTGCAGCAGAAAAAACGGTATGACAGTTGTAATCATCACGCACAACCAGGCACTGACCGCAATGGCAGACCGCGTTGTTTCAATAAAAAGCGGAACGGTTACCGATGTTACGATAAACGAAAATCCCACTCCTATAGAGAATATTGAATGGTAAGGATTCATAGATGAATCAGTCAACGGTAAAACTGACAATACGAGAGATAAGGGGCAGCCTCGGACGCTACATGGCTATTTTCGCCATAATTGCACTCGGGGCAGGTCTGTTTGTCGGTCTGCGACTGTCAAGACCTGATTTTATCGAGACCTATGACAGATACATAAGCGAGGTCAATTTCTACGATTACCGCCTGATTTCAACACTCGGACTGACGGCAGACGATGTAAACGAGGTGAAGAAGCTTGACGGCGTAACCGATGCCGAGGGCGTTGTTACCTCCGACTTTATGTTCAAAAACGAAACAGGCGACAATCTCATTATGGTTGCACAGACCATACCCGAGAGGATAAATCTCATTGACCTCAAGGCAGGCCGTATGCCCGAAAAGGGCAGCGAGTGCCTTGCCGACCCCGAGATGTATTCCGAGGACGATATCGGCAGGACAATTCGTCTTTCTCCCGATAACAGCGAGCAGACGATGGATACCTTTGCCTACGATGAGTATACGATAGTCGGTCTTACCGAAACCGTTTTGTATATTAATCTTGAGCGCGGTTCAAGCACACTCGGCAACGGCAGCGTTGAGGGCTATATCTACCTTATGCCCGAGGGCTTTTCCGTTGACTACTTCACCGATATTTATGTAACCGTTGATGCCGACGGCTATGTTTACTCGGACGAGTACAAGGAAAACATCAAGCCGTATTCTGAGCCGCTTGAGGAGCTTATGAAGGAGCGCGCGGTTGGCAGATTTAACGACATTATCGACGAGGCCAACGCGCAGCTTGACGATGCAAAGAAGCAGTATCAGTCGGGCGTTGACCAGTACGAGCCCGCAAAGGCAGAGTATGACCGCGGTGTTGAGCAGTTTAAGTCAAAAAAGTCGCAGACCGAAGCGGAGCTGCGCAGCGCAAAGGCAAAGCTCGACGAAACCGAGAAAATGCTCAAGGACCCGTCAATCCTCGACGATAAGCAGGCAGAGCTCAACGCAGGTAAGGCCGAGCTTGATAAAGGCAAGGCTGAGTATGAGTCGGGCCTTAAGGAATTTGAGAATAAAAGCAAAAGCGCATACCTGCTTGTAAATAACTCAATAGAGAATCAGACAGACAAAATCGCAAAAAAGGAAGCCAAGATAGCGCAGCTCAATGCCGAGCTTGAGGAGCTTTACGCTGAGCGAGATGAAGCCCTTGCAAACGGCGAAAAGGTCAAGCTTGCGCTGAGGACAAAGATAAATCAGAAGGAAAGCTCCCTTGAGGAAAACAAATCCGACCTTGCAAAGGCTCAGGCAAAGCTTGAGGAAAACCTGCAGAAGAAGGCTGAGATTGATGCGGAGCTTGCCCCCTATAAGCAGCAGCTTGACGATGCAAAGGCAAAGCTTGATGCGGGTTACGCCGAAATAGCGGCAGGGCAGAAGGAGCTTGATAACGCCCGCGCAATGCTCAAAAACGGCGCTCAGCAGCTTGCAGACGGCAAGGCGCAGTACGAAAGCGCAAAAAAGCAGGCCGAGGCGGGCTTTGCAAAGGCTGAGAAGGAATTAGCCGCAGGCAAGGCAGAGCTTGATGCTGCAAAAGCCGAGCTTGACAAGGCCAAGACTCAGCTTACAGATGCCGAAAAACAGATTAAGAATATGGAGCACGCCGATACCTATGTGCTTGGCAGAGATACCAACATCGGCTATGTCTGCTTTGAAAGTGACACAAATGTCGTGCAGAGCGTTGCGGGCGTATTTCCCGTGTTCTTCTTCCTCGTAGCAGCGCTTGTATGCCTTACTACAATGACCCGTATGATTGATGACCAGCGCACGCAGATAGGCATTCTCAAGGCGCTCGGCTACAGCTCGTCATCGATTATGCTCAAGTATATGATTTATTCGGGAAGCGCGACCCTGTTTGGCAGTATCTTCGGTATCGCTGCAGGCTCACTCGCATTCCCTGCAATCGTGTGGTTTGGCTACGGCATAATCTACAGCTTCTCAAGCCTCGTGTTCACAATGAACTGGGCGCTTGCAACGGTAATTACGGCTGCAAACCTCGCGGTAACGCTGCTTGTAACATGGTACTGCTGCCGCAAGGAGCTTAAGTGCGCTCCGTCAGACCTCATAAGACCCAAAGCACCCGAAGCGGGCAAGCGCATTCTGCTTGAGCGCATTCCGTTTATCTGGAACAGACTCAGCTTTATGCAGAAGGTGTCAGCGCGTAATATTCTGCGCTACAAAAAGCGTATATTTATGATGCTGCTTGGTATAGGCGGCTGCACAGCACTGGTGCTTACGGCGCTCGGCCTCAACGATACAATCAAGGGCGTTGTCGATGAGCAGTACAACAACATAGTTATGTACGACTATGAGCTGAGCCTTGCCTACGATATGACCGCCGAGGAGCAGGAGATATTCCTTGATGACTGCGGCAATAATGTCGATAAGTCGCTGTTTATCTACCGCGGCACTGCCGATGTTCAGAGTAACGGGCTTACAAAGAGCGTAACTCTGACCGCAACTGATGCAAGCGATATCACTCCGTTTGTCGACCTGCACGATGGTGGCAGTCCCGTTTCGTACCCCAAGACCAACGAGGCAATTATCAACTGCAATCTCGCAAGGCTTATGGGCATCGGAACAGGCGATGAGCTGAAGATAACAACGGCAGATATGGAAACGCTGAAGGTAACCGTCAGCGGTATTTTCGATAACTATGTAGAAAATCTTGTCTATATCTCGCTTGATACCTGCAGGGAGCAGTGGGGCTACGCACCCGAGATTAAATCCGCGCTGCTGCTTGCACCCGATGACAAAGATGTAAACGACTGCGCAACGGCAATTGCAAAGGTTGACGGTGTTCGCACAATGCAGCTGAGCGCTGACGCACGCGACAGAATAGGTCATATGATGGACAGCCTGATATTTGTCGTATCAATGATTATTCTCTGCGCAGGTCTGCTTGCGTTTATCGTTCTGTATAACCTTACAAACATCAACATCTCAGAGAGAATACGCGAAATTGCAACAATAAAGGTTCTCGGCTTCTATCCGAACGAGGCTGCGGCCTATGTGTTCCGCGAAAACCTCGTGCTTACGGGAGCGGGAGCACTTTTCGGTTTGCTTTTGGGCATTGCTCTGCACGCCTTTGTAATGGATGCAATCAAGGTTGATATGATGTATTTCAGACCGATTATATCCGTTGTGAGCTTCCTGCTTGCAATCGCGCTTACCTTTGTGTTTGCAATAATAGTAAATATGATAATGCGCCGCAGAATTGATAATATTGATATGGCAGGCGCACTCAAGTCAATCGAGTGATTTGACATTACTCGTTAAATGCATTATAGTTTAGGCGTAAAACTCTTATCTGAAAACAGGATTGGGATTTTTAATGGAAAAATTGCAGGCCTTACTACCCGGCTGGGAAACCGTTCGCTGCATAGGCAGCGGAAGCTCCGGCAAGGTATACGAACTGAAGAAAAACGATGAATACGGTGGAGATTTTCACTCTGCGCTCAAGGTGATAAGCATTCCGTCAACTCAGAAGGAGTATGACGAAATGCTCAGCACGATGAGCGAGTTTGCCATGCGCTCAAAGCTTCGCGACAAGGTCGAGGAGATAAGCAACGAGTACAGACTCATGGGTGTTCTGCGCGGTCATCCCAATATCGTAAACTGCGAGGACCAGATGATTATCCCGCACACCGAGGATATCGGCTGGGATATATACATACGCATGGAGCTTCTGACCTCACTGCCTGAATATGTTCAGGAGCACGGTATGACCGCAAGCGATGTCATCAAACTCGGAATTGACATATGCAGTGCGCTTGAGCTTTGCAGAAGCAACAACATTATCCACAGAGATATAAAGCCGCAGAATATATTTGTCAGCAAATACGGCGATTATAAGCTGGGTGACTTCGGTGTTGCAAAGGCGGAGAACTTCCGAGGAAGCGCCGATAAGGTCGGAACCTACTCATATATGGCACCCGAAGTGTTCAAGGGCAGACCGTACGATGACAGAGTCGATATCTATTCTCTCGGTATGGTGCTGTATTGGCTGCTCAATGAGCGCCGCGGCCCGTTCCTGCCGCTGACGGATACACCGACCACTGAGCAGTCAGCCGATGCGCAGCTGCGCAGATACCGCGGTGAAATGCTGCCTCCTCCTAAGAACGGAAATCAGGCACTCAAGATGCTCGTGCAGAAGGCTTGCTCGTATGACAGCGCAGACCGCTTTGCAAGCCCCTCTGAAATGAAGCAGGCATTGATACTTGCTATGAGCGGAAAGCTGCCCACAGAGGCTCAGACGCCTGACTTGTGCAGCGATGAAACCGTGCGCGAGGAATCCCCGCGTATGCAGCAGGCAAGACCTGCTCAGACTCCGCCTCCGGTGGTTGAAATTCCCGTTCAGGAAAAACCGAAGCCGAAGCCGGTAACTCAGCCTAAGCAAGCCGCTGAGGCTGAGAAAGAAAAGAAAAGCTACGGCTACATCATTGCTATTGTTCTTACTGTAATTGCAATGGTAGCGGCAATAGTTCTTTACTTTGCCGGCGGTAAGGGCTGGCTTAATTCCGAAAAGAAGCCCGAAAAAACCGCCGCACCCACGCAGACGGTTGAGCCTACCGAAAAGGTTAAAATCAGCGCTGTTGTAATCAGCTCACCGCGCCTAATCATAACCGAAGGCGAGTCGGCGGTGCTGACTGTAAGCTGTATGCCTGAATCCGAGCATCCCGATTATGTGTGGAAGAGCAGTGATACATCGGTTGCAACCGTTGACGATAAGGGCAATGTTGAAGCGGTAAGCGCAGGCACGGCAACCGTTATGGTCTATGTCAAGGACAATATGGATATTTACGATGAGTGTATGGTCATCGTAGAGAAGCCGGTTGTAACAAAGCTTGAAATCGAGCAGATGCCGACAAAGACGGTTTATACTGTGGGTGAAGAGCTTGATACCACGGGCCTTGTGCTTCGTGCTTATTACAATAACGGCACGGCAGAGCGCATAACAAATCCCGAGGAATTTACTGTTGAGTGTGATATGGAAGGCCTCGGCAGCAAAACCGCAACCGTAAGCTACGGCGGAGAAACCGCCGAATATACCGTCAGAATAAGCCTGTTCGGATAATAAAAAAGCCGGTCATCAGTGATGACCGGCTTTTTGTTTTAGTAATTATTTTCTTCCGAGCCTGCTGAAGAACTTGAAGGTCAGCGGCCAGATGATGCCTGCAAAAACAATCAGAATGAAGTATCTCACGCCGTGAGCGACGCTGTGACCTCCGAAGAGACTGAGCAGAGGATTTTTCAGAACAATCTTAATGCCGAGAGCAATGCCGAGACCGACAACAACCTTTATTATCTGCGCCCACCATACGGCTTCGGTGGGGAAATGAGTCCACTTTCTGTCAATGTGGAAGGCAAGAAGCATAGCTGTTGCGCTGAACAGAATCATATATGCGTTCTTAAGTCCCTCTGCGTAGTTATCGGGGTCAATGTCTTCGGGAAAGTTATATAATTCAACAAAGGCCACATAAGCGACCGACATTAAAATAAACAGCGTAAACATAGCATAAACTCTGCCGGGCTTCTTGTCCATATCTCTGAACACGGGGAAAAGGCAGACCATAAGCAGCAGCCCAATGATGATGGAAATACCAACATCAAGCGGAGTGTGAACACCGAGATACATACGGGAAAACGGAATGAGTATCATCAAGACAATGAGAATTGCTCGAAGCCAGTTCTTTTTTGTGTACATTGCCGGTGCACCGTAGGTGGCAAAAACTGTCTGCGTGTGGCCGCTGGGGAAGGAGTAGCCGGTCGCAGCCTCGCGCGCACTTTCAACAATCTTAAAGTTCGGGTCCTGAACCCAGGGACGAGGAATTCTGAACCACAGCTTAAGAAACTGGTTTATGACAGTACCCGAGAAGCCAACGGTAAGCATATATAAGCCGCAGTTTTTACTAATGCACCAGTAAACTATAGCAGCAACAGCAATAAATGCTATTTCACCGCCGAAATTCGTAAGAATACCTAACAACTTGTCAAGAAGCGGAGTTCGTATTCCTTCAAGCGCGTATAGTAATTCCATATAGCACCTCTCTATCTTTGGTGATGCCATTTTATCATAACAAAAACCCGCCTGCAATATACGCAGGCGGCTTAAATGCGAAATATGTATTATGCTTCGTTGATAATGCGGTTGATAACCTTGGTGCAGCGCTCTTCGTTGTAAACAACGGGAACGGGGTAGAAGGGGTTGCATTCCTTGAGTGCCCACTTGACCATCTGAGGAATGTCCTCCTGCTGGATGTGGTCAAAGCCGGTGGGAATGTTCATACGCTTGTTCATTGCGCGAATCTCAGCGATGAATGCCTTTGCCTTAGCTTCATCAGAGCCTTCAGTCATTACGCCGGTGAGCTCAGCAAGGTGAGCGAGCTTCTTGTAGATGACGGGGCCGTAGTCCTCGAGAACGATGGGGAGGATAACTGCGTTTGCAAGGCCGTGAGGAGTATTGTACAGACCGCCAAGGGTATGTGCAATTGCGTGAACATTGCCGACACCTGCGCGGGTGAATGCAAAGCCTGCCTTGAAGGATGCCATCAGCATTTCCTGACGAGCTTCCATATCGTTGCCGTCGTTGTATGCGCGCTCAAGGTACTTGAAGATTGCAACAGTTGCTTCCTCGGAAAGACGAATGGTTTCCTTGGTGTTGTAGGTCCAGGAAACATATGCCTCGACTGCGTGAGTCAGAGCGTCCATACCGGTGGTGGAGGTAGTCTTCTGAGGCAGGTCAGCAGTGAGCTTCGGGTCCATGATAGCATACTTGGGGACGAGGCAAAGGTCCATGATAGCATACTTGTGATGGGTATCCTGGTCGGTAATAACAGCTGCGATGGTGGTCTCGGAGCCGGTACCTGCGGTGGTGGGGATTGCTACGAAGGTAGGAATCTTGTGCATAACCTTCAGCAGACCGCCCATCTTGTTAACGGACTTGTTGGGGTGAACAACTCTTGCAGCTGCGCCCTTAGCAGCGTCCATGGGAGAGCCGCCGCCGATTGCGAGGAAGCCCTCGCACTTGGTATCGAGATACATCTTCTGAATCTCGTTAACAACCTTAACGGTGGGGTTGGAAGCAACCTCGCTGTAATGCTCGTAAGCAATACCTGCTTTGTCAAGAGCTTCCTTAGCCAGAGGAGCGATAGTTCTGCCGACAGTGCGACCGGTAACTATCATAACCTTCTTAACGCCTTCCTTAGCAAAAAGCTCACCAACCTGAGAGATGGAGCCTTCGCCGGTAACTGTAATGGGCTTGCGCCAAGGCATCAGGCGAGCGCCCAGGTCAAAAACAAACTGATATACACGGTAATAAGCTTTTTTAAGATTATCCATTTTAATTTCCCCTTTCAGGATAGAATATAAATATTTTAATATATATGTATATTTTAGTCAACAATATTATCCTTATGACAGTTATATAACTTGGCTTATATCTGATTATAAGTCTTGACTTATATCGAATATCGATATATAATACAAGCAAACATCGATAATCGATATATAATCGAGGTGGGAAAATGGCGCGAAAAAAGTTTTCAACGCTGACGGAGCCGATGTTTTATCTGCTTATGGCACTGCGCAGCGGTGATAAATGCGGTATTGATATCAGCGATTTTATTGCGAATAAGAGCAGAAAAAGGGTAGCGATAGGCCCCGGAACACTCTATGCCTTACTTTCGGATTTTGAGCAGGAGGGAATCATAAAATATGTCGGCATTGAAGGAAAACGCAAGATTTACAGCATAACGGAGCTTGGTAACGGGCTGTATGATGATGAGTTAACAAGGCTTAAGAGGTGCATTGCCGATGCGGAAGGAGAGAATGCCAGTGAGTAAATTTGCAAGAAAGCTTATACCGTTTGAATCAAGCGATATTCCCGCAATTCAGAGTTGGCTTGAGGATATGGCGCTCAAGGGACTTTTCTATAAGGACTGCGGATTTTTCTGCGCTCGCTTTGAAAAGGCGGAGCCGAAGAAAATGCGCTACAGGCTTGACTTCTGCAATGTTGTTGCAGGTCAGATTCCCGAGGAAAAGAAGGAGATGTACGAGCTTAACTCGTGGCAGGTTGTAGGCGAGTTCAAAAACGACCTTGTTGTGCTTTCGAGCGACAACCCCGAGGCACCCGAGATTTACAGCGACCACAGCCATCTTGTAAAGCCGCTTAAAAGCCTCGCGAAAAAGCATACTGCATACTGGATTTTGTTCCTTGTAATGTTCCTTTTCTCTCAGGTCGGAGTCCCGATTAACTCGGCGCTTAATGATTCAGCTTCTGTAGTCAGTGCGCTGATCAGCTACGGTACGGGCTATTACATACTCGTCTGCCTTATGGCAGTGTTGCTGCTGTTTGAGTTTATACTGCATTTTCGCAGCTGCCAGCATCTCAAAAAGCTTATCCGAGGCATAGAAAAGGGCGGTGAGCTTCCCTCAGGCGAAAAATATAAGGGGAAATCAATTGTAGGCTCAATACTGATACCGCTGAGCATACCCATCATCATTCTGTGGGCGCTGCACCTTGTAATACCGACGGGTGTTGAACACTATAAGGGGCTTGATGACCTTTCGACTATACCGTTTCCGACCTTAGCTGAAATTAATGCCGATGACCTTGAAACGCTCAAATCTATGATGGAAGATAATCAATCGGCACCTTACGGTTATTATTATACGGACACAGACCTTCTTGCACCGACAATCATAAAGCTTCACCAAAGCACCGATTTCTACGATGAAAAGGGCGGAATTTATCAAGATAACCGCTTCGGTTACCTCGTGTATTATTATGAAACAGTAAAGCCGCAGTACGCAGAATCGCTGCTCAATGAAGACCTAAAAACCTATGTTGAATTTGATGCTGAGGAGTTTGAGAAAAGCGTTGAAGAAATCCGACAGTATCTGATCAAGCGTTTTGACGAGCACGAGTTTTCCGACACTTCAGTTCCGAGCTACACCATTGAGGATGTAAGCCGGGACGAAGTTGTAATCTATCTTGTAACTGCAACCTATACTGATGATGACAGCACAGAAATTTTGCTTATGCAGTATGAGAACAAATATATGCTCGTAAGCTACAGCAGGTCGGGCTATCTTGAAAATAACCTCAATCTGTATATTGATGCCATTAAATGTTGAGAATATACAAAAAGGACGGAGGCCGAGTGTAAGGCCTCCGTTGTTTTTCAGCAGCATGTACGATTGACATTTTAACCGCATGTATTAAAATGTAAGTATATTAACCAGTGAGGTAATTTGAATTGAAAAGAATGACAAGAGTTGCACTTATCACCTCCGGCGGCGACTGCCAGGGTCTTAATGCAGCAATGCGCGGCATAGGCAAGGCGCTCTATAACAGCATTGAAAACCTCGAAATCTTCGGAATGTATGACGGCTACCGCGGACTCATCGAGGGCGACTACAAGTTTATGGAGCCTAAGGATTTCTCGGGTATTCTCACCGAGGGCGGCACAATCCTCGGTACATCACGCCAGCGCTACATTCCCGGCAAGGACATTGTCGATGAAGAAGGCAACAGTCTTATCCCCGCAATGAAGGACACATACAACCGCTTAAACCTTGACTGCCTTGTCATAATGGGCGGCAACGGCACTCAGAAAAGCGCAAAGCTTCTTATGGATGCAGGAATGAATGTTGTCACACTGCCGAAAACAATAGACAACGATATCTGGGGCACTGATACCACCTTCGGCTTCCAGAGCGCGGTTGATATTGCAACGAATGTAATCGACTATATTCATTCAACCGCAAGCTCACACGGCCGCATTTTCCTCGTTGAGCTTATGGGGCGCGATGCAGGCTGGCTCACACTCCACGCAGGCATAGGCAGCGGTGCGGATATTATTCTCCTGCCCGAGATTCCCTATGATATCAACAAGGTAATCCAGGCACTTGAAAACCGCCGTAAGCGCGGCAGAAGCTTTTCGATTATTGCCGTTGCAGAGGGCGCAAGGTCCATTGATGACCAGCTTCTGAGCGAGGAGGAGAGCCGCAAAAAGCGCGAGGAATCAAAGCATTCCACCGTCTCCTACGAGATTGCGGCGCAGCTTGAAGCAGCGCTCGGACAGGAAGCGAGAGTAACCATTCCCGGCCACTATCAGCGCGGCGGTCCTCCTTGCCCGTACGACAGAGTGCTTGCAACACGCTTCGGCACCGCAGCAGCAGAGCTCATTGCAAATAAGCAGTACGGCAGAATGGTTGCAATTCAGCAGGGCGAGATTGTTTCTATCCCGCTTGATGAGGCAGCAAGCCGTACAAAATTCCTGCCGACAGACCATCCGCTTATTAAGGTTGCAAGGGATATCGGCATATCATTCGGTGATTAAAATGAAAACAGATGTATCCTTCGATACATCTGTTTTTTGCTTTTCAGCTTATAACTGCATTTAATCCGCCGGTAAGAATGCTGCTCAGTGATTTTGCGATAAGCTCTGCATCAACATCGGCAGGGGAGGTCAGCCACATATTATAAGCGTGCATAACGCCGCCTGCGATGAAACGGGCATAAATCTCGGCTTGATTTTTGCCGCCCAATTTAATAACAAATTCCCCGTCGCTGAGAATGAAGTCTGTAAGCCATGTTTTCAGATTTATGTTCAAGTTGTAAACATTAAGATACTTGAAAAGCCGCTTTGCAGGGTCGGTGCTCTCTTTCATATACTTTGCCGCCATCAGCAGGGTAGGGTAAGGATTTTTTGCAATATCGCTTGCTTTGCAGCCTGAAAACAAGCTGTCAGCGCGAGCGTAAAGCTCCTCAATCAGCTGCTGACGGACATCCTCGATATTTGAAAAGTGCGTATAAAATGTGCCTCTGCTGATACCCGCTTTTTTAATCAGCTCATTAACGGTAATCTGATTAAAATCCTTTTCTCGCATTATCTCCAGCAGGGCTTCCTTAACAGCCTTTTTTGACTTGTCTACCATTTGAGTAATTTCTCCCGAAAATGCAAATAAATGTAATTATTGATATTATACAAGGCAATTGAGCAAATTTCAATTATTTTAATTACAAAATCAGAAAGAATGTTTGATATTTAAAACGAAAAATAAGAGCGCCTTTGGGCGCTCTTATTCAAGCTTTATGTGATTTGCCTTGCAACTACAATGAATCTGCCGTTGAAGGTGTGATAGGCGCAGGTGGAAAGCGTGAGAATTTTATCTCCGTCCTGAAGCTCAACACCCGTTTCATACTCGCGGTTTTCATCGATAAACTGCTTGTACTGCTCAAACATTTCCTTGTCATCAATTCCACTGTATCTGTAATAGCGGAAGGCCTCAACCTCATTACCGGGGATTTTGGTGTATATTGCCGCCACAACCTCGTAGGTGTGCTTTTCGTATATTGAGTCAAAGGAAATAATCTTGTGCTCCTCGTAGTAGCTCTTATCCTTGTAATACAAAAGGTCGCCGAACATTGAGCCGTCCTTCATATTATGTCCGAAAATAGTGAGATTGTCGGAGCGAAGAACATCGCAGCGGTCGTCGAGAATAAGGCAGCCGCGGTACGAATAGTTGCCGTAGAAATCGAGATGGATATACTTGTTCGCATCCTCGGGAGTCTGCATAACGACATAGTCAATGGGCGTGCCTTCGATTTTAAGCCAGCCGATTGTATCGGGGTTTTCATCCACAAGCGCCGCGTACTCATCAAGAACATCGGGAACATAAGCCTCGCTGTTCTTGAGAGCCTCAAGCTCCCGCGCAACCCTTGCATCGCGAATGTCGCCTATGAGATACACTGCAAGTATACCCAACGAGACAACAAGCGCAATTGTCGCTATAAGTCTGATAATTTTTCTTGCTTTCTGTTTCATATTAGTCCCTGCATTCAAGCATACCGTAGTTAACAAGCTTGTCGTAGTTTACATAATACAGATAATAACCGCCTACACTGTGCTGCACATCGTCAATTCTGACTCGGTAGCCGTCGTGTCTGACCATAAAGGTGTTCAGAATGCGGTTGGGGTTTGCCATATACATTGCATATTCGGGGAAGAAGTAGCCGTTGAGCATGTGGTCAGCGCGCTTGTATATGGTCTTGAGGAAGTAGTCGAGGTCAAATCCGTTGTCAAGATAGTCAACATGAATTCCGCGCTCCTGCATTCTGTCGTACAGCTCAAAGGTACTCATAAGCAGCTCGAAATATGTGTGGTAGGTCGTATCGCGGTTGTAGATTGTGTTGAGGTTTTCCTGCGCGTTTCTGAGAGCGAAGGTGTAGTAGCGCTCGTCATCGACATACTTCGTAATTTCATTCAGTGAGTATGCAACCCAGTGGTCCTTGTACTGAACATAGTCGGCATCAATGAAATGTTCAACCGCAAGCTTTGCGGCATCAAGCCACTTTTCATCACCGGTGAGGGAATACAGTCTGCTGAGTGCAAAGGTAGCCTCGCCGTCGTAATAGACTACTCGGAATTCTTCCTTCTTGGTGCAGTCACCGTTGAGCACATGGTAGTATTCGCCGCTCGTGCTGTTCTGCATTGTCAGTATTCCGTTGCCGAGCTTAATTGCAATGTCTTCATACTTGTCGGACTCGAATGCGTCCATATACTCGGTCAGGGCAACAACCGCAACGCCGCAGCCGCCGAGCTTGATTTCGTCCGATTTTTCCTCGTACAGATATGCGGTATCGTCGCCGGAGTATATGATGGCGTTGTCAACCATATAGTCAATGGCTCTGTCGATAACGGACTTTAGTTCCTTGTTGCCGGTCATTCTGTACTGGCAGACAAGACTCCACAGAGTACTTGCGTGTCGGACAATGTTGTAGTTGTCGATATCGTTGTCAAATCTGGGATATATGCCGTAAACAAAGCTGCCGTCCTTGTTGACCTGGTCTATAAGGAAGCCCGATGCGTTTGTAACCAGCATTTCGGCGTATTCCTTGTCGACGGTGTCAACGGTGCGTCTGCCGTAATCACCGTGGCCGCTTATGAGGTCATAGACCTCGCTGTTTTCGTCGCATATCCAGCCTATGCAGTTGAACACAATGTAGCTGTCGGGCAAATCGTCAATCTGATTGCGGTCAGCCTTCTTAAGATATGTATTGAGATATTTTAAGTCAATGCAGTCATTATCGTAGTCGATAATCTTTGCGCCGTTGAGCTCAGCCTCGAGCAGAGCAGTGTCAAAGCTGCTGTCAAAGGCAATGCCCCTGCGGAAAAATTCCTCTCTGTAGCGGTACAGCTCCTCCGTTAAGCCTTCGGAGTCAAAGCTTTGCGCCGAGGACATGAGGTCAGCCTTTACCCAAAGTGGATTGTAGCTGTTCTTAACAACATAATCTCTGGCCTGAGCGTTTGCGTCATTCCATGCTTCCTCGCGGCTGCTGCCGGTGCCGGTAAACACCTTGGCGCGATTCTCACCGCTGCAGACGGAGATAAACACAACGCTTTCCGGAATATCCTCAACGGATATTTCCGACATTTCATCGCTTCGGCTGTCAGACATAAGCTGTTCCTTGAGGAGCGCAGACTTTGAATCATACAAATCGACCTTGGCAGCGTCCTTCTTCTGGCTGACTATCAGCATTATTGCAACAGCGGCAACAATAAGCACGACTATTGCGCAGACGATTATGAAAGCCTTCTTTGCATTTTTCTTGTTCTTTGCCGAATTGGCCTTGTATTTGGATTTTTTCTTCTTATTGTTTCCGCTCATGGACCCACCTCAAATAAGAAATAGGAGTGGTAGAATTACCACTCCTATTTTATATTCACTTAAGCGATAAGTCAACTAATCACCCACATTAGATTAGTTTTCTTCTCTCTTACGATATGTTGATGCCAAAACCATGAAGCTTGCAACAGCAATCATTGCTATCGGCACAACATTTCTGACATCGCCCGTAGCCGGCTCTTTAGTGTCGTCTTCGGGGTCTTTATCAGCATCTGCGTCTGCATCTGCATCAGCGTCTGCGTCTGCATCAGCGTCTGCATCAGCGTCTGCATCTGCATCAGCGTCTGCGTCTGCGTCTGCATCAGCGTCTGCATCTGCATCAGCGTCTGCGTCTGCATCAGCGTCTGCGTCTGCATCTGCATCAGCGTCTGCATCAGCGTCTGCGTCTGCGTCTGCATCTGCATCAGCATCTGCGTCGTCGTCACCGAGGTCAGGATCGTCAGCAAGGATTACATGGAGGTGAAGATTGTGATCACCTACAGGAATACCATTGATGCCAGCGGTATCATGATGTACCTGCTGGAAGTTGTGAGCCTGCTCCAGGGGGCCGCAGAGGCCGCACCACAGATTGTCATATTCGTCGCATACACCAGTGGCGGGATTGAAAAGGAATGCACCTTCTGCGGTAGCATCCATCATTGCCCAACCTTCAACCTTGTCGCAGCTGGAAGTGACATAGACGGGAACACAAGCAGGAATGCGAATGATACCGGCTCTTGCCATAAGGTCAGCCTTGGTCAGGGTCTGGTAGTAATTGGGAGCGGAAGCGGTGGACCAAAGAGTGATGGTAAAGTCATCGGGAAGCAGTGAGTAGTGAGTGATGTGAAGGTACCAGTGGGGGCCACCCTCGAAGTTCTCACCATCATGGGACAGGAAATCGTCCTCACCGGGAATGGGTGAGAAGTCATAGTCGATGGAATCGATAACTCTATCAATGACACTGTTTGCGCTTGCCTCTACCAGTGCGTCGTTAGTGATGTCAAGCTCAGTTACAGAAGCAACAACACTCTCAACAACATCAAGAGCATCAGCGTTTGCCTGAGAACTCATTGAGAAAGCAGCGATAAGCATAACCGAAAGTACAACAACAAAAGCAATAAGAAGCTTTGAGGACTTAACAGTATTAGTCATGGATTGTTTTCCTCCTTTCTCCAATATTTGTTATTAACGCTATGCTTGGACTAAATTTTCCAGTTACTCCGTACAAATTATTCCTCATAGAAGAACGCAGAGACAGCGCGCGTGGAAGCAGTAATCCTGCTATCACATTAATATACGAAGATATTTTATTACATTCATTTGTAAAATGCAATAGATTTTGTGCCGAATTCTGCCTGTATACAAAATATTGTACACCTGTAGATTACAATATGATTACTGCGTTTACAAAGAGGTTACGGCGCGGACGATATCCGACAATGTGTTCGCAAAAAAAGCATTCAAATTCCTAAATACTTGAATTTCAAAAAATAATATGGTAATCTTAATAAAAAATAATCTATGGTAGGTATAAGCAATGTTTTCTGCTGTTTTATATAATTCCTGTACAGGCTCCTGCAAAAAGTATGCTGAGCTCGTTTCAAAAGAGCTATCAATCCCCGCTTACGAATTCGGCAAGGAAAAAATCGATGATGACGATAAAATCGTCTATATCGGCTGGCTGTTTGCAGGCAAGATTATGGGCTATGAAAAGGCTGCTGAGAAGTATAAGATAGGCGCTGTTGTTCAGGTCGGTATGGGACCCGTAAATGAGGGCAGCGAGGCAGTCGGAAGAGCAAAGAATGATATTGATGCCGATGTGCCTCTGTTCTGTCAGCAGGGCGGCTTTAATCTCAAGAAGCTTCCGCTTCATTACAGACTTATGATGAAGCTCAAGAACAAGGAAATCGCCGCAAGACTGAAGGCAAAGGCCGAGCTTAATGAGCAGGAAAAGGCCACACTTAAGATGGCGGAAACCGGCATCGGTGAGCCTGCATCGTGGTGCGTTTGCGATATCGTTGAGTGGTGCAAGGCACACTGATTAAACCGTATTTCATTTAATGGCAGAGCGTAAGCTTGGCCTTTTATTGAGATAGCTGCCGCATAATTGAAAAGTTGTTGCAGTCTGTGGTATCGGGTGCTGCCCGATATCAGCTTCCCTCTCTGTGATAATGTATCTTTTATGCAGCAAAACCTGCTCCGACGGGGGAGGTATCTGTTGACGCAGACTGCAGATGCGCACCTTACGGAGCTGATAGCGTCTGCGGGTGTTGAACGAAATCCGAGGAATTGAGCACTCCGAGGTATAGCTCATAATCTCGCGGAAATGGACTAAGACAGGAGCTTTTTTGCTCCTGTCTTTATTAAAGCTATGAAGACAAAACATAAATTCAAAATTAAATACGCATTTATAGTAATCGGCGTAATAATATGTGCGGTGCTTGCAAGCTTTCTCACGACTCCGTATGAAAAGACGGTGTATGTTCAGCCGCAAACAGACTGCAAAAAGCAGATTGCACTGACCTTTGATGACGGTCCGGGCGAGCATACGCAGGAGCTTCTTGACGGTCTGCGCGAACGCAATGTCAAGGCAAGCTTTTTCCTGATGGGCAGAAAGCTTGAAAACAGAGCCGAAGTTGTTGAGCATATGCATGAAGACGGACACCTTATCGGCTGCCATACCTGGTCGCATATCAATTTTTTCAAAAGCAGCAGGGAAGAGATTGCAGAGGAAATTGACAGCACAAACAACCTCATTGAGCAGATAACCGGCGAAAGACCGCAGTTTTTCAGACCGCCCTATGGATATTATACCGGCTTGCAGCTTAACAGAATTGATATGGTTGCGGTGCTGTGGTCAGACACTCCCCGCGATTGGGTGAATATTGATGTAGACTATATATGCGATTATCTTGTCAGCCGTGCGCGCGATGGTGATATAGTCCTGCTGCACGATACCAAAGAGGCAACCGTACCCGCTGTGCTTCAGGCGATAGATATTCTGCTTGATGAGGGCTATGAATTTGTCCGGGTCGATGAGCTGCTGTGCCGCAACGGCGATATGCTTGCACCCGGCCTTGCATACAGATTCTGCCCCTATGACGGTAGAGCATGGTACATATAAAAAAGACCTTAAACAGCTGTTTAAGGTCTTTTTTGTTATCAGAAGTACAACATCTTTACTCGCTTACCCATCTGCTCAAGGCATTCGGCAAGCTCGTGAACAATTTCCATCTTAACATTGAAGTTAATTGTTAAACTGTCGTGTGCACGATTTTCGGCTCTGCCGATAAACATATTGATGTCGGTGGAGTCCTCGAAAAGCATTCGAGCGACAAGGGAAGCGCCGTCCCTCTTGTAGCTCCATTGCTCGAAAGATTTGTTGTCCGCAAGATAGTCCTGTGCGTAAATCAGAACCTTGTCGATGGTTATAATACCCTCAGTTACAAGGTCTATGCCCTTAATCTCCGAGGTGGGAGGAATGTCAGGGTCGGGGGATGTTGCGTTAACCTTGACGGTTTCACCGAGAAATTCCGCTGCAATAGATGCAGTAGTGCCGCCGCATACGATGTGGTGACCTTCTTTTGCAAAGAACAGCGACATCATACGCTTGTTGTCCGAGCGGCTCTTGGGAGGGCCGATTGCAATATTCGTCGGTTGGCGTTCCTTGATTTTAAGCACGCAGACCGTGGCATCGTCAAAGGGCTTGCCGCCGTAAAGCTTGTTGGTTTCGTCAAGAATTATCGATGCAAGCACCTTGGCGGTGAAGTTTGCATCTGTAATCGGCTCAATAAATTCAATCAGCTTATCACGGCTCCAGTCATTGTTAAGAACGCCGTCGTCGCTTGCGTACAGAACACCGTCGCTCATTGCGATGAAGGTATCACCGTCGGCAAGCTCAATAGATGAACGGAAAATGGATTTTTCACCGATTTGCATCGTGGTCAGTGGAAACTCATAGTGTCTGCCGTTGCGCATCATTATTACATTCGGGTTTTCGTATTGAATTATATCTGCGTGCTGATTGCCTACAATTCTGATAATTGTGAAGGTCGAGAACGCGGTTTTGCGCTCAAGACAAATGGGCAGGGTAGCAGCTATGGTTTCAACCGCATCACGCAGACCGAGTCCTGCGGCAAGCATGGTGGATATGATTTTTGAGGTCAGCGTAGAGAGAATGCTGGCCTTAACACCGCTGCCCAGACCGTCTGCAAGCACGATAATGGTGGTGTCGCCCTCTTCAACAACATCAACATGGTCACCACAAAGCTGCTCGCCGTAGTGGTTTAAGCTCAGATGACCGATATCGCAGGTCAGATTGTTATTCTTCATCGTCTTCATCAAGGCTCAGTGACTCCTTCAATCTGGTCAGTGCAATCTTGGTTTCTGCGGTTGTTTCGCCAAGCAGAGACGCAATTTCCTGAACGATACGCATCTGGTTTTCGATAACATTGTTGGTTATCTCGGCGGCCTGACGGCTGATGGTTTTGCTGCGCAGAGCTTCCTCCTCTTCCTCGGTAACATCGCTGAAGATATCGATGAGAATCCTTGAGGAGCGGTCGTAAACAACTGTCTGCTCAAAGTATTTGTTGTAGTCTGCGAAATAGCTGCGGATTTTCTTGACGGATTTGCCCGTTTCAAGTGCAGTGAAGAACGGCGCGGTGTCGAGTATTCTGACAACGCTTTCGCCCATAACATCGGACTCGTGGTCAATGTTGAGGAACTGCATTGCGGAGCGGTTGAGCTGCTGCACCTCAAGGTCTTCATTGACAACTACAACGCCGCTGGGGATATTGTTGAGAACCTTGTTGCTGAAGCGCTCGGTTCTGTCCATAATGAACGGCACGCACATACTGTAGTCGGCAGTGCCTCTGTAAATTGCAATTGCCTTGTCGCGGCAGGTGTTGTAGCCGCATGCGCCGCAGTTAAGGTCCTTCTCGGGACGCTCCTTGCCGAGCTTTGAGAGGATTTCTCGGATTTCCTTTTCTGTGGGTGTGGGCAAATCAAGCGGAGTGCCGATATGCTCAACCTTCAAGGTTTCGGGAGCGAGCTGCTCAATATCGAAGTCCTCCTTGCCGACCTTGTTGAGAACAGAGCAGATATGACGAACGGGAGAGTTAATGTACTTTTCCATTATAGGTCCGTCAATGCAGCTGCCTGCGCAGGTAGCCATCTCAATGAAGCATTTTTCAATTTTGCCGTTTCTGATATCACGCAGAGCATTCATGCAGTTGGCTGCGCCGTTAACGGCGAGGTACAGATAGCCGTTGTCGGGCAAGTCCATGCACTTCAGAATGCCGCCGGAAATGGGGAAGCTGCGTGCCTTGCCGTCGGCGCTTTCGCCGAATTCGGGCTCAATCTTTATGCCGGCACATTGACACATCTGGTCAAACTCCTCAAAGGTAAGAACAGCGTCAACACAGGAGCCGATTGCCTCGTCCTTTTTTGAAACGCAAGGTCCAATGAAAACAACCTTTGCCTCGGGATTACGGCGCTTAATGTCCATAGCGTGTGCAATCATGGGTGACACGGTAGGGGAAAGAAATCTGCTGAGCTCGGGAAAATGCTTTTTGATAAGCAGATTGACCGAGTGGCAGCTTGAGGAAATGATAATGTCCTGAGTCTGCTCACGAATCTGTCGCTCATACTCGCGCTTGACGATGGTTGCGCCGAGTGCGGTTTCCTCCGCGTCGGCAAAGCCGAGAGAAACAAGCGCCTTGCGGATAGAGTTTATGCCGCACTTATCCCAGCAGGCGTAAAATGAAGGCGCAACGCTTGCGATTACGGGTGCACCGCTGTTAATGAGAGAGCGGACCTTATCTCTGTCGTCAACAATCTCCTTAGCATCCTGAGGGCAGACGACGAAGCACTGACCGCAGAGAATGCATTCGTCATTTATAATATGTGCCTGATGTCCGGAAAAGCGAATAGCCTTTACGGGACACTGCACGATACATTTATGACAGTTTTTGCAGTTTAGCTTTTTCAGGTTAAGAACAGGCATAGACTAAAACCTCCGTTCTATGGTAAAGATTATTGTAGCATAATAACAGTCTTGCTACAAGGCAAATAAGCGTGTATAATGAGAAAAAACGCGAAACGGAGAACTTTTATGCTTCAGGAAGCAATAATCACCAATATTCGTGAGGACGGACTTGCTGAGGTCGTTGTTGAACGCCTCGGCATCTGCGGCGGCGACTGCAACGGCTGTGAGGGCTGCAAGTACGAGCATCTCATGAAATCTGTTGTACAAAATCCGATAGACGCTCACCGCGGTCAGCATGTTATGATTGAAACACCCACAGCGGGCGTTGTAAAGGGTGCGCTTGCAATATATGTCCTGCCGATTGTTATGCTGATTGCAGGCTATCTGATTGCGGCATTGCTTTCGCTCGGTGAGGGCGCGTGCATCGCCGCGGCATTCGGTGCTGCGCTTGCAGGTGTAGTTATTGCAATTGTTGTCAGTAAAAAACGCTATGCAGCAGACCCTACACCCACAAAAATTGTCAGTGTAATATACGATTGAATTAAAAAGACAGGTCATTGACCTGTCTTTTTGTTTTGCTTTATTCTTTGCTTACGGGCAGCTGACCGTAATAGCACTTCATGGGTCTGCGTTCAGCGCCCATGAGGCAGTAGTTGCAGTTAATGCATCTTGCCTCGGTCTGCTCACCGCTGCGGAACTTGTTTACGAGGTTGGGCTCGCAGATAAACGGACGGGACATGGAAATAAAGTCAGCCTTGCCGTCGTTAAGAATGGCGGCAATATCGTTTGCCGAGCGAATGCCGCCGCATACGATAACGGGAATGCTTACTGCCTTTTTTATCATATCTGCAGCGTCAACATTGTAGTTGAACAGAGGCAGAGGACTCTTGAAGATGAGCTTCATAAAGGGCTTGAGGAACGGCCATACGAATTTGGGGAACATCTCAAAGCGGAAATTATCGGTACACATGATGGGGTAGGGGAAGCCGCCGCGGGACATGTTGAAGCCCTCGCTTGCACGACCGCAGGAGACCTCAATGCCGTCAGCGCCTGCCTTTTCCATGAGCTTGGCAATATTCAGCGCTTCCTCAGGATTAAGACCGTCGCGCTCCTTCTCGGAAGCGCTTATCTTGACGATAATGGGGAAATCCCCGACCTTTTCACGCATCTTTGCAAGTGCTTCACCGACTATGCGGAAGCGGTTTTCTGTTGAACCGCCCCATTTGTCTCTGCGCTTGTTGGTGTGCGGAGAAAGAAAACCGTGCAGCAGGTAGCCGTGCGCGCAGTGAAGCTGAATGCCGTCAAAGCCGGCTTTTTTGGCTCTGAGTGCAGCAGCGGCAAAATCGTCGGTAATCTTATGGATTTCCTTTTCTCTCAGCTTATGAGGAACGGTTTCCCAATAGAGAAAATCGCGGATAGGCGAGGGAGCAACGGTCTTTTCGCCGGTGACCTTTTTTCTGGTCTGACGGCCGGAGTGAGCAATCTGTGCGAAAATGGGAGCGCCTGCCGCGTGAACTCTGTCGCAAATTTCCTTCCATGCGGGAATAAGCTCATCGGAGTTAATCATGGTCATATTGTAAAGCGGGCACTTGCCCTGCTGGGAGATGCCCATATAGCCGGTGATGATAAGGCCTACGCCGCCCTTGGCATACTTTTCGTATGTACGGATAAGCTTCTCATTCGGCTTGCCGTATTCGTCTGCCATACCCTCGTGGGTAGCGGAGCGGATAATTCTTGTGGGCAGCTTAACGCCCTTTATCTCAGCTTCTGAATAAGGATTTACTGCAAAACTCATAATGTAATATCTCCTTTGTTTTACTTATGGATAGGATATCATAAACGCAAACGCAAATAAAGAATAATTTTTAGCTAAAAGTCTTTGATTTTCGGGAATTTATGTGATAATATATTTGCTCGTGTGAAATAAATTACGGAGAGATTCATATATGGCTGATATGAGAAAGGAAATCGAGCGCCGCAGGACTTTTGCGATTATCTCGCACCCCGACGCCGGTAAAACAACGCTTACCGAAAAGCTTCTGCTGTACGGCGGAGCAATACAGCTTGCAGGCTCTGTAAAGGGCAAGGCAACTGCAAGACACGCAGTGTCAGACTGGATGGAGCTTGAAAAGCAGCGCGGCATTTCAATTAGCTCATCTGTAATGCAGTTTGAGTATAACGGCTACTGCATCAATATTCTCGGCACCCCGGGACATCAGGACTTCTCCGAGGATACCTACCGCACTCTTATGGCGGCTGACTCGGCAGTTATGGTTATTGACGCCGCAAAGGGTATCGAGCCGCAGACAAGAAAGCTGTTCAAAATCTGCGCAATGCGTAATATCCCCATCTTTACATTTATAAATAAGCTAGACCGTGAGGCACGCAGCCCCTACGATTTGATGGAGGAGCTTGAAAATGAATTCGGTATCGGCACCTATCCCATCAACTGGCCCATTGGCTGCGGTATCGATTTCAAGGGCGTGTATGACCGTGAAAAGCGTGAAATCCTCGCATTCAACGAGTTCCACCGCGGTCAGAACAAGATTAAGGCAATTGAGTGTACGCTCGATGAAACCGAAAAGCTCGATGAGCTTATCGGACCGCGCCTTCGTCAGACACTTTCCGATGACATTGAGCTTTTAGACGGTGCAGGCTATGAGTTCGATATCGAGCAGGTCAGAGCAGGTAAGCTCAGCCCCGTGTTCTTCGGCTCGGCTCTCAACAACTTCGGCATTGAGCCCTTCCTTGAGAGCTTCCTCGATATGACCATGCCGCCTCTGCC